>NZ_JACOQG010000010.1:0-115134 GCF_014297245.1 Blautia difficilis | reverse complement strand
TCAATGATTGCATTTATTTCATTGCGGGATAGAACAGCAGGAAGATTTCGCTCTCTTTTCATAGCCGGAACAGTGTCATCATCCCAGACAATCTTCAGCACCTTTTTATATAAGAACTTGATTGCAGACCGATAGTGATTGTGAGTTTCAGGAGACCTGCCTTCCAGGCGTTTGGCAGTAAGAAAACTTTCCGCATCTTCAAGTGTAAGATCAGAAACATTTTTTCCAATCCAACGAAGGAAGTAACTGACATCAGAGCAATACAGTTGAATAGTTCTTTCACGCAGGTTACGTTTCTCCGCTTCATTGCGGATGGATTCAAAAATATCTTTATACATAATAAAACCTCCAGAATAAGTAGTGTTAATAATTACATTTACCTATTTGGGGGTGCATTAGCGTTATAATTCCGATTGCGGAAGAGACTAGAAAATGTTATTCTTATCATAGGCAGTGGAGCTTTCTTAGTTCAGTTGTTTCGTGTGGTAACTTAACAATAACGGATTATGAAAAGTAATTCTACTGCTTTTTTAATAAAAATAAAACTGCGCCACAGCCTTGGCAGGCCATCGCGCAGCGATTTTGTTCAATCGAAATTTATAAAGGAGAATATTGATGAAATTATTTTTATGTTCGCACTTTTCAAGTGTAGGAAGTCTGATAAAGGAAGAAATTGAAAATAAGAAAGTCGCATTTATTCCAACAGCTTCACTGCGTGAAGGCTACACCGGTTATGTCGGCTCGGCTCGAAAATTATTCAAAAAGTTGGGAGCGATCGTAACTGAAATTGATATTTCAACGGAGGCTTATTCAACGATACAGTCTGTTTTTGAAGAAGCAGATGTGATATATTTTACCGGCGGAAATTCTTTCTTTCTTATGGACCAGCTCCGTAAAACGGGAACTGATGGACTGCTGAAAAAGGAATTGGCAAATGGAAAATTGATGATCGGCGAGTCGGCAGGCGCAATTATATGCGCTCCAAGCATCCAATATATCGAGCAAATGGATGAAAAGCCAGAGGACTACTCACAAGAAGATGATGCAGGGCTTGATTTGATTGATTTCTATGTTCTTCCGCATTATCTTACAGCACCATTTAAGAAAGTTACCGAGAAAATAATGACTGAGTTTTCGGATTTGAATCTATGCCCAATTAACAACCGTCAGGGAATTGTAATTGATGGTGAAGATTCAAAGGTTATTTGCAAAGACTAATTTGAAAATTCTAGTTTGACGGAGTAATAGATATGAAAATCCGAGAAGTGAATGAGAATAAAAAGCAATTTATAGCATTATTGTTATTAGCTGATGAGCAGGAAAATATGATTGATCACTATCTTGAAAAAGGTACTATGTATGTACTTGAAGATGGTAATGTAAAAGCTGAATGTGTCGTTACTGATGAAGATAATGGAATACTTGAAATTAAAAATATTGCAGTTGATCCTCAGAATCAAGGACAGGGCTATGGGAAAGCATTGATTGACTTCCTTGTAAGTAAATATGCAGATGAATATTCTATTTTGCAGGTTGGAACAGGTGACAGCCCGTTGACCGTACCGTTTTATGAAAAATGCGGATTTGTCCGATCTCACAATATTCCGAATTTCTTTACGGACAATTATGACCACCCAATTTATGAGTGTGGTGTACAGTTAATAGATATGGTATATTTGCAAAGATGTTTATAACTTCAATGAGGTTTTGTTTTTAGTTTAGAAGCAATCTGAAATTGTTTATCTGCATAAAATATGTTATAATTAAGTTAGTTTGATGTAACCATGTTGCAAAAGAGGTAAATGTATGAGTGAAAGAATAAAACCCACTATCAGTGGTAGTGCTGAGACAATGCTTCAGAGCTTCTATGCCAGAGCCCAATATTCCAAAAGTAAAAATAATAAATTCTATGATGCAAAGGCGGTAGAATTAGTCGACAAAATTGATTATGATTTTTCTACAGCAGCCAAGGATTCTACGATGGGAAAAGGGGTAATTGCCAGAACGGTAGTTTTTGATGAGTTAGTAAAGAATTTTATAGAGAAAAATCCTGATTGTACGGTGGTTAACATTGCTTGTGGTCTGGATACGAGATTTTATCGCATGGATAATGGTAAAATTACCTGGTACAATCTGGATCTGCCAGAAACGATAGCAATCCGCAATCAGATTTTTGAGGAATCAGGACGTGTTTCTACGATAGGAATTTCTGCACTTAATCCTGCATGGTCAAAAGAAGTAAAAGTGCGGGGGAAAATGCTTTTTATCATTGAAGGATTATCGATGTATCTGACAGCAGAAGAAAATGGTAAGATATTAAAAATAATAAAGGACAACTTTGATAATGCCTATATTCTTATGGAATGTCTGGCAAAGACATGGGTAAAGAAAGAAGGAATAGAAAAATCCATACAGCAAACAGGCTCAAAATTTGTTTTCGGGGCAGATCATTTTGAAGAACTTGGGAATATGACAGAGGGATATCACAAAATAAAAGATGATAATATTCTTCGTGGTATGGAGCTATTTTCATCTGCATATAGACTTTTGGCGTTATTACCGATTGCAAAAAAGGTTACGCAGAAGATTCTGATATTTGAAAAGGATTAACAAAGCATGTAGGCGGGAACAGGTGCAGCAGGAGGACTCGGTTTTGCATTCTTAAGTTTTACAAATGCGGTTCTGGAGTCGGGAATTAAGATTGTGTTAGAAGAAACCTGTCTGGAAAAATATATGGAAAATGTAGATATTGTAATTACAGGAGAAGGCAGATTAGACGGACAGACAGCGATGGGAAAAGCCCCTGTCGGAGTAGCGCGTCTTGCAAAAAAACATGATATTCCTGTCATTGCTTTCGCAGGAAGCGTTACAAAAGAAGCAGTTGCATGTAATCAGAACGGAATCGATGCCTTCTTCCCGATTCTCAGAGGGGTGGTAACATTAGAAGAAGCCATGAAACCTGAAAATGCAAAAGCTAATATGACAGATACTGTGGAACAGGTATTTCGTCTGATGAACAGGGGGAGGAAGTAAAGTAAAAAAGTTTCGGAGAACCTGGGCGACAGGTTTGTCCGAAACTTTTTTTGATACTTAGATTGTAATTACGTAAGCTCTGTTTCCTTTATAATAAGGGCGTCCGCCGGAGGAAATAACTTTGGCTTCGAATCCAACAGCATTTGCAAGGTAAGCGAATGCGGATGCGAAAGCGAAGCAGTCGCCATGTCCTCAATAGAACATATCCTCTGCATAGCTGACATCCCAGTTTGAATAATAATAGCGGAAATCATAGTCGTTGCCGGTTCCGCCGTATCCGTAGCTGACTGCCTTCAGATAGCAATAAAAATTGCAGAGATTGAAAATACTTTAACAGGTTTTTGACGCGCTTGTTTCTGATAAAACAGATTATTTCAGAAGAATTACTTGTCTCAATTATAAGATATAAACTATTATATAAGACAATTTGGCTTCGTGCAACATGTAAATATGTTAATTATGAACGCCTGACTTAAAACTGCATAAAAATCCCCCTCTAAAAAAGAAATTTTCCCCTCTTTTGCACAATAAGAAAATGCCGTATGATTATGACATAGAAAAAAAGAACAAAAGCAAACACCAAAAAAGCTTTGAATGGGGGAAAATATATGAACGAAGTCATTGTCTCCATGAACAACATAAGCAAGACTTTTCCAGGTGTAAAAGCACTGGATAATGTACACTTTGAACTGCATTCAGGAGAAGTCATGGCACTGCTTGGTGAGAATGGTGCAGGAAAATCCACACTTATGAAAATTTTGAGTGGCGTTTATACCAGAGATGGTGGTACCATGGAGATATTCGGGAAGTCATATGATGATTTGACACCAAAGCAGGCGCAGGAGGCAGGAGTTGCCATTATTCATCAGGAATTGAATATGTGTAAGCATCTTTCCGTAGCTGAGAATATGTTTCTGGGACGTGAGATGATAGGAAAAGGAGTTCTTGACAACCGGAAAATGCGTCAGGAAGCAAAAAAAGTCCTGAATGAACTTAAAATCAATATCAATCCGGATCAGACAGTAGGCGATTTGCCTGTATCCAAACAGCAGATGGTTGAAATTGCAAAAGCGTTATCTATTCATGCGAGAATCCTGATCATGGATGAGCCAACTTCGGCACTTACAGCCAGAGAGATTGAAGATCTTTTCAGAATTATTCGTGATCTGAAAGCACAGGGATGCGGAATCGTATACATATCACACCGTCTGGAAGAACTGGCACAGATCGTAGACAGAGTAACAATTATGAGAGATGGACAGTACATTACAGATGGCAATTTCAAAGATATGACCATGGATCAGATTATTACTAATATGGTGGGACGTGAGATTAAGGAAAAATTCCCGAGGGTTACCTGCACGAAAGGAAAGAAAGTATTTGAGGTCAAAAATCTGAATGCAGGAAGAATGGTAAGAGATATTAATTTCTCGCTCTATGAAGGCGAGATCGTCGGATTTGCCGGACTGATGGGAGCCGGAAGAACAGAAACCACCAGAGCAATCTTTGGAGTAGATCCGAAAGAGAGCGGAGAAATTTATCTGGATGGACAGAAAATAGAAATCCATAATCCGATGGACGCAATCAAAAATGGTGTTGTACTTGCACCGGAGGACAGAAAAAAGGATGGTCTTTGTACCAAGCTGAGCATCAGACAGAATCTGGCACTTCCAAATCTGGACGTTATCTGTAATAAGTTGGGTGTGATCAGAAAACCAAAAGAAGATGAACTTTGCGAGGAGGCAGTACGAAACTTAAGAATCAAAACCCCTAACGTAGAGATTGATTCCGGAAATCTTTCCGGTGGTAATCAGCAGAAAGTAGTAGTTGGCAAATGGCTTGCAAGAAATTCCAGAGTAGTAATCTTTGATGAACCTACAAGAGGAATCGATGTAGGTGCAAAGGTAGAAATCTATAATCTGATGAATGACCTGAAGAAGCAGGGAATCGCAGTCATGTTTGTATCTTCAGAGATGCCGGAGGTTATGGGAATTGCCGACAGGATCATTGTTATGTGTGACGGAAGGATCACAGGTGAGCTGATGGCAAACGAGGCAACTCAGAATCAGATTCTTACAATGGCGACTGCTTTTGAGAAAAAGAAAAATGTAGGCTGACAGGGGGAAAAGTAAATGAACAGTAAACAGCAAAATCCGCTTAAGAAAATCCTGGCGATCAGAGGAATGGGCGCAGCGCTGACAGCGTTTGTAGGTCTGGTCATCATCTATATCGCCTTTGGACTTATCAATCCGGCAGTATTTTCCGGACAGAACATCCTGAACCTTTTAAGATCCATGTCAAAATATCTGTTAATAGGTATTGCACAGAGTTATGTATTGATCACAGGAAATATTGACCTGTCTATCGGATCTATGGTTGGTATGAGCGCTATGATCGCAGCTACCTTAATGACTGGTGGAATGAGTCCGATACTTGCAATACTGATTGCATTATTAAGCTGTCTGGTAATCGGTATTATCAATGGATATTTGGTGGGAAAATTCAAACTTCCTCCGTTTATCGCAACACTTGGAACTATGTTTGTTGCCAGAGGTATTGCATACATGGTAAATGGAAACAGAAACACAGATGCCATTGCAACAGGGGTAGGAAAAGAAACAGCTGATAAATTCCAGAACTTCTTCTATTATGGAAAAACAATTGGTGTTTATAACACATTCTGGCTTGCAATCATCGTATTTATCATTTTCTTTTTTGTTCTTTCTAAAACAAGAACAGGACGTCACATTTATGCGATTGGTTCTAATGTAGACGCGGCAAAATTATCTGGTGTCAATGTTGTGGCAACAACAATCAAGACATATCTGATCAGTGCAGTCTGCTCTTGCCTGGTAGGTCTTATCCTTTGCGCACAGGCCGGTATGGGTAATATGGAAGCCGGAAACATGTATGAAATGTATGGTGTTGCAGCAGGCGTTATCGGTGGTGTATCTCCTCTTGGAGGAACCGGTATTTTACTTGGAACACTTGCAGGATCTGCAGTATGGCAGACACTTGAAAACGGTCTGAATATGATTGGTGCACAGGTTGGTATCCAGCGAGTTGTGATTGGTGTAATTGTAGTAGTAGCCGTTCTGCTCGACGTAGTAGTCCGCAGCGGACAGTTTGGAAAACGTAAAAATAAGTAACCACCCGTAATTGGGAAAAGAATCTTGCATTAAGATTAAAATGTAAGAGAATGTAAGGGAAACTAAACCGCTGTGGGAATGCGGATAGTTAATAAAAATGGAACTGTTCAGCAGCTTCATAGTTAGCAGCCAGCTGAATGGTTACCAAAAAAATATTTTATTTCAGGAGGGTTTTAAAATGAAGAGAAGGTTATTAGCAGTATTATGTGCAGCATCTATGGTTTTTGCAATGGGAACAACAGCATTTGCGGCAGATGAAGTGAAAGCAACAGGAGATGAGAAGATTGCTCTGATTACAATGGACTCTATCGATCAGCACTGGATTTCCTTAAATGAAGGTGCGCAGGAAGAAGCGAAAGAACTTGGTGTAACTGTAGATTTCATGTCCCCGAATACAAAAGACGATGCACAGCAGATCGAGTGTGTAAATAACGCAGTAGCCGGCGGATATGATGCGATCATGGTAGCCGCAAACGGACCGGATGCAATTTCCTCCGCATTACAGGAAGCTTCTGATGCCGGTGTTAAGATTGTTTATGTTGACTCACCTGCAAACGTAGATGCAGCGGCAACTTTCTCAACAGATAATAAAGCAGCCGGAAAAACAGCAGGCGAAGAGATGATCAAAACTCTTAAAGATGCAGGCGTAACTTCTGGAAAAATCGGTATCATTAATGTAAATGCTGCCACAGATTCCTGCGTAAACAGAGAGGAAGGATTCCGCTCCGCATTTGACGGCACAGACTTTGAACTGATGGAAACACAGTATGGCGAAGGTGATGCAGCAAAATCTCAGAGTATCGCAGAAAACTATATCACTCAGGGCGTTGTTGGTATCTTCGGATGCAACGAAGGTTCTACGACTGGTGCGGGAAATGCCATCAAAGCTTCTGGAAATGATGCAATCGTAGGTGTTGGATTTGATAAATCTGATGCGATCCTTAACCTGATTGATGACGGATATCTTCACGCAACAATGGCACAGAATCCGGACGTTATGGGTAAAGAAGGCGTAAAAGCAGCAGTACAGGCTATCAATGGCGAAGACCTTGGCGGTGAAGTAACAGATACAGGTGTATCCGTTCTGACAAAAGACAGTGCAGCAGAATAATCAGTACTTATATAATAAGTGACACCTCGTAACAAAATATATAACTGTATTTGCTGTTTTCGCATTATGAGGAAAACAATAATACAAAATGCAAGAAAACCGTCGTATATATCTGGCGGTTTTCTTGCATTTTCCACAAAAATATGGTATGAAAGTAGAAGAATAGTTCCTGTTCACATGTTACAGAAAATGCAGGAAACAGGAACATAGAAACAGAATAAGAAACGACGTTATTGGAGGGGAAAAGTGGAAAAGCTAAAAGTAGTGATCGTGGATGATGAAGAACGTATCTGTCAGCTGATCCAGGCGTTAGTTAAATGGGATGAAATGGGAATGCAGGTAGCCGGAATGGCTCATAATGGCATAGAGGCGTGTGAGATTGTAAGAAAAGTCAGCCCGGATATTCTGATTACAGATATCAGAATGCCTGGGTGCAGCGGTCTGGAACTTATTGAGAAAGTGAAGAATTCCTGCCCGGAGCTGGAAATTATCGTCATCAGCGGTTATGCACATTTTGAGTATGCTCAGCAGGCAATCCGCTTTGGCGTAGGTCATTATCTGCTGAAACCGATTAATAAGGCAGAACTGACAGAGATACTGGAAAAATTAAAGAAAAAGATCAGTCAGAGAAGAGAATCGGAAAAGAACAAGGAAGAATTGATCCAGCGGGCGCAGAAGAATGAAAGCCACATGAGAAGCAGATTTATTCTGGAGTTATTTGACGGAAATTTTGCAAACTTGCAGGAAATACTTTCGACAGAAATGCTGGAAGAGAATTATCATATTTATATAAAACCGGGACTCATCCAGGCATTTTGTCTGAAAATGGACTGCGAAGAAAATGCACTTGGGGATTCTTCGGTTGATGTTCTAATGGAGAAAGCAAAAGAAATCCTGGAGCGTAATCTGAAAGATAAATGTCTGGAACTGGTGATGGAAATCAGGGGATTTTACTGCCTGGGATTTGTAAATTATGAGAGCCGTTATCAGGATGAAATACGGCGTGTACTGAAGAATGCGCTCAATCAGATAGAAGTGCAGAGGGCGATTTTTAAACAGGTGGATTTCTCTATGTCACTTGGAAGTTCTTCCAGAGAAATCAAGGATCTTCCACACTCAGCAGAGGAGGCGCAGAAACTGATTTATCAGAGACTTGTAAAAGGAAGCGGACGTCTCTTGGAACATATGGGAGAAGAGAGTTCCATGCAGGGTGAGAAGATGCTGGATAAATATCTGAGAGAGATCACACATGCGGCAGAAACACTCAGTCTGGAGATTGCAGATCAGGCAGTTGAATATCTGCAGGAGAAAGTGCGCGGTATCAGAAATCCGAGAGGCTGTGAGATTCAGGAACTGGTATATTGTGCGGCAGATATTTTTGGTGCGTGTATCCAGATGCCGGAACGAGCTGCACAGCTTGAAAAATTCAGAAAACAATGCGAACAGTGCTCGAATATAGATAAGTTATTTGAATGTCTGAGAATGTTTCAGAGAGAACATATAGAAAAGATTGTAGAGAGCAGGGAGAACGAAAGAGTACGTCCGGTCCGTAAAGCGAAAGAATATATACAAAATCACTATGGAGAACCGCTGACTTTGGAAGAGGTCAGTGAAGAAGTCGGACTGAGTCCGAATTATTTCAGCGTATTATTTAAAAAGACGCAAGGCGAGGGATTTGCCAGATATCTGATCAATGTGCGCATTGAGCAGGCGAAGCTTCTTCTTAGAGAAACGAATTATCCGATCGTAGAGATTTGCCGTAAAGTGGGATATAATGATCTGAAGCATTTTACCCAGACTTTTGAGAAAATCACAGATGTCAAGCCGTCTACTTATCGTAAACTTTATGGATGATATTTATAATAGTTCAAGAAAATATCGCAGTAATCGCATTATTTTCTTGAGGTACTACAGGCATTTTTCGGAAAATGCTATGAGGTTATGGGAAAGGAAATTATATGGAGAAAAAGAAAAACATTCTTTATATATCTGAGCGCATCTGGCGTCTGGGATTGTTCGTTCTGGGAATGATGACAGTTATGTTTGCTTTTGCGTTTTTTGGCGCAATAAGGGGAAAAAGTCCGATATGGCTTGCGGTATTTTCCGGAGTAGCAGAGCTTGCCTATTCTCTGACAGGATGGTTCTGGATCATAAAACCATATCGTAATTCGGAGAAAATTATAGAACGTTTCCTGGAAGGATATCTGATTTCTGAAACGGATGGAGAAAAGGCAGCAATGCTTACACCTTATACTGCAGAACAAATAAAATATACGGAAAAATTTCTTCACTCTCCAAAACTGATGGATCTGAATAAGAGACAGGCGCAATATCTGGCACTGCAGAATCAGATCAATCCGCATTTCCTTTATAATACACTGGAGAGTATCAGAGGAGAAGCGTTGATTGCAGGGCTTGATGGAGTGGCAGATATGACAGAAGCACTGGCGAAGTTTTTCCGTTATACGATTACAAAGGTAGAGAATCTGGTATCAGTGGAGGAGGAACTGGATAATTGTGAAACTTATTTTGGTATCCAGAAATATCGTTTTGGGGACAGACTGAATCTTCACATAGAATATGATCCGGCAGAGCATGAAAAGATTATGAATTGCAGGATTCCCAAACTGACTCTTCAGCCGATTCTGGAAAACAGTATTATTCATGGAACAGAATTAAAACTTGGAGCTGGGAATCTCTATATCCGTTTTGCCTGCACACAGGAAAGACTGATCATTTGCGTATCTGACGATGGAGTAGGCATGGATGAAGAGACTCTGGCTGCCTTAAACAGGAAGCTTGGACGTGCAAACGATTCATTCGGATCTTCAGAAGAAGAGAAAGGTGGAATTGCTCTTGTGAATGTGAATAACCGCATTCATCTGATTTTTGGCGATGAATACGGAATTCATGTATATTCAGTGCCTGACAGGGGAACAGATGTAGAAATCACGATTCCGCTGACTGAGAGTGACAGAGAGGCAAAGAATCGGAGTGTGCTGAAATGAGAAGAGAAATTTTCAGAATGGAAAGAGTCACATACAAAGAGGCAGAAGTCACCAGACTGGAAGATTTTAACCTTCAGATTTATGAGGGGGAGATTATGGGAATGGTGCCTTTTAACGGGTATGGAATGTCGGATTTTTTAGAACTGTTGCAGACGAATATTCCTATTTATGATGGCTATATTTATTATAATGGTGAACTGGTTAATTCCTGGAAAAAATCTTCGGGAATGCACAATCGTATTGGGGTTATCCAGGCTAAGAGTTCTCTTGTGGAGACAATGACGATTACAGACAATGTATTTGTAATGCGCCCTGGATTTAAACAGGAGTTGATACGTACAAAACTTTTAAACAGACAATTACAGCCTTTTTTAAAAGAAATAGGAATTGAGATACCGTCAGATACGAGAATAGAGAATCTGTCGGTTTTTCAGCGTATAGTAATCGAATTATTAAGGGCGGTTGTGATGGGAAGTCATCTGATCGTACTTGAGGAAGTAGGAGCGTTGATCAGTTACGGGGAACTGGAACAGCTCCACGAAATTATTAGACATTATGCAGCGAAGGGTTTTTCTTTCCTTTATATCTGCCCGCATTTTGAAGAGGTAAATAATATCTGTGACAGAGCGGCGATGCTGACAAATGGACGAATCTGGAAAGTGGTGTCAAAAGACATGATGTCCAGGGAGGTTCGCGAAGTTTATTCTTATACAAGAGAATATGACAAAATGGTCAGAAGTCATTTGAAAAAAAGAGAGTTAAATGAAAAGAAGCCGGAAGAAATTTTAAAATGGAAAAGTTACAGTGAGGCAGTTGGAAAAGAAATTTCCTTTCCAATATACAGAGGTGAATATCTGGCAATTCAGATTCATGAAAGCAGAATCTTACAGGAAATGTCAGATGCATTATGTGAAAAGTTTTCAGGAGATGCAAAAGTATCGGTTATTCAGGAATCGCCGACAGTGAGCATGATCTTTCCGGAATTAGATTACACAGATAATTTATGTATGGCGTTATCACGAAGAATGGGAAATCTTTGGCGCAATCATAAGATACGCCATAATATCCGGAAGGAGTATGGTCCGAAGCTTGGAGACGAAGTTTTTGAGATGCCGGTAGATTCTCTCAGTGAAAAGCAGAAATATCAACTTGTTTATTCGAGAGTGATGCTTCAGAATCCCCAGATCGTTTTCTGCATCAGACCGTTTAAGGGGGCAGATCTTACCCATCGAATGGTTATCTGGAAATTGCTGGAAGAATTTCTGGAAAAAGGAATTACGGTGGTAGACCTTTCACTGAATCTCTCAGATTCTCTGTCTCTGGCAGACAGGTTTTTGCTGATTCAGACGAACGGATGTGTGCGTGAGATAAAAAAAGAAGAATTTGCTACAATTTCCAGACAGATTCCATGGAGACATTTATATAGGGAATAGTAAAGGTCCATTGTGTTGCTGCCTGGATATATGAGGGTTTCAAAATACTGGATGGAAGAACCGAAACGATAGAAAAAGTACCGGCAAAATATCAGGAACTTACATTTCAAAAACTCTTTGGATATTACGGTTCCAAAGGTATTGTTCTAAATCAAAAGACGTTTATTAAGAATCTGGGGCTAAAAACAGAAGAAGGCGAGTTTAATATATTAGCGCAGCTTCTGTCGGATAATTCTCATTTTCCGCTTCGTGTATCTATTTTTGATGGAGAAACAAAAGGCTCTAATCTTTTCTCTGTACGTGAATTTGGAAATGACTGTTTATTATACAGTTTGGATAAGTTGTTGCGTTATGGAGATGTATTGAACCTGATTCAGACGGATGAGACAGACAGGGTCGTTGAACGAAAGGAGGTTCCGTTATTTGATAACAAGGCATTTCGTGAGGCTGTCATAAATGCCGTCCTGCACAATAAATGGGTGGAAGGAAATGAACCTATGATTTCGGTATTTTCCGACAGAATAGAGATACTATCAAGGGGAACACTTGCTCCGGCACAGACCATGGAGGGATTTTTCTTAGGAGAATCAATCCCTGTAAATGAAAAATTATCCGAGATATTTCTTCAACTGCATATAAGTGAGAAATCCGGACGAGGGGTTCCTAAAATTACGGAAATGTATGGAAAAGATGCATTTTCATTTAGGGAGAATTCCATTGTTGTTACTATCCCATTTGAGAGAATAAATAAGGTTGGGAATAAAGTTGGGAAAAAGGTTGGGGATAAGAAACCCTTAAATTCCAGAAGACAAAAGATTATTGCAGAAATGAGAGACAATCCAAACATTACAACTGTGGAGCTTCATAACATATTAGGCGTGAGTGAAACAGCAGTAGAAAACAATATATCATTTTTAAGAGAAAATGGTTATATAGAGCGGGTTGGCTCAAAAAAGACAGGATACTGGAAAGTATTGTAAGTGTTGTAAAACTATAAAACGAAGATAAGGTGTAATCGGATAACAAAAGAAAAGATAGTTGAGGAATATGTATCTTTCACTGTTGCAAATAAAGAATTTTAGATGTTTTGATGGAAATGAGCATAGTATTACTTTCAAAAAAGGTTTAAATGTTCTTGTTGGAGAAAATGATTCTGGAAAATCAGCAATCATGGATGCAATAAAACTAGTTCTTGGAACTACAGATATGAACTGGTATAGAGTGGAGCAGGAAGATTTTTACAAAGAAGATGCAACATTAGAAATTAAAATTACATGTAAATTTGAGGGATTGAATGAAGATGAACGAGGGGCTTTTTTGGAATGCCTCTCTATTCACGTAGTGATGAGTGATGAAGGAACTGGCAGTCGAACTATTACTGCGTATTTTCCTGATCCTGAAAAGTGGGAATCTGATTACAGAACAAGAAAGGAGATTTTAAAATGAGATGCCTAACTTGTAAAAATGGTAGCATGAAACCATCCTCGACCGCATATTTTGCGCAGTTGAAAAACTGCTATGTTATTATTGAAAACGTACCATGTATGAAATGCGAGCAATGTGGAGAAGATTATGGATTACGCTACTTCTGCTGCATAATCTCCGAACATAATTGTTGATCCTGTGAACACACCGAAGTCAGACTCCATGCAATACCCGGAGGAAGATCTTGGTAGATTCATTGCATAATAATAGTTACTTTGCGCATTTTGTGTTATAATTGAGATTAACAGGAAATGATAAATATCTGTAAAATGAATGTTTATCAGGAACTTATCGGAGGACATTTTAGTTAAGGCGTAATAAATTTCGGACTTTATAAAATGCAAAAGGGAGATCAATGATATGAGAAAAAAAACAGTTCAAAAAAGCAGTACTAAAGGCAATGCAAAAAGTAATATAAAGAGCAATGCAAGAAACAGCGTAAAAAGCAGTGCAAAAAACAGTCCTCAAAAAGCTGTTAAGACTGTTGCTCCAACAGCAGAGAATGTTTCTGTTAAGCAAACCGCAATTATTCAGGAGCCATCTGTTGAACAGTATAAACAGAACGTTCCAACGAAACAGCCTGATCTGGGACCGCGAAGAAGTGTAGCCTTCATTGGATCAGAATGTTATCCATTTGTTAAGACCGGTGGATTGGGAGATGTAATGTCTGCCCTGCCAAAGAGTCTGGCAAAATTAAACATTGATGTTAAGGTCATTATTCCAAGATATAAATGTATTCCTCAGAAATTTCAGGAAAAGATGGAATACAGGGGTTCCTTTAATATGAATCTCTGCTCTGATGGAAAGCAGTATTATGTGGGAATTATGGAATATCAGGAGGACGGTGTTGTCTATGATTTTATAGATAATGATGAGTTCTTTTCCTGGGGAAATCCATATACGAATCTCATAGATGACATTCCGAAATTCTGTTATTTTGCAAAAGCTGCCCTTGCTACCCTTAATTATCTGAATTGGACTCCTGATGTAGTACATTGTCATGACTGGCAGGCAGCTTTAGTACCACTTTATCTGAGAACCTGTTTCCAGGATACCGATGTAGGACGTGCAATTTCAATACTCACAATACATAATCTGAAGTTCCAGGGTATTTATGACAGAAAAAAGATTCAATACTGGTCAGGACTTCCTGATTATGTATTTAATAAGGACTGCATGATTCAGAACTGGCTGGATGCCAATATGTTAAAGGGGGGTATCGCTTACAGTAACAAAGTTACAACCGTAAGTAACACCTATGCCTGGGAGATTCAGACAGAGGAATATGGCGAGGGACTTGCAGAGCATTTAAGATATCACAATAATAAGATTCTGGGAATTGTGAATGGTATTGATACGGATATCTGGAATCCGGCAACTGATAAGCTGTTAGCTGCTGATTATGATGAGAAGTCAGCAATAAAGAATAAAAAGATTAATAAAAAAGCTCTTCAGGAATCTCTGGGGCTGGATGTAGATGAACATAAGATGGTAATCGGACTTATTTCACGTCTCACCAACCAGAAAGGTCTTGATCTTGTAAATGATGTAATCCCGGGAATTATGGATGAACATACGCAGGTGGTTGTTCTTGGTACTGGTGATTCTCAGTATGAGAATACATTCCGTTATTATGAAAACAAATATAAGGGCAATTTCTGTGCATATATCGCTTACAATGAAAATGTGGCTCACAATATTTATGCAGGATGTGATGCGCTTCTGGTTCCATCAAGATTTGAACCATGTGGACTTACACAGCTTATAGCCATGAGATATGGTGCAGTTCCGATTGTAAGAGAGACCGGAGGACTCAAAGATACGGTTCAGCCTTATAATATGTTTGAAAATACAGGAAACGGTTTTACATTTGACAGATATGAAAGTGGGCTGCTTTACGACGCGATCAACAGAGCAAAGACGCTCTATTTCGAGAACAGGAAATCCTGGGATGATATGGTGATCCGCGATATGAATAAAGATGTTTCCTGGGAAAAGAGTGCAAAACAGTACAAAGATATGTATGTAGGATTAACACCAAGAGATTAGAGTGTGTTTGAAAAATGCTTTACCCAAGATTTCACATTCTGATGGGCTGGATTAAGATGCATTATTTTAGAGGATTGCTATAATACCGAAAGCATATCATGTGGGTGCGTCCTTGAAGGATGCAGGTAAAACATTAGCTGGTATCAAATTGGTATCAGCTTGTTTTATAATAGTGCAGAAAGAGAATAAGGGAAGAAATACAAGTTATTGCCAATTGATGTACAAAAGTATAAAATAGTTTCAAAAGCAGGCAGTATCAGACTGCCGGGAATGTAAAGGAGGAAAAGCTTTTATGGACTTAAAGAAATTTGTACTGGAAGGTAATCCTGTATGCAGAAAGGAAGCTGTGATCGTGGGCGATCATTTCAGGATTACAATGCTGACAACTGCCCTGATCCGTTTTGAGTACAGCGAAGACGGAGGATTTGAGGACAGAGCAACACAGATGGTATGCAATCGTGATTTCCCGGTGCCGGAATTCAGGGTGAGCGATGGTGGTGAGGAATTACATATTTACACCAAAGATCTTGAAATCCACTATGACAGGCAGAAATTTTCTCCAAGCGGTCTGATGATACGTGTTGCGGGTGGAAAAGCCAGCGAGCGTGTGTGGCATTATGGTGATGAACCGAAAGATCTGCTGGGAACAGCCAGAACCCTGGATGAAGCAGACGGTGAGATTCCGCTGAGTCATGGCATTATGTCCAGAAACGGTTTTTCAGTGCTGGATGATTCCCACACAATGGCTATGGGCGAAGATGGAATGGTAGAGCCACGTCAGGGAAACAGAGCAGACTTCTATTTCTTTGGATATGGTCACAGATATATAGAATGTCTGCAGGATTTTTACAGATTATGTGGAAAAACACCTCTGCTTCCAAGATACACCTTCGGAAACTGGTGGAGCAGATATCACAAATATACAGAGGCAGAATACAAAGAACTGGTAGAGCGTTTTGAGAAAGAAGAAGTGCCATTCTCTGTTGCAGTTGTAGATATGGACTGGCATCTGGTAGAGGATGTACCTCCTGTATATGGAAGCGGATGGACAGGATATACCTGGAATAAGAAGTTTTTCCCCAATCCGCCTGAATTTATGGACTGGCTGCACAAACATGGGTATAAGATTACACTGAACGTACATCCGGCAGATGGAGTGCGTGCTTATGAAGAAGCCTATCCGAGAGTTGCAGAGAAGATGGGAATTGATCCTGCAAGCAAGGAACCGGTGCTTTTTGACATGACAGATCCGAAATTCATTGAGACATATTTTGAGGAACTGCATCATCCGATGGAAGAAGAGGGAGTAGACTTCTGGTGGCTTGACTGGCAGCAGGGAACTGTAACCAAGGTTCCGGGACTGGATCCGCTCTGGATGCTGAACCACTATCACTATCTGGACAGCAAGTGGAAAGGAAAACGTGCGCTGACTTTCTCAAGATATGCAGGACCCGGAAGCCACAGATACCCGGTTGGTTTTTCAGGTGATACGGTCATTACCTGGGAAAGTCTGAAATTCCAGCCATATTTCACGGCAAATGCCAGCAACATCGGTTTTGGATGGTGGAGTCATGATATCGGTGGACATATGTTGGGATACAGAGACGACGAGCTCACTGCAAGATGGGTACAGCTTGGAGTCTTTTCACCAATGAACCGTCTGCACAGCACAGACAACCCGTTCAATGGAAAAGAACCATGGAAATACAACCAGATCGTAGAAACAGTAATGAAGAATTTCCTGAAACTGCGTCATAAGCTGGTTCCGTATCTTTACACTATGAACCGTCGTGCAAGCAGAGCGGGACTGCCGCTGGTACAGCCAATGTATTATCTGGAGCCGGAGCGTGAGGAAACCTATGAAGTGCCGAACAACTATTATTTCGGCACAGAGATGATGGTATCTCCAATTACAGATAAGCTGGATCCGGTAACAGGACTGGCAGGTGCGAAGACATGGATCCCGCAGGGAATCTGGTATGATTTCTTTAACGGAAGAGCATATAAGGGTGGCAGAAAAGTGGATCTCTGGAGAGATATTTACGAGATGCCGGTACTTGTGCGTGAAGGCAGCATCATTCCGCTGAAGGACATGGAAGGATATGATAATTCCATTGAGAATCCCGAGAAACTGGAAGTACTTGTATATCCTGGAAAATCTGGGGAATTTGTACTCTGGGAAGACGGTGGGGACACACCGGAAGACCTGGATGAGAACTGGGTATCCACCAGAATGACGAAGACTGCAGATGAGAATGGAACAGTATTTATTATAGAAGCTGCACAGGGAAATACAGCAGTGATCCCGCAGAAACGTTCCTGGAAGATCCGCTTCTGCAATATTCTGGACAAACCGCAGGAGCTTACTGTAAACGGACAGGCATATAAGGAGGCAGAGTTCGCAGAGGATGAGAAGCTTCATGGAACAATAGTGATCCTGAAGAATGTGCCGGCAGATGCACAGGTGAAGATTACTTTTGCGGCAGATGCAGCTGTTTATCAGAGAGACTATGCAGAAGAGGTCTATGAGATTCTGGAAAAAGCACAGATTACCTATGCACAGAAGACAGACGTCTATAAAGTAGTGAAAGAGCTGGGCACAGAGGCAGTGCCTGTTCTGGTATCCATGAATTTGAATCCGTCATTGCTTGGGATACTGATGGAGATTCTTACAATGGGAATTTAACCGAATCAAGTAAGTTCCCTGCGGTAAAAAACATACAGAGGTCAGACTCCAATGTTGTGGCTTCGCGCGTAAGACCGATGCGGGAACTGGCAGGATTTAAGCGTATCACATTAAGACCGGGAGAAAAAGCTACAGCATCATTGATGGAAAAACAAGAGGTTTCTTTGCTGAGGTCTGTACCATGTAATAATGATTTCGAAGAGGTTCGGATCTGTGAGGGGCACACCAAGTAATTGGTGTGTCTACTCGACCATGAAATACCGATATAACACCCAACCCCAAGTTTGTCTACAGTCTGAAGGCTGCGCACTATGTGCGACAGCCTTTTATCTATTTAAACACAGAAAACCCCACCCGATTGACGTCGGATTATTTCCATAGTTTTGCTTCATCCAGCAAATTCAATACTCCTTTTTTGCCTTATTTTTTATTAATTTCTGCGAATCCGGCAGCATCAACCTTTAAGTCTGTTTTTTCGCCTTTTTTCAGCTCTTTCCATTCAGAGAAAGCCATTTCATAGCGTTCTGTTTCGGTTTTGCCTTCCTTTTTCTCATAGGTAGCAGTTACGAAATAGTGCTCATCCTTTGTTCCTGTTCTCTGGTTGTCTTTCAGTTTTGGTTCTGGCCAGGCTGGATTCTGGTCTGTTCCAGAAGCTTTCGCAGTGTCTACCACAGTCCACCGGTCTATTTCGTAGTAATATTTTGTAGCATACACCGGTTCTTGTCGATACACTGGTTTATCCGTGGTTTCTGTATAGGTTTCATCTTTGTATACAGGAACACTCTTGGTTTTCTCCTCAAAATATCCGTTTCCCAGGTCAACATGGGAGACTTCATCTTCATAATGGTCGATAACGCGGCGTGTTTTGGTTTCCGTAACTTTTTCATAGTGGTCTATGACTTGTTCGTATGACTTAATCTCATTTTTCGTGTATTGTAGTCGTGCGCCATCTGGCAGCTGCCAATCACTTTCGTTGTGTGTAACGATCTCTTCGATGTCGATGGTTCGTTCCCAGTCAAAGTCATCAATGGTTACATTTTTTACTTTCGGTGCCAGACAGGACATCATTCCGAAAATGATGACAGCAAAGATTCCCAGAAAGAGAAGAGCTCTTTTCATCAGTGATTTCTTCTTTTTTTCTTTTTTCTTTGGTGCACTTTTTACAGTATTTTTCTGGTGCGTTTCTTTTTTCTCTTCTTTTTTGCGTTTCTTTTCTTCTTCCTGCTTCCGTATTTCGAAATAGTTTCTCTCAGAGTCTTCTTTTGTGGCTCCGCAGTTTTTGCAGATGTTCAGATCGTCACTGTTAAGGCTGCCGCAAAAACTGCACTGCCAGTCTGGATTTCGGCTGATTTTGGCAGCCTTCTCCTCTGAAACATATTCAATTGCGTCCGGCATGTAGAATTTTGTGTTTTCATCCTGAGGATGCCCACAGAGTGGACAGGTTTTCTGTCCGGCTTTGATTCTCTTATTGTCACAAAATGGACAATCCCAGAGTCCTTCGATTAACTTTCCCATACTTAATTCTCCTTTCCTGTCTATTATACATTTAATTTGACGAAAAGAATAGACTGATAATTCAGGAATGGCATCGCATTTGCCGGATTCTGTGTTATAATAAAATAATTGATATGGTAAAAAATACTACAGAAGAGGAGCAAAAAGATGCTGTATATAGGAAATCACACAAGTTCATCCCGAGGATATGTTGCAATGGGAAAGCAGATGCTGGCAAATGGCGGTAACACATTTGCATTTTTTACCAGAAATCCAAGAGGCGGGAAGGCCAAAGAAATAGATTCTCAGGATGTACAGGCGTTTCTGCAGCTGGTAAAGGACAATCATTTTGGAAAGCTGGTAGCTCATGCACCCTACACTATGAACTGCTGTGCTGCTAAGGAAAACCTCAGAGATTTCGCCAGAGAAATCCTGGCAGATGATCTGAAACGTCTGGAAATGACACCGGGAAATTATTACAATTTTCATCCGGGCAGCCACGTAGGACAGGGTGCAGAAGTGGGAATCCGTAAAATTGCAGAAATTCTTAATGAAGTGCTGACAAAAGACCAGAGTACAATTGTACTTCTGGAAACTATGGCAGGAAAGGGGACGGAAGTAGGAAGAAATTTTGAAGAACTCCGTCAGATCATTGACCAGGTGGAATTAAAAGATAAATTAGGGGTTTGTCTGGATACCTGTCATGTCTGGGATGGTGGATATGATATTGTAAATGATCCTGACAGTGTATTTGCAGAATTTGACCGGGTCATAGGTCTGGACAGACTAAAGGCTATCCACCTGAATGACAGCATGAATCCCCTTGGCAGCCATAAGGACCGGCATGCCAGAATCGGAGAGGGCCAAATAGGACTGGAGGCACTTGTGCGCGTGATCAATCACCCTGCCACAAAAGGAATTCCTTTTATTCTGGAAACCCCCAATGATGATGAAGGATGGACTCATGAAATCGCCTTGCTCAGAGCGGAGTATAAAGGAAAATAAATAAGATAAAGAAAAGTAAAGATAAATAATTTCTTGGACGAAAAGGAGATGTTTATGAAAACACGGAAACGGATTTTGTCAGTGATACTTACCATTGTAACATTGCTTCTGCTTGTGCTGGATATTCCTGTGGCAGCAGCAGAACCAAAAAAAGTAGACGTTTTGTTTACCCATGATACCCATTCCCATCTGGACAGCTTTTCAACCATTGTAGAGGGACAGCAAAAAGAAGTTGGCGGATTTGCCAGGATTAAAACTTTGATGGATGAAAAGCGAAAAGAAAATCCGGATACTCTGGTGCTGGATGGAGGAGATTTTTCCATGGGTACACTGATCCAGACTGTATATGACACAGAGGCAGCGGAGCTTCGGATGCTGGGATATCTGGGTTATGATGTGACTACCTTTGGTAATCATGAATACGATTACCGGTCAAAGGGTCTGGCAAATATGCTGAAGGCAGCTGTAAATTCCGGCGAGACACTGCCGGAGCTTGTAGTGTGTAATGTGGATTGGGATGCTATGGAGAAAGAGGACTTAAGTGATGGACAGAAGCAGATCAAAGAAGCATTTGAAGCTTACGGTGTGAAGGATTACGTGGTGATCCAAAAGGGAGATACGAAGATTGCAGTAGTTGGTGTATTTGGAAAAGATGCTCTGGAATGTGCACCTACCTGTGAGCTGCTGTTCAAGGATCCGGCAGAGTCAGTGAAGCAGACGGTAGCCCAGATTAAGAAGAACGAGACTGTAGATATGATCGCATGTGTGTCCCATGGCGGAACCTGGGAGGATGAGGATAAGTCTGAGGACGAAATCCTTGCAAAAAAAGTTCCTGAGCTGGATCTGATCATCAGTGGACATTCCCACACAGAGCTGAAGGAAGCGATTCAGCATGGGAATACTTATATTGTATCCTGCGGTGAGTACGGACGAAATCTGGGATCACTTTCCATGACACAGAAACAGGACGGACGCTGGGAGATGACCTCCTATGAGCTGATCCCGGTGTCTGATGAGATCAAGCCGGATCAGGCAACCCAGAGACGGATTGATGAATTAATGGATACGGTGGATACCAATTACCTGGCGGATTTTGGCTACACCAGAGATGAGGTCCTGGCTGAAAATGATGTCGAATTTAACAGTCTGGAAGAAATGGGAACAAAGCATGAAGAACTGAATCTTGGCGATATTATGTCTGATGCCTATGTATATGCTGTGGAACATTCAGAATATTATGATGGGAATCCGGTAGATGTAGCGGTGGTTCCAAGCGGAACTGTCCGTGATACCTATACAAAGGGAAATATTACAGTAGAAGATGTCTACAATTCATTCTCTCTGGGAATCGGAAAGGACGGAGTAGCAGGATATCCTCTGATCAACGCCTATCTGACCGGAAAAGAACTGAAGCTGGCAGCAGAAGTGGATGCGTCTGTTTCGGACTTTATGACGACTGCAAGATTATATTGCAGTGGACTGAATTTTACATATAATCCGCACAGAATGATCCTGAACAAAGTAACGGATTGCTATCTGACCAGAGGAGACGGAGAACGGATAGAAATCCAGGATGATAAGCTGTATCATGTTGTGACGGATCTGTACACAGGACAAATGCTTGGCTCTGTGATGAAAATGTCATATGGCCTGCTGTCTCTGGAACCTAAGGATGAGAATGGAAATCCGATTGAAAATCTGGAAGATCAGGCAATCATGGAAAACGGCAGAGAATTGAAGGCGTGGGATGCGATCGCAAGATATATGCAGTCTTTTGAAGATACAGATGGAGACGGAATCGCCAATGTACCGGAATATTATGCAGTGACACATAACCGTAAGGTTATAGATGACAGTAAAAACATCATTGATCTGGTGAAAAATCCAAATAAATTTTCAGTGATGATCGTGGCGGCATGTCTGATCCTTGTTGTAATTATTGTCCTTGTTGTAGTTCTGATCCGAAAGATCGTCCGCAGGATAAAAAAGAAAAAGAATATAATAAAGAAAGGTTGAGAGGATTTAGGCCGGAGGTATGCTGTATGTGATATACCTCCGGCCTAAAAAGGAATATGTCAATATCCCCCCGCAGGGCTTACTGATGTCAGAATTGTCTGATATCATAAAAGTCAGTTACCAATAAAGAAAAAGCGAGGGAACATGAAATGAAAAAGGGTTTATTGACAATGGCCGGAGTACTTCTGACCGTATCACTGGTAAGCGCAGGGACAACAGTACCTGTACTGGCAGAGGAAGAAACAACACTGGTATATGGAAGCGGAGATTATACCAGGATCAATCCTGCTATGGATGAACATGGAGAGATTAATATCCTGATCTTCAACGGCTTAACTGCACATGACGGAGAGAATAAGGTGGTTCCGGGACTGGCAGAGAGCTGGGATTTTGATGATGAAACCAATACCTATACCTTCCATATGGCAGAAGATGCCAAGTGGCAGGACGGCGAACCTGTGACAGCAGAGGATGTTAAATTTACTATTGAAGCGATCATGGATCCGGAAAACGGTTCTGAGAATGCACCCAACTATGAGGACGTAGAGGAGATCAATGTGATTGATGATCACACAGTTGCCTTCAAGCTTGAGGACAAAAACGTTGCATTTCTTGACTATATGACAATGGCAGTTCTTCCTAAGCATCTGCTTGAGGGAGAAGATATGCAGACTTCTGATTTCTTCCGTAATCCGGTAGGAACAGGCCCATACAAGATTGAATCCTGGGATGAGGGACAGGCGATCACACTGGCTAAGAATGAAGATTATTTCAAGGGTGAGCCTTCCATCGATAAAGTTGTATTCAAGATCGTACCGGATGACAATGCGAAAGCACTTCAGTTAAAATCCGGAGAACTTGATCTGGCCTTATTAACACCGAAGGATGCAGCTGCTTTTGCTGATGATGATGCATATACATGCTATGATATGAAGACTGCTGACTATCGTGGAATCATGTTTAACTTTGGAAATGAATACTGGCAGAAAAACCGTGATCTGATCCCGGCAGTATGTTATGGACTTGACCGTCAGGCGATCATCGACGCAGTTATCCTGGGACAGGGAATGCCGGCTTATGGACCTCTTCAGAGAAATGTCTACAATTATGAAGATGTAGAGCATTATGATTACAATCCTGAAAAAGCAAAAGAAATTCTGGAAGCTGCAGGATGTGAGATGGGTGATGACGGATTCTATTATCGTGACGGCGAAAAAGTGGGATTTGTGATCAGCGTAAGCGCAGGAGACCAGGTACGTATTGATATGGCTCAGATTGCAGCACAGGAACTGAAAGAGATCGGCATGGATGTATCAGTAGAGATCCCTGCACAGATAGATTGGGCAGGACAGATGGCATTCCTGATCGGATGGGGAAGCCCATTTGATGCTGACGACCATACATACAAAGTATTCGGAACAGATAAGGGAGCAAACTACTCCAGCTACTCCAATGCAGACGTTGACAAGTATCTGACAGAAGCGAGACAGTCCGCTGATCCGGAAGTTCGTGCAGAAGCTTATGCTAATTTCCAGAAAGCTCTGGCAGAGGATCCGGCTTATGCGATGATCTGTTATATTGATGCCAACTATGTTGCTGACAGCAATATTAAAGGAATCGATCCTGATACAATTATGGGACATCATGGAGTTGGAATCTTCTGGAATGTAGCAGATTGGACGATTGAGTGATATCAGGGTCAAAAGGTCAAAAAGTCGTTCGTGCTTGCACGATAAGACTTTTGAACTTGGGACCCTCCAAACATGAGAAAGTAGCGATTTACGTAGTAAATCAGCGGATTTCGAATGTTTGAGAATTGCGGGAGCTGCTTTGCAGCGGAGCAATTCGTAGATATCAAGTTAGGGGCAAAATGTC
The DNA here is from genome assembly GCF_014297245.1 of Blautia difficilis. Taxonomy (NCBI): domain Bacteria; kingdom Bacillati; phylum Bacillota; class Clostridia; order Lachnospirales; family Lachnospiraceae; genus Blautia; species Blautia difficilis. Next base: position 90,790 of record NZ_JACOQG010000010.1, on the reverse strand, counting down.
TTTTGACCCTAACATCAAATGAGATAAAGGTTGTGACGGGGGCACTAAAGGTGCCCCCTTTTCACACGAGCGGAAAAGGATTAAAAATGGAACGTTTATTAGAAGTTAAAAATCTTTCAGTCAGCATTGACGGTCCGGCCGGAGAAGTTCAGGCAGTAAGAAATGTATCTTTTTCATTAAAAAAAGGAGAGGTGCTGGCTATAGTTGGAGAATCCGGATGCGGGAAGAGTGTGCTTTGCAAAAGTATTATGAAGCTTTTGCCGCCAAGTGCAAAGATTAAAGAGGGCAACATTTGTGTGAACGGACAGGATATTACCTGTTACAGGGAAAGGGAGATGCAGAAACTGCGTGGAAGAGTTTTTTCTATGATCTTTCAGGATCCTATGACATCCCTGAATCCAACGATTAAAATCGGAAAACAGATTGGGGAAGCAGTGGTGATCCACAATAAGAATTACACGAAGGAACAGGTAAATAAGAAGGTTCTGGAACTTATGGAACTGGTAGGTATCTCCCATCCAAAGGAAAGATATCATCAGTATCCCTGGCAGTTCTCAGGCGGAATGCGTCAGAGATGTGTTATGGCCATTGCTCTGGCAGCAGATCCGGATATTTTATTTGCAGATGAACCTACTACTGCACTGGATGTGACCATACAGGCACAGATCCTGGATCTTCTGCGGGAAATACAGATGAAGCTTGGAACAGCTACCATACTGGTATCCCATGATCTGGGAGTTGTTGCACGTGTGGCAGACAGGGTAGCAGTCATGTATGCAGGCAAGATCGTAGAGATTGGTACAGCAGAGGAAGTGTATTATGATCCCAGACATCCATACACATGGGGACTGATGAGATCACTGCCTGCATTTGCAAATGGAAAAGAAAGCCTGTACACCATCCCCGGCATGCCTCCTACTCTGATAGATCCGCCGAAAGGTGATGCTTTTGCATGTCGAAATGAATATGCCCTGAATATTGATTATGAAGAAATGCCGCCTATGTTTAAGATAACAGATACTCATTATGCGGCAACCTGGCTGTTGGATCCAAGAGCACCGCAGATCAAATCACCTATGGGAGGAACCGCGCATGAGTAAAGAAGTTTTATTGGATGTCAGGCATCTGACTCAGCAGTTTCATCTGACAAAAAAGATCAAGGTAAAGGCTGTAGATGATGTCTCATTTCAGATCCATAAAGGTGAGATCTTTGGTCTGGTAGGGGAATCCGGTTCAGGAAAGTCCACAGTTGCCAGATGTCTGATGAATATATATCAGCCGGCTCAGGGAGAAATCTGGTATAAAGATGTAAATATATGCGACAAAAAGGAATTCAAAAAGCATAAAAAAATGCTGCAGACCCGCCGCCAGATGATATTTCAGGATTCCGCATCCAGTCTGAACCAGAAAATGAAGGTGTCAGATATTATTACGGAACCAATGAGGATCCAGCATATTACACCTCCGAGAGGAAGCTTTGTGAAGGAAGCTGCTTTTCAGATGGAATATGTAGGACTTGAGAATAGTTTCCTGGACCGTTATCCATCTGAATTATCAGGGGGACAGAGACAGCGAGTGGCCATAGCCAGATCTCTGTGTATGGAACCGGAATTTCTGGTGGCTGATGAACCTATCGCTTCTCTGGATGTGTCCATACAGGCACAGATTGTGAATCTGTTCCGTCATCTGCAGGAGGAGCACGGATTTACATTTCTGTTTATAGCCCATGACCTGGCTATGGTGGAGTATCTCTGTGACCGTGTGGGAGTTATGTATCATGGAAAACTGGTAGAACTGGCACCATCGGAAGAATTGTATTCCAATCCGGTGCATCCTTATACAAAAACCTTGCTGTCTGCAATTCCTGTTCCTGACCCCATCAGGGAAAGAAAAAGAGTTCTGCAGTACTATGATGGCGAAGGAATGGAAAACAGTGTGTGGACAGAAGTGTCACCCGGACATTTTGCAATGCTTCCGGCTGAAGGAAAGGGGTGCAGTATATCATGAGACAAAAAAAGTTAGTTTACTATGGTAAAAAATGCCTGATATTCCTGATCTCAGTATTTATACTGTCTGTAGCTGTATTTTATGTAGCCCGACTGGCACCGGGAGATCCGCTGATTTCCTATTATGGTGACCGTACAGAGAAGATGAGTCCGGAAGAACGTGAATGGGCTATGGGAAAACTGGGACTGAACGAACCAATTTCTGTGCAGTATGTGAAGTGGGTAAAAAATGCTTTTCATGGAGAATTTGGAATTTCATTTAAATATAAACAGGATGTAGTAGAAGTGATCGGCGGCCGTATTGGCAATACACTTGTGCTTGGAGGAATCGGATTTATCATTATGTTTGCCGGAGCCTTGCTCCTGGGAATTCTGTGCGCCTGGTACGAAAATCGGCTGGCAGACCGGATTCTGTGTAAGCTGGGAACCATATCCAGCTGTATTCCTGAGTTCTGGATGGCCCTGGTCCTGATCCTTGTTTTTTCCGTAAATCTTAAGATCCTGCCAAGCAGTGGTGCTTACAGTACAGGAAATGCAGGAGATATAGGTGACAGAGTGCTGCATCTGATCATGCCTCTGACCATCGTGGTCATGGAGCATTTATGGTATTATGCTTACATGATCCGAAATAAGATCCTTGAAGAGGTTCGCGCAGATTATGTACTTCTGGCAAAGGCAAAGGGACTAAATAAGAAAAAGCTTATGTTCAGACATTGTGTCCGAAATGTAATGCCTGCTTATCTGAGTATTATGGCCATTGCAGTCCCCCATGTACTTGGAGGAACTTATGTGGTAGAAAGTGTATTCTCTTATCCCGGAATCGGAGCTCTGTCTTATGAGAGTGCCAGATACCATGATTACAATCTGCTGATGCTGCTTTGTATGATGTCAGGAATCCTGGTTATTTTCTGTAATATTGTCAGTCAGACGATCAATGAACAGATAGATCCCCGTATGAAGGATGAAGTAATAACCGAGAAATCGGAGGTAGTAGAAGGATGAACAATCATTTATTTGAACTGGCAGGAAACAGAAAGACAGAAACCGTAATTCCCAAATCAAAGAAAAAGTGGTATGAGGGAAAACCGGTTGTTTCAGCAGCAATCCTGATTCTTATCGTACTGGGTTGCCTGTGTGCGGAACTGATTATGACAAAGGATCCTACTTATATGGATCTGTTAAACTATAATAAAGCTCCTGACAGGGAGTTCCTTTTTGGAACGGATACTATGGGAAGGGATATTTTTTCCATGATCTGGTATGGAGGAAGAATCTCGATTCTGATCGGTGGATTAGCTACTGTTATTTCTACTTTTATTGCAGTGGTAGTCGGCGCCTTCAGTGGGGTGGCACCTGCCTGGCTGGATGAACTGATCATGAGATTTACAGAAATATTCTTAAGTATACCAACTCTGCTTCTGATCATTTTGCTGCAGGCTATTATGGGAAATGCCAATATTCTGAGTCTGTCCTTTGTAATCGGTGTGACCAGCTGGACCAGTATTGCGAAGGTGGTACGCACAGAGGTACGGCAGATACGAAACAGTGAGTATATCATCGCTGCAAGATGTATGGGAGCCGGGTTCTTCCGTATTTTGTGGAAGCATCTGGTGCCGAACTTTTTCTCATCCATTATGTTTATGGTAGTTATGAATGTAAGAACTGCAATGATCTCTGAGGCGACTTTGAGCTTTATGGGTATTGGACTTCCCATAGAGGTTATCACATGGGGAAGTATGCTGTCTTTGTCAGATAAGGCATTAATGACAGGTTCCTGGTGGATCATTCTGATCCCCGGACTTTTCCTGATCGCCACAGTGCTCTGCCTGACCAATATAGGAAATGCCTGCAGAGAACAGACAAACAGAAAAGAAAGTAATTTCTGATACTGGGCTGTGCTGTTACCCTATAATTTGTCACGGAAAATGTCAAATTGTCCTTTTTTCCTTGTTGAATAGGTGAAAATTGTGTATGCTGTATTAAAAGGAGGAAGTAGTTATGTATAGGAAAAAAAGCTTTATAAGTCTTAGCTTAAGCCTGATGCTGGCAATGGGAGGTTTGGCAGCACCGGTGGGAGCAGCAGAGTTTTCAGATGGAGAGGTGCAGGCTGTACAGCAGCAGGATGCAGAGGCAGCACAGGCAGAAGAATTTTCAGATGTGGAGCAGGCACCGGTTGTAGAGCAGGAAGAAGAAACAGAGGTCTTTGGGGCGGAAGCACAGCAGGAATCTGACTTTTCAGATATGGAAACAGAGGAAAGTAATTTTACAGTTACAGACCGCAGTGTGGAGGAGCTTCCTGACGGTACTGTCCATGTGACAGAGAAAATCAGCATAAAGACAGAGGATCAGCCGGATGGGGATAAATTGTTCGGAGAATATGCCAGCCGCTTTTTCTATGATCAGGTATCTACCGCACCGGGTACCTCTATCGGTGAAACCGTTCTTTCCGGAGTACAGCAGGCACTTTATGAAGAAATGAAAACAAAGGTTACCTCCGTAGCAGCCAGAGGCGGATCTACCAAATTCGGAATTACTTCAGATCTTGGACTGCGCTGGCAGACTTCTGCCACAGATGCAAAGCTGGAACAGGAAGTATCCAAGAAGTTTGACAGCCTGAATAAAGAAAAGATCACGACCTGTCTGCTGGCAGACTGTCCCTATGAGTTATATTGGTATGAAAAGACTGCAATGACACAGTGGGATTATAGTTATTCCGTATCTGTCAGGGGCGGAAAAAGGATCGCAGAGATTTCAGATATAACAGTTTCCATGCCTGTGATCAGTGAATATGCAGCTAAGGAGTATCGGGTAGATTCCCGCATGGTAAAGACTGCAAAGAAAGCAGCTTCCAATGCAAAGACGATCGTTAATGAATTTAAAAACATGTCTGAGCCGGAGAAGCTTGCTGCATATAAAGAAATGATCTGTTATCTGACAGATTATAATGATGAGGCAATCTCTGATTCCTATGGAGACAAATACGGAGATCCATGGCAGCTGATCTGGGTATTTGACGGGGATGAATCTACCAATGTAGTTTGTGAAGGATATTCCAAGGCTTTCCAGTATCTGTGTGATCTCAGCGATATTACCTGTTATACAGTAACCGGTGATATGGATGGCGGAACCGGTGCAGGTGCCCATATGTGGAATATTGTGGAACAGGATGGCAGATATTACATTGCAGATATTACAAACAGTGACACGGATTCAGTAGGAGAGAATGGTGGGCTTTTCCTGAACACACCTGCCAGAGGAAGTATTTCAAAAGGTTATACTTATGAGACTGAGGGCGGAGATATCTATTTCAAATATGATTCAGATACAAGAAAGGCTTATGGAACAGGAGCTTCCTCCATTCTGCAGATGACAAATGTAGAATATAATGTAGAGAGTACCACAATAAAGCCTTCCAGACCGACGATCAGCAGTATTTCCAACAAAAATGCAAGAAGACTTACACTTACCTGGAAAAAATCCAGGAATGCAAAAGGATACGAAATCTATCGCAGGATCGGGACGACAGGTTCTTACAAGAGAGCTGCAGTGATCAAATCCGGTTCTACGGTAAGATACACAGATACACGTTTGAAAAAAGGAACGAAATATTATTACAGAATCCGTGCATATGCCTATAATACCCAGGGTAAAAAGGTATACAGCAGATGGTCAGATGTGAAATATAAAGCTTCCAGATAATAAAAAATAATTTAAGCCATCTGGCAGGACAAGAACCGGTATACAGCGGGGAAAATTCTGCCAGGTGGCTTTTTAAACGTCAGAATTCCGGAGAATATCTATTTATAGACATTTAACTAGCTAAAGTGTAAGCAAATTCAAGTAGTATTTGCTTGAAATAGTGGTGGAATGTATGGTATAATTCCCGTTATATCTGCACGACTGGTACATCGCTTCTTAAATAATCATATTGCCCTTGGAAATGATGGGAATTACTATAGTTATTTCAGAAGGGATGTACGAAATATTTACGAGATAATTGCAGAAATATATCCACAAGCGAAAAGCAGGAAAAGGAAGAAAGGAAAACAATATGGCAAACGCTAAATACTTCTTAAAGAGATTTGCAATGGCACTGCTGACTATCTTTCTGGTAGCATGTCTTACATTTCTTCTGATGAATGCTGTGCCTGGAAGCCCATGGCTCAGTGAAAAAACGCCATCTGCCGCAACACTGGCAGCGTTGAATGCGAAATATGGTCTGGATAAGCCGCTTCACATTCAGCTTTTTATGTATCTGAAAAATATTCTGCATGGTGACTTTGGTGTATCCTTGAAAATGCAGAAAAACCGCGCAGTTCTGGACATTATCGTTGATATGTTCCCGGTATCTGCCAAAGTAGGTGCGCTTGCACTTTTATGGGCGATCATCGTAGGTGTGCCTCTTGGATGTCTTGCTGCATTTAAGAGAGGTAAATTTACAGACAGCTTACTGAGAGTTATCTGTACTCTGGGTATCTCCATGCCAAGCTTCGTAGTTGCATCTGTTCTTCTTGTAACACTTACAGGAGACCGCGCAGGAAATCTGTTCCCGTCCATCTTTGATGCGTCCCAGGGATTCAGAGCTTACCTGCTCCCTTGTTTTGCACTTGGATTTTATCCAATGTGTTATACTGCACGTCAGACCCGTTCCGCAATGCTGGATTCTCTGGGACAGGAGTATATCAAGACAGCTAAGGCAAAAGGTCTGAAGAACAAAAAGATTATTTTCAAACATGCATTGAGAAATGCCCTGATCCCGGTAATCACTTATCTGGGACCGCAGGTTGCCTTTACTTTATGCGGTGGTTTCGTAGTTGAGAGTGTATTCTCCATCCCGGGACTTGGACGTTATTTCGTACAGTCCATTCAGAACCGTGATTATCCGGTTATTATGGGAACTACAATTTTCCTTGCAACATTTATTATTATGATGAACCTGGTCGTTGATATCCTTTACAAGATCGCTGACCCGAGAATCAGCCTGACGAAAGGAGGAGACTGATCATGGCAGAGAATAAGAAAATTAAGAAATGTCCGGTAAGTCTTCAGCCGGATATCGAGAATCTCCTGCAGGAAATGACAGCAGATGATTTTGCACCTGCATCCAGTCAGGAGAAGGATAATTTTATCCAGGACCGTCAGAGTGTATCTTACTGGAAAGATGCCTGGAGAAGACTGAAAAAGAACGTTGTGGCAATGGTAGCTCTCGGAGTGATCATATTCCTGTTTCTGTTTGCATTCTTAGGCCCGGTTCTTGTTCCGTACGGATACGATGAATTTAACAAAGGTGCTGAAAACCTTTATCCCACTCACTACACACTGGAAGACCAGAAGCGTGTAGATGAGGAGATTGCAGCCAGAACCCAGAGTGAGGTTGTTGACGTAGATGCAATGATCGAAAAGGCTAAGGCAGAGGCAGAAGCCAAGGGTGAAAAATTTGGCAGAAAAGAAGAAGCCATTCTTCGTGCAAAAGCAAAAACAGCCGCAAAAGACACAAGCAATAATGAAACAGAAGAAGATGTGGACCAGGATGCAATCCGCAAGGAACTGGGAATCAAAAAACATATCTTCGGATATTCAAATGCAGAGCTGGAGCGCAAGGCCGCAGGTGAGAAAGTATTCCCACATGTTTTCGGTACAGATATGTATGGCCGTGATATTCTCGTACGTGTTATGTACGGTGCACGTGTATCCATGTCCGTAGGTGTATTTGCAGCTCTCCTGGTACTGATCATCGGAGCTTTATATGGTTCTATCTCAGGTTACTGCGGCGGCAAGGTCGATGCAGTGATGCAGAGAATCGTAGAGCTTATCTATGCAGTTCCTGAAATGCTTGTAGTACTTCTGATCGCAACAGCGCTGAAACCAATCCTGACAGATTATGTTAACTCTGCGGGCGGCGGTCCCATGAAGAGCTTCGTCAATGTACTTGGACCGAACCTGATCTCCATGTTCATTGCATTCGGTCTTCTGTACTGGGTTACAATGAGCCGTATCATCCGTGGTCAGGTACTTCAGCTGAAACAGCAGGAATATGTAACAGCAGCAAGAGCACTCGGTGCTTCAGGCGGAAGGATCATCCGTCGTCATCTGCTTCCGAACTGTATCGGACAGATCGTTGTAACAACCTGTCTGCAGATTCCGTCTGCGATCTTCCTGGAGTCATTCCTTTCCTATCTTGGTGTTGGTGTATCAGCACCCCTTCCAAGTCTTGGATCTATGGCAACAGATGCCTTAAGTGGTATGTATACTTATACTTACAGACTGATCGTTCCGTCTGTGATCCTCAGTATAATGATTCTTGCATTTAACCTGTTCGGTGATGGACTGCGTGATGCACTTGACCCGAAACTTAAGAAATAAGAGAGGAGGAGAATCATGTCTGAACAGAAGAATAAATTATTAGAAGTAAAGGACTTAAAGGTCTCCTTCTTTACACCTGCCGGTGAGGTTAAGGCAGTAGGAGGAATCTCCTATGACCTGGACTACGGCGAAGTTATGGGAGTAGTAGGTGAGTCCGGTTCCGGTAAGAGTCAGGAGGCTTATTCCATTATGGGACTTCTGCAGTCACCTGGTAAAGTAGTGGGAGGTTCCATTACATTTGAGGGAGAAGACGTTCTGTCCTTCACCAAAGATCAGATGACTCAGTTCCGCGGAAACAAGGTAGCAATGATCTTCCAGAACCCTATGACCTGTTTAAACCCGGTTTATACTATCGGTAATCAGCTGGTAGAGGCACTCCGTGCACATGACAAAAATATCAGCAAAGAAGATGCTGAGAAACGTGCCATGGAAATGATGGAGCTGGTTGGTATCAACAATGTACAGAAACGTATGAAACAGTATCCTCATGAGTTCTCAGGCGGTATGCGTCAGAGAGTTATGATCGCCATGGGTCTGATCTGTCATCCCCAGCTTCTGATCGCCGATGAGCCCACTACAGCTCTTGATGTTACCATCCAGGCTCAGATCCTTGACCTGATGAAAGATCTGCAGAAGAAAACAAAGATGGGAATCATCTTTATCACTCATAACCTGGGTGTTGTTGCAGATATCTGTGACAAGGTTTCTGTTATGTATGCAGGACGTATCGTAGAGCAGGGACCGGTTGATGATATTTTCTATGAACCTGCACATCCGTATACAAAAGGTCTTCTGCGCTCCATGCCTCGTGTAGATGCAGAGAGTTATGAGAGACTGATCCCTATCGAGGGTACCCCGGTAGATATGCTGAATCCGCCGGAAGGATGTCCTTTTGCACCACGATGTGAGCATTGTATGAAGATTTGTCTTAAGAAAATGCCTCCTTATGTGGAAGTAGGCGAGAAACACCGTTCAGCCTGCTGGCTGCGTGTTCAGGAACTGATGGGCAAGGAGGAGAACTGATATGGCAAATGAAGAAAAGAAACTTGTGGAGATACAGAATTTACGTAAATATTTCCCTATCAAAGGAGCGAACGGACCTGGTGTCCAGGCAGTTCAGGATGTCTCTCTTTATATAAAAAAAGGAGAGACCCTGGGTCTGGTAGGAGAGTCCGGCTGCGGTAAGACTACTTTGGGAAGAACTCTTCTCAGACTGTATGAGCCTACCGGTGGTAAGATCATTTATGACGGTGAAACGATCTTTGACAATCCTCTGGACAAGGACGGAAATCCCATCGGAAAAGCGAAAGCTGTAAACATGCTTCCTTACCGTAAAAAAATGCAGATCATTTTCCAGGATCCTTCCGCATCTCTTGACCCGCGTATGACAGTAGGAGAGATCATCGGAGAGGCCATTGATATTCATAAGCTGGCTGCAAACAAGAAGGACCGTGCGGATATGATCAAGGGTCTGCTCTCAAGAGTGGGATTAAATACAGAGCATGCAAACCGTTATCCTCATGAATTTTCAGGCGGACAGCAGCAGCGTGTAGGTATTGCCCGTGCACTTGCCGTAAAACCGGAATTCATTGTATGTGATGAGCCGATTTCCGCTCTGGACGTTTCCATCCAGTCACAGGTAGTAAATATGCTGGAGGACATGCAGGCAGAGATGGGACTGACCTATCTGTTTATTGCACATGACCTGTCAGTTGTACGTCATATCTCCAACAGAATCGGTGTTATGTATCTGGGATCTCTGGTAGAGCTTGGTGAGAGCTATGAGCTGAACCGCCACCCGATTCATCCGTACACACAGACACTTCTTTCTGCAGTTCCTGTACCGGATCCTAAGCTGAGCCGTACAAGACAGAGGATCATCCTTGAGGGAGATGTGCCAAGTCCTATGAACCCGCCAAGCGGATGTCGTTTCCACACCAGATGTCCATATGCGACACAGCAGTGTAAAGAGGAGGCACCGAAGTTCAAGGAGCATGAGCCTGGACACTGGGCAGCATGCCATCTGCTTGATAAATGATCAAGTCTGTAGGATGAAAGCCTGTGAACTGCTTTGAATACGCTATTTCGCAGAAATGTTGCAGTAGAGTGGGAATTGACAGAAAATGTAAAAAAAGACAGAAAAAACATAACATGGGTAATAATTAACAAAATTATGACTTTAATTATGTTTATAAATGCGAAAAAAAAGACTTAACACAGGTATTAGATTCCTGTATAATGGAATTTATAATACAAATCGCTGAACGATGATACAGCGATACAACTGTTCAGCATTTAAGCACTAAATTGCTGAACGGTTACCGAAAACCATAATAAAGGAGGACTAGTAATGAGAAAGGCAAAAACAATTATGTCTCTGGCTCTGACAGCAGCTATGGTAACAAGCATGGCAGCTCCGGCACCTGTAATGGCAGCAGAGGGATTTGATCTGAATCTCTGTATCGCATCTGAACCACAGAGTATCGACCCTGCACTGAATACAACAATGGATGGTTCCATTATGTGTCAGCATATGTTCGAAGGTCTGGTTAAATGGGCTGATGATGGCGAGGGAAATGCTACTACAGTTCCAGGACAGGCAGAATCCTGGGATAAAGAGACAAACGATGATGGAACAGTAACTTATACTTTCCACCTTCGTGACGATATCAAATGGTCTGATGGCCAGGCAGTTACAGCACAGGATTTTGAATATTCCTGGAAACGTCTGGCAAATCCGGAAACAGCAGCAGATTACACTTACATGATCGATATGGTCAAAGGCTACAGCGAAGTAGCTGACGGAAGTGCTGAGGTTGACACTCTTGCAGTTAAGGCTGTAGATGATACAACACTGCAGATTGATTTAAGCTATGACTGCCCGTATTTCGAGGAAATCATGGCATTCCCGGCAACCTACCCTGTTCGTAAAGATATTGTAGAGGGAAGTGACAACTGGACATTTGATCCTGCAACTTATGTAACCAACGGTGCATATAAGCTGAAAGAATGGTCTCATAACGCTTACATTCTTATGGAAAAGAATGAAAACTACTATGATTATGAAAACCTTGGTCCGAACACAATCAAATTTGCTCTTCTGGACGACAGCAATGCTATCCTTAAAGGATATAACAACGGAGAACTTGATTTCATCAATAACTTCCCTGTAGACGAGGTTGCTGGTTTACTTGCATCCGGAGAAATCGAACTGGGAGATTACATTGGAACATACTATGCATGCTTCAATACAGAGGATGAAACATTTTCTGATCCTAAGGTTCGTAAAGCATTCTCACTTGCTATTGACCGTAACTACATTGTAGAGAGCGTTACACAGACTGGTGAAACTCCTGCAACAGGATATGTTCCCAATGGTGTTTATGACGCAGAAGGACCAAGCGGAGATGACTTCCGTACAGTAGGCGGTGAATATTACAGCGTTTCTGAAGACGATTATGAGAAAAACTGTGAAGAAGCACGTCAGCTTCTTGCAGATGCAGGATATCCCAACGGTGAAGGATTCCCGACAGTTGAATATCTGTACAACACAGATGACAAACACAAAAAGATCGCTGAAGCACTTCAGAATATGTGGCAGGAACAGCTTGGTGTTACAGTAAATCTGGACAACCAGGACTGGAACGTATTCCTTCAGAACAGAAAAGAAGGTAACTATCAGATTTCCCGTAACGGATGGATCGGAGACTACAATGATCCTTGTACATTCCTTGATATGTGGTACACAGGCGGCGGAAACAACGATGCTCAGTACTCCAACCCGGATTACGATGCACAGATCGATGCAGCAAAATCTACATCTGATCCAGCAGAACGTATGAAAGCATTCCATGCAGCAGAAGATATCCTGATCGGAGACGACAGTGTACTGGCTCCTCTGTACTTCTATGTACAGCCATACATGCTGAAAGATGACATTAAGGGTATGTACTATACACCTCTTGGATTCTTCTTCTTCTCATACACAACAAAGGAGTAAGATACCGTATCTGAGAGCAGAATAAGAAATGATTTTCCTGTTCTGATAGAAAGACAAATGAAACAGCTTCATGTAAATGGATGGTTAGTTCTTTGCATGGAGCTGTTTTTTATGGAAAGATAAGGAAGGCAGAAATGAAAACATTGATTTTTAACGGATCGCCGAGAAAAAAAGGTGAGACAGCGTATATGATCAAGACATTACAGGAGAAACTTGGCGGGGAATTTAAAGTAGTGGATGCATACAGAGCCAGAATAAGCCCGTGTATAGACTGCAGGTGGTGTTTTGAACATGCAGGATGTGCGGTACAGGATGAATGGCAGGAAATTCTTTCTTTTATTGAAGAGTGCGACCATATTGTGATAGCTTCACCTGTATATTTTGAAGAGGTGACGGGAATGCTTCTTGCTGTGCTGAGCAGGCTTCAGACATATTTCAGTGCCAGGTATCTCCGCAAGGAAGAACCTGTCCCCAAAAAGAAAACAGGAGCAGTCCTTCTGGCAGCAGGGAGCATTGGACCGAGAGAAAAAGCGGAAAGCACAGCAAAAATGCTGCTCCGCCAGATGAACTGTGACAGTCTGGGAACTGTCTATGTGAACCGTACAGATAAAGTACCGGTAAGAGACCGTGAGGATATTATACAGGAAATAGAAGCGCTGGCAGAGAAATTGAGATAAATGTGGACCTGAGGATAATGGGAACGCAAATTTTGAAATAAAAAATTAATACTTGTAATATGGATTACAATGTGTTATTATTTATGTCAAGCAAAGGTGCTGAAGAGAAATCTTCGGCACCTTTTTTGTTTAAAGTCCATTATCCGGGGCTTTAAATATAAAAAAACACAAATTTTACTTGCGTAAAGTGGTAAAGCGTGATATAATTCAAAAAAATGTTTGAGGGATAAGGACAAATGTTCTCCAAGAAAAAACATTTAAATCATCTTAAAGGAGGAAACTATTATGAAGAAAAGAGTTTTAGCCGTATTACTCAGCGCAGCAGTAGCAGTATCTATGGTGGCAGCCACAGCAGCAACTGCATTTGCGGCTGACACAGTAAAGATTGGTGTATATGAACCGGCATCCGGTGACAATGGTGCAGGCGGCAAGCAGGAGACGCTGGGCATCCAGTATGCCAACAGTGTACAGCCTACCGTAGAGATTGATGGCAAGGAATATAATGTAGAACTGGATATTGTTGATAATGAATCCTCCAATGATAAGGGTCCATCTGCTGCATCCAAGCTGGTAAGTGATGGAGTTTCTGTTGTACTTGGATCTTATGGTTCCAGTGTTGCCATCGCAGCATCTGATATTTTCAAACAGGGCGGGGTTCCTGCAATCGGTGTTACATGCACCAATCCACAGGTAACCCAGGGAAATACCCATTATTTCCGTATCTGTTTCCTGGATCCCTTCCAGGGTACTGTACTTGCAAACTTTGCAAGTGACAAATTTAAAGCAAAAAAAGCCTATGTACTGACGAAACAGGGGGATGATTATTCTGCTGGCCTTGGACATTACTTCACAAAGGCATTTGAAGATGCAGGCGGTGAAGTTGTATCTGATACATTCCCGGAAGGAAACAGCGATTTCGCTTCCTATGTAACAACAGCCAAGAATGAAGGGGCAGACGTATTCTTTGCACCGGTTTCTACAGAGGCAGCAGCCCTGATTATTGACCAGGCAGCTTCCCAGGGACTGGAGGCTCCTCTTCTTGCAGGCGATACCTGGGATTCCAATGTTATCCTGAATGCTGCTAAGGGCAAAAATCTTCAGCTTTATGTAACAACCTTCTACCAGGAGGGTGGTAACAAAGAATTTGATGAAGGTATGAAAGAATTTGTAAATTCTGATTCCACAAACAAAGCCAACAATGGTGGAAATGATACCATCGCTGCTGTATCTGCCATGGGCTATGATGCATACTTTACAGCTCTGGAGGCACTGAAGGGAGCTGGCTCCACAGATCCGGCAAAAGTAAATGAAGCACTCTGGGATGTTCAGTATGACGGCGTATGCGGACACATTGAATTTGACAAGGAAAACGGGGACGCAGTAAGAGATACAGCATATGTAAAACAGGCAAATACAGAGACCGGTGCATGGGAATTTGTAGGAGAACAGGGAATTAAATAATCTTTTTACTTATAAAACTACAGCCGTGATATTAAAATGAATATCAGTAAGTAGCAGGGTATTTCCTGAGAAAGATACCTGACTGCTCCGGTGTTAGGGATGATACATCTCTTAGCCGGAGCAGTTTTGGTTGATTATTATAAATCGTAAGCATAAGGAGAAATGATATGGAATGGTTCAGCAGAAATCTGCCCTATTTGCTGGCAGGTATTTCAGTAGGCGGACAGTACGCACTGATCGCCATAGGATATACCATGGTATATGGTATTCTGCGACTGATCAATTTCGCCCATGGTGATATTTTTATGGTCGCAGGTCTGATTATGATATATGCATCCACGGTTATGCCCATGTATATATCTATCCCTTTAGTATTAGTTGCAACCGTTGTGATTGGTTTTCTGGTAGAACGTGTGGCTTACAAGCCTCTGCGGTCTGCACCCAGAATGTCTATTATGATCTCAGCAATCGGTGTTTCCTATCTGCTGCAGAATCTTGCTTTGTACATAACAGGAGGTCTGGCACAGCAGTATCCGGCTATCCCGTGGATCAGTGATACCATCACAGTATTGGGTGCTACCACAAAACGTGTAACTGTGATCACACCCTTTCTGACGATTATTCTTGTGATCGCCCTGGTTGCCCTGATCAAATATACAAAGATCGGTATGGCAATGCGTGCAGCATCCAAGGATTTTGAGACTTCACAGCTTATGGGGATCAAGATCAATTCAGTCATCAGTATGACCTTTATTATCGGTTCTTTCCTGGCAGCAGTGGGAAGCCTTCTGTTTTTTACAAACTATACAGGTGTTACTCCTACTGTAGGTGCTATGCCTGGCCTGAAAGCTTTTGTAGCAGCTGTTTTCGGAGGTATCGGTTCTATCCCTGGTGCGGTGATCGGAGCGTTTATCATTGGTATTTGTGAGAATATTATTAAGGGCATGGGTTGGACGACTTTCTCAGATGCATTTACCTTTGCATTGCTGATCGTTATCCTTATTGCAAAACCAACCGGGCTTTTCGGTGAGAAATCTACAGATAAGGTTTAAGGAGGCAGATATTATGACAAAGAAGAAAGAAACGATCATAAGCGTTGCCTTAATCGCTGCCTTACTGATCGTATTATATGTGCTGGAGCAGATTCTTCCGTCTACCTCCATGCTTTTTACAGTTTTGAAAAAAGGTGCTATTTATGCGCTGGTTGCAGTTTCCATGAATCTGTTAAACGGGTTTACAGGACTGTTCTCTCTGGGACAGGCAGGATTTATGCTTCTGGGTGCCTATACCTATGGAATCCTTACCATTCCGGTGGAACAGAGAGAAAATGTATATATGTATTTTGACGGTGGTATTGTACAGTTTACTGTGCCGGTTTTTGTGGCACTGATCGCAGCCGGTGTGGTTGCAGCAGTTTTTGCATATCTGATCGGTCTGCCTGTGCTTCGCCTGAAAAGCGATTATCTGGCTATTGCCACACTGGGCTTTGCGGAAATCATCCGTGCAGTGTTCCAGTGGGATAAATTAGGACCGCTGACCAATGGTTCCAACCTGTTGAGAGCCTATCCTACCTTTAACAGTGTGCTGTTTCCCTTCATTGTATCCGGAATCTGTATTGCCATTATCGTGATGATGATTAATTCCACTTACGGCCGCGCTTTCAAGGCAATCCGCGATGACGAGGTGGCTGCAGAGGCCATGGGGATCAACCTGGCTCATCACAAGAGAATTGCCTTTGTGGTAAGCTCCTTTTTTGCAGGAGTTTCCGGTGCATTACTTGCCATGTATCAGACTACGATCCAGGCATCTACCTTCAAATCAGCCATGACCTATGAAATCCTTCTGATCGTGGTAATCGGAGGTATCGGCTCTGTTACAGGAAGCTGTATCAGCTCTTTCCTGTTTATCATTTTCTCTGAATGGATTCTTCGATTCCTTGACAATGATACTTATATAGGAAGCTTCCATGTGCCTCTTCTGCGTGCCGGTTTCCGTAAAGTTGTATTTTCAGTGGTTATCATGATCATCGTGCTTTTCTTCAGACAGGGTATTATGGGAACCAGAGAATTTTCCATCAGGGGAATCTATAATTTCCTGACCGGAAAATCAAAAAAGAAAAAAACTGCCAAAGGAGGTAACGCCTGATGAGTGAGAACAACGTACTGAAGGTTGAGAATGTTACCATGCAGTTTGGTGGTGTGATCGCCGTAGACAACATGAATATTGAAGTAAACAAAGGGGAGATCGTTTCGCTGATCGGTCCTAACGGTGCGGGCAAAACTACTGCGTTCAATGTAATCACAGGAGTGTATGCACCTACCAACGGAGCCGTTTATTTCCAGGGGGAGAAGATCATTGAAAATCATCCCCAGGGTAAAATGAAAAAGCTTTATCAGGGAGAAAATGATGGAAAATATACGCATTCCATTGTTCCCACACCGGATAAGATCACAAAGCTGGGAATCGCCAGAACCTTCCAGAATATCCGTCTGTTCAAAAGTCAGACGGTATTCGAGAATATTCTCATTGCCAAGCATCTGAGAAGAACCAGTAACCTTTTTACTGCTACCTTCCATCTGAATGGCAAAGAAGAAGCGAAGATGCGTAAAGAGGCAGAAGAACTCCTTCGCATCGTAGGTCTGGAAGATCTGAGAGATGAGATGGCAACTTCTCTTCCTTATGGTAAACAGAGAAGACTGGAGATTGCCAGAGCCTTGGCTACAGAACCAAAGCTACTTCTCCTGGATGAGCCTGCTGCAGGTATGAATCCACAGGAGACCGATGATCTGACTGCCTTTATCGCGAAAATCCGTGATGAATTTGGTCTGACTATATTTATGATCGAACATCATATGGATCTGGTTATGGAGATTTCTGACAGGATCTATGTTCTTGATTTTGGGAAACCTATTGCAGAGGGTGTACCTGAAGAAATCCAGAATAATCAGAGAGTTATTGATGCATATCTTGGAGGTGCCGCAGATGAGTAATATTTTGGAAGTAAAGGATTTAAGCGTAAGCTACGGCGGCATTAAGGCTGTAAAAAATATCAGCTTTCAGGTTCCGAAGGGGGAGATCGTAACCCTGATCGGAGCCAACGGTGCCGGCAAAAGTTCCACCCTGCGTTCTATTGTAGGTCTGGTAAAGCCAAAAACCGGTAATATTAAATTAAATGGGAAAGAAATTGCGGGAAAAACTCCGGAACAGATCGTAAGTCAGGGAATTACCCTGGTTCCGGAAGGACGTCGCGTTTTTGCAGATCTTACAGTGCTGGAGAATTTAAAGATCGGTGCATATATGCGCAAGGACAGCCTGGAAGAGGACATCAACTGGTGTTATGATCTGTTCCCCAGATTAAAGGAAAGAAACTGGCAGCTGGCAGGAACTCTATCCGGTGGTGAGCAGCAGATGCTGGCCATTGCCCGGGCCCTTATGTCCAGACCGGATATTATCATGATGGATGAGCCCTCGCTGGGACTGGCACCTATTGTTGTTAAGGGTGTGTTTGATATTATCCGCGAGATCAATAAGCAGGGAAAAACCATCCTGCTGGTAGAACAGAATGCCAATATGGCTCTCCGTGCAGCTCATCATGGCTACGTAATGGAAACTGGAACCATCACTCTGTCCGGAACAGGAGAGGAGCTTGCATCCAATGAGTCAGTAAAGGCCGCATATCTGGGTAAAAATAAGAAGAATAATGCAGTAAGATAAAAAAATACCATTCTGTACTGAAAAATAGTACAGGATGGTATTTTTTTGCCGGAAACAGAAAAAATCAGTGAACCTCAGACTTCCCTGACTCCTGCCAGGGAGGGCTCTGCCATCAGAGAATAATTGGTATAGTAAACCACAAAGCCAGGCTTGGCACCTGCCGGTTTTTTTACCTGCTTTTTCTGGATATAATCAATTTCCACCTTTGGCGCAGTACGTCCTTTGGAATAATATGCCGCAAGCTGTCCTGCAATCTCAAAAATATGATCCGGCAGCTCCCCGTCCCTGGACTTTACCACAACATGGGAACCGGCCATCTTCTTCGCATGAAACCACCAGTCATTTCCTGTGGCAAACTTAAAGGTAAGTTCATCATTCTGGAAATTATTTTTCCCTACATAAATATCATAGCCATCCTCTGTGACATAGTGGAAGGGCTTGGATTTGGCCTGCATTTTCTGGCCTTTCTTCCGGTCATAATGCTTTTTGATATAGCCGCATTCTGCCAGCTCCTCCTTGATCTGGGCCAGATCGCTTTCAGCCAGCGCAATATCCAGGGCATTGGAGATAGACTCCAGATGATCGATCTCACTTCTTGTCTCTTCAAGCTGTTCCTTAAGAGCCTCCTCCGTACGCTTTAATTTGCCATATTTATCAAAATATTTCTTGGAATTTTCAGCAGGAGTCATGGTAGGATCCAGAGGAATGGTAACTTCTTCATTATTATAATAGTTCACAGCCTTAAATGACTTACAGCCATCCTCCAGGCCATAACCATAAGTGTTGATCAGTTCTCCATAGATTTTATACTTGTCCTTTTTGGCAGTATCCTTCATCTGCTTCTCCTGCAGTATCAGCTTCTTGCGGTTACGCTCCAGGGCAGTCTGTACAATCCGGCGCAGATCTGCAGACTTCTGATGAATACGTGAAAGAGTATTCTTTTTCGCATAATAAGTTTCCAGCATGGCAGACACACTGTCAAAGGTCTCAGCATGATACTCAGCCCCATACTGCTGAAAAAGAAACACCCCATACTCCACAGGCTCTTCACCCCGGAACACAATGTTAGGGGTAAAATCACATTCCTTAACCTGCTCCATCAGTCTACTGAAGGTATGGTACAGATGTACCTGGGCTGTTTCATCCAGTGACTGCGCCGCATCACTGCCGTCAATGGAAGCCCTGTAGCAGATTTCCTCTGCAACAACAGGACTAAGTCCGGTGAGAGAAGAGTAGATCGCCCTGGAAATATTACAGGGCTTACTGCAGATAACTCTTATAAAATCCTCCTCACTTACAGACAGCGGATCCAGCTTATCCTGAGTTTTCGGAATAAAATACTCCCTTCCCGGAAGAACCTCCCTTACAGAACTCATATGAGAAGAAACATGCTTAATACTGTCCAGGATCATCCCCTGATCATCACAGAAAATAATATTACTGTGTTTCCCCATCAGCTCCATGATCAGAACCTTCTTACAGGGATCCCCCAGTTCGTTCAGATGCTCCAGCTCAAATTCCACCACACGCTCCAGCCCCGGCTGCCTGATCCCGGAAATACGCGCACTGCCAATATGCTTACGCAGCAGCATACAGAAATTGGGCGCAGTCAGAGGGCTCACCTTATTCTTAGACGTAAAATAAATAAGCGGAAGCGAAGCACTGGCCGACAAAAGCAGCCTGCACTGCCCATTCGCCCCCTTACCCGTAATCAACAACTCATCCGCCTCCGGCTGAGCAATCTTATTAAATCTGCCTCCATCCAAATTCAAATGCAGCTCCGCCACCATCGCCGCAATCGTAATTCCATCAAATGCCATATATATACTCCTAACTAAAATATTTAAATTTATATACGATTCCTCTCAGTATACCACACCCCGCCCCCTGCAATCAAGGATTCAAGCATACCCTCAAAACTACAAAAAATATTTGACTAAGATTTCATAATGAACTATAATAAATCTGTATGTAAATTTTACACCCCAATACTTTTAAAACAGACCCACAAAGAGAGAAAAAACCATGATAAAAAGTATGACAGGTTTCGGCCGCTCAGAAGTCGTAACCGATGAACGAAAAATAACCATCGAACTCAAATCCGTCAACCACAGATATCTGGATCTGAGTATCAAAATGCCAAAGAAACTCAGCTTCCTGGAAGGTTCCATCCGAAATTTGATGAAAACCTATATCCAGAGAGGTAAGGTAGACGTCTATATCACATACGAAGATTATACCATAAACAATGGCACCCTGAAATACAACAAAGAACTGGCAGCCGAATATATAGCCTGCCTGAAGCAGATCCAGCAGGACTTTGACCTGGACTATGACATAAAAGTCAGCACTCTCTCCCGTTATCCGGATATCCTCACTATGGAAGAACAGTCCGTAGATGAAGAAGAACTGTGGAGCATACTGGAGCCGCCGGTGCGGGAAGCCTGTGAGAAATTCATTCAGACCCGTACCCAGGAGGGACACAACCTGGAGAAAGATCTTCTGGAGAAACTGGACGGCCTGGACAAGAAGGTTACCCGCATAGAAGAACGTTCGCCTGAGGTGGTAAATGCCTACAGGACAAAACTGGAAGCCAAGGTTTCCGAGCTTCTTGAGGACACACAGATCGATGACAACAGGATCGCAGCAGAGGTTATTCTTTTCTCTGATAAAATCTGTAATGATGAGGAAACAGTAC
Organism: Blautia difficilis; assembly: GCF_014297245.1. Classification (NCBI taxonomy): domain Bacteria; kingdom Bacillati; phylum Bacillota; class Clostridia; order Lachnospirales; family Lachnospiraceae; genus Blautia; species Blautia difficilis. The sequence continues at coordinate 69,871 of NZ_JACOQG010000010.1, read as the reverse complement.
GTCTGCACAGTCATGTAAAAAACATGACGAAAATGCTTACCACAGAGACAGAGGGGATTGGACGAAAGCTGGACTTCATGGCACAGGAGATGAACAGAGAAGCAAATACCATCCTGTCCAAATCTAGTGATATGGAGATTTCGGATATAGCCATAGACCTGAAGACAGAAATCGAGAAAATACGGGAACAGATCCAGAATATAGAATAAAAAGGATGGATGATGGTGGCCAGACTGATTAATATAGGATTTGGAAATGTAGTGAATTCACAGAAAATCGTGGCTGTGGTCAGCCCTGATGCTGCACCGGTGAAGCGCATGGTGCAGAGCGTCAGAGGAACCAGGTCATTGATCGATGCAACCCAGGGCAGGAAAACCAAAGCAGTGATCATTACCAGTGATGATTATCTGGTACTTAGCGCACTGCAGCCTGAGACCATCGCCCGCAGGTTTGCAGAAATATATGAATATGAAGATAAGGGAGAAGTTCATGAGTAAAGGAATTTTAGTTGTAGTTTCCGGCTTTTCAGGTGCAGGTAAAGGCACAGTGATGAAGCGTCTTCTTGAAAAATATGATGACTATGCACTGTCTGTTTCCGTGACTACCAGAGCACCCCGCCCAGGTGAGGAAGACGGTATTGCTTACTTTTTCCGTAGCAGGGAAGAGTTTGAGCAGTTGATCAGGGAGGATGCGCTGATCGAATATGCCCAGTATGTGGAGAATTATTACGGTACTCCCCGTTCTTATGTAGAAGAGCAGCTTTCAGCAGGCAGGAATGTGATCCTGGAAATTGAAATCCAGGGGGCAATGAAGGTAAAAGAAAAAATACCGGAGGCTTTACTGGTATTTGTAACTCCGCCTACAGTGGCAGAGCTGGAAAAGCGTCTTAAAGGCAGAGGAACAGAAACTGATCAGGTAATTGCAGACCGGCTGGCCAGAGCCGGAGAAGAAGCAAAAGGCATGGATCAGTATGATTATATTCTGGTTAACGATGATGTGGAGGAATGTGTGGATCATCTTCATGATATTATTGTAAGTGAGCATTCCAGAGCATCCAGAAATATTGATTTTATTGAGGACATCCAGAGACAGACAAAAGCTTTTCGGAAATAAAAGATAACTATATGGCAAAGCCATTAAAAATGAAAGGAGAATATAAATGATACATCCATCTTATACAGAATTAATTGAGGCAATCAACACAAACAATGAGGACGATGATACCACAATGTCCATCAACAGCCGCTATTCCCTGGTACTTGCTGCCAGCAAGCGTGCACGTCAGCTGATCGCAGGAGCAAAACCTATGGTAGCTGGTGCAGCAGGTAAAAAGCCGCTTTCTATTGCTATTGATGAATTATATCAGGGACAGGTAAAGATTCTGGCACCTGAAGAGGAGACAGAAGAAACAGCAGAAGCTGTACAGACAGAGGCAGCTGTGGAAGAGACAGAGGCTGTGGCAGAAGCTGAGACAGAGGCAGCAGAAGAGACTGCTGCTGAAACTGAGACAGAAGAAAACTGATTGGGAGATTATATGAAGCTATTATTTGTATCATTAGGCTGCGATAAGAATTTGGTGGATTCTGAGGAAATGCTTGGACTTCTGACCAGAAAAGGATTTGAGATCGTAGATGATGAAACACTGGCAGAGGTGATCATTATCAATACCTGCTGCTTTATTAATGATGCTAAGGAAGAGAGCGTAAATACAATCCTGGAGATGGCAGAGTATAAAAAGGCAGGAAGCTGTAAGGCTCTGATCGTCACCGGATGTATGGCTCAGCGTTACAAAAATGAAATCACGGAAGAAGTTCCGGAGGTAGATGCAGTACTGGGAACCACCTCCTATGAGGATATTTACAGAGCAATCCAGGAATCTATGGATGGGAAACAGTTTCAGGAATTCAAGAGTATTGATTATCTGCCGGAAAGCCTGGGCAGGCGTGTCCTGACTACAGGCGGCCATTTTGGATATCTGAAGATAGCAGAAGGCTGTGACAAGCACTGCACTTATTGTATTATTCCAAAGCTTAGAGGTAAATTCCGAAGTGTTCCCATGGAGCGCCTGCTCACCCAGGCCAGAGAAATGGCTGAGGAAGGTGTGAAAGAACTGATCCTGGTAGCACAGGAGACTACGGTATACGGTACGGATATTTACGGAAAAAAATCTCTTCATGTTCTTTTGAGGGAATTGTGTAAGATCAGCGGAATCCGCTGGATCCGGGTGTTATACTGCTACCCGGAAGAGATTTATGATGAACTGATCCAGACCATGAAAGAGGAGAAAAAAATATGTCATTATCTGGATCTTCCAATCCAGCATGCCAGCGACAGGGTCCTGAAGCGAATGGGAAGACGTACCACCAGGGCAGAACTGGTGGATATTGTAAATAAACTTCGGGGAGAGATTCCGGACATTGTTCTGAGAACGACTCTGATCACAGGATTTCCCGGTGAAACTGAGGAAGACCATGAGGAACTGATGGAATTTGTGGATGAAATGGAGTTTGACAGATTGGGGGTATTTACTTACTCACCTGAGGAGGATACTCCTGCTGCAGGAATGCCGGACCAGATTCCTGAGGAGATCAAGGAAGAACGAAGGGATGAGATCATGGAGCTCCAGCAGGAGATTTCTTATGATAAGGGGACTGACCGTATTGGCCAGGAGCTGCTTGTCATGATTGAGGGCAAGGTGGCAGATGAAAGTGCCTATATCGGCAGGACCTATGGAGACGCACCGAAGGTGGACGGCTATATCTTTGTGCAGACCGGGGAGCTTCTGATGACCGGCGATTTTGCAAAGGTACGTGTGACCGGCGCGCTGGAATATGATTTGATAGGAGTGTTGGCAGATGAATACACCGAATAAACTGACAGTGGCCAGAATGATCCTTGTACCATTTCTGGTGTTGTTTATGCTTACAGGATGGGGCGGAGAAGGGAACCGCTATATATCCCTGGCTATTTTTGTGGTAGCCAGTGTTACAGACTGGTTTGACGGTAAGATTGCCAGAAAAAATAATCTGGTAACAAATTTCGGAAAATTTATGGATCCTCTGGCAGACAAGCTTCTGGTCTGTTCTGCTATGATTTGTTTTATTGAGCTGGACAAGCTTCCGGCATGGATTGTGATCATCATTATCGCAAGAGAATTTATTATCAGTGGTTTCCGCCTGATCGCAGCAGAGAATGGAATTGTAATTGCGGCGAATTACTGGGGCAAGTTCAAAACTGTTTCTCAGATGATCATGATTATTCTTCTTCTGGCAGATCTGGGAGGTGTGTTTGATGTGTGGGCACAGATTTTCGTCTGGTTGTCAGTAGCTTTGACTATTATTTCTCTGATTACTTATATCTGGCAGAACAAGAAAGTATTATCCATGCAGGATTGATAAAATGCAGGACTGAAAAAGTAATTCAGCGTATCATTTTCATTAGCTGAATTACCTTGTCAAGTTTTTGAACCTCCTGAGGAGATTTCCCTGCTTTTAACACATCAATGATTGTTGAGATTTCACTGGCGCTGAAGTTCATACCGCTTTTCTTCCCCTGGGAGGCTGCTCCCAACAGGAAAGGCAGGAGTTCACCGGCGCCTTTTGTATTTCCCTGAGAAGCCAGGCTGCGGAGCATTTCCAGCTTGGCTTTGTCTATATCTGCAAGCTTTGGATTGTTGATCCAGTTATCATTCAGGTTATTATTTAAGGGATCCTTCATTGGAATCCTCCTTTCTGTATTCCGGCTGGTTTATGATATTTACCATTTGAACCATTGCCATCATATTCACAAGCTGATCCAGCTTCGACCTGGCAGGACCGTAGCAAAAGCTGCGGATATCGTTAAGCATATCCATAGGATCCGTGTCTGTGGTACTTGCAGCAGTCAGATCGGATTCGTAATTTCTTTTTCCAAAAATAGAAACTGTATTTCGAAATTCTATTGCTTTTTCATAAATAGAGAGAATCTGGCGGCTTCTGGCAGGCAGGTAAGGAATAGCAGCCTTTAGCATCTGTCCGTAATCAGTACCTGTGATCTGATCCAGAGGAGTTTGGGAAATAAAATCCTGATTCATGATGATGCTCCTTTTTGTTTATGATTGATGACGGGGCCTGAGATTTTTGCCCCTAACAGTTTATGATCTTTGCTATCAGAATATGAAGGAATTTTGACGGGAAGTGGGTAATCGTTATGGCGAAGCAGACAGCTGTGACATATAATAAATTATAAACAGAAGGAAAGAGGAAGGGAAAATGAAGGATCAGAAGGAAAAACAGATAATGGAGGGGAATTCCTTTTATGAAATAGATCTGGAGTGCGTGCGCAGGAAGGAAGAAGCTGAAAAAGGTACTGGATCTGGCTGTGACAAACCGGATAGCCGTCCCCAAAGGCAGAGGGGTTAACCTCTGCCCGGGAAGGGAAAAACGGCAGCCGGTCAGCAGCAGTTGTTATTGCATCCACTGCCATTGCCGCACAGGCAGAGAAGAACGATAATAATCCAGCAGTTGTCATTGCATCCGCAGCTATTACCTCCACCAAATCCATTGTTACCGCACAGGCAAAGAAGAATGATGATCCAAAGGATATTGCTGCAGGAATTATTTCCGCAGGAGAGTCCACAGCCGTTTCCGCATCCACAGCCCATATTGCATCCACAGTTAGTGTCACAACCGGAATTGCATCCGCATCCTCCTCTGTCGTCGCAGCAGTTTGTAGCAGCTAAATCACTCATGTTGATTCCTCCAGAATTTCTTTACACTCTATCATATGTACCAGGATCAAATGTGTTACTGTGAACGGAATGAACAGTAACTCAAATGTGTTGTTTGAGTAAACCGAATAGAAGTTGACATTAATAGTGGATTCAGATATAATATATGTAACAATTTTGTAAAGAATGCAAAGATTGTGAAAAACAAATGCAATAAAAAGTCGAAAAATAAGTATAAAAAGAATGGAGAGTATTCATGAAGAAACATAGGAACATATGGAAAAGCTGCCTGCTTCTTTCTGTGATCGCCGTTTTTGTACTGGGGTGTTTTTCTGTGTCGGCTGCGGCCAAAACAGGCTTTGTCACTGAGAATGGCAAAACCTATTACATAAACAAGGATGGTTCCAGACAGAAAGGATGGCTGGAGCTAAATGGCAGAAAATATTATTTTAACAGAACTACAGGAGTTCAGCTGAAAGGCTGGGCCAAGGATTCCAGCGGTAAAGTGATCCGGTATTTTACCAAGGGTGCCGGCTATATGGTTACCGGCAATCTGAAGGATTCCAAGGGAAATATCCGTTATTTTGATGAGAAGACAGGCCTGCTTACCAGAGGATGGCGTACAGATTCCAAGGGATATAAATATTATTATTACAGTGGTTCCGGAGTGATGGCTACCGGTTGGGTACAGGATAAAAAATCACAGAGACGTTATTTCAGTAAAGCAAACGGCAGGATGCTTACGGGATGGGTTGAGAATTCTGCAGGTAACTACAGATATTTTCATCCGACGTCGGGAATTCTGTATGTAGGACTTCAGAAGGTGGGAGAAGATTACTACTATTTCTCCAAGACTACAGGTATCCGTTATGAGAAGGGTTTTGGCACGGTCGGAAGTAAGAAATATTATTTTGACAAAAAAACAGGCAAAATGAAGACCGGCTGGCTGGAGGAGGATGGCAAAAAATATTATTTTGAATCCTCAGGTGCCATGGTTGTAAATGATGTGCGGGCTATTGACGGCGCTACTTACAAGTTTGATGAAAACGGTGTGGCGTCTAAAGTAGATTCCAACTACGTGATAGATGGAAAATATGTCAAGGTATTTGATGCTAAAAATAATAAATGGTATTATATGGAAAAAGAGTTTCTGGAGCATCCGGGAATTGCTGACGGCACAGTTTCTGACTTGGACCTGCTGGCTGCAGTATGTGATGCGGAGGCGGGAGACCAGGGGCTTGTGGGTATGGAAGCAGTGGCTCTCTGTGTGCTGAACTGTACAGTGGACAAGTATAAGGAATTTCCGTCACAGATCCGTTATGTGGTATATCAGGGAAAACCGAACCAGTATGCAGTTGTGATTGACGGTGCTCTGATCAAACGACTGAAGGGACAGTTTGAAGACAGAACCAATGCCTATGCAGCTGCAAAAGCGGCAATGGCAATGTTTAATGATTATGTTAATAAAGGAACTGCCAGAACTCTGCCCGGATTTAAGAAAAAGGATTTTGATTATAAATTCTTTATGACTCCTCAGGCCTTCTGGGCGCAGAACCTGAATTTCAGCAAACTGGATTATGAACAGTACAAGGGTCATATGTTCTTTGTAGACTGGATATCAGGCTGATGCATTAATACTTTAAGTTGGCAGAGAAAAACGAAATTATCTGTAAAATTTCTTGACAAACAAAATCTGTATTTGTATACTTGCAGATAGATAAGGCAGTCAGGAAAAGGGCAATTCGGTATTCTGATCCTGACGGCTATATGAATGTAAAGGCACAGATGGGAAATAGTAGCACGTGGAAAGCAGACAGAGAGCAGCCGGCTGGTGAGAGGCGCCTGAGGGAACCGTGTGAATACCTCCCGGAGCTCTGCACCCAACTTCCGGATCTGATTTTTCTGAGAACAGTAGGCTGCAGCGGTTTGGCATCCGTTAATTTGCTTAAGTGAAAGGTCTGGCCGGAAGATACTCTGGCAGTGACTTTATAATATTCACTTATGGAGGCAGAAAATGCGAGTTTTCTGTAAATTTAGGTGGTAACGCGAGACCCGGTTCTCGTCCTAAAAGGACAGGAACCGGGTTTATATTTATTTACAGGAGGAAATTGTAATGACAGTTTGGGACGAGCTGAAAGCCCGTGGTCTGATTGCCCAGGTAACAGACGAAGAAGAGATTAAAGAAATGGTAAATAATGGAAAAGCTACATTTTACATTGGCTTTGACCCTACCGCAGACAGCCTTCATGTGGGACATTTCATGGCACTCTGCCTGATGAAACGTCTGCAGATGGCAGGAAATAAACCCATTGCATTATTAGGCGGCGGAACCGGTATGATCGGTGACCCGTCCGGAAGATCTGATATGCGTCAGATGATGACAGTGGAGACTATCCAGCACAATATCGACTGCTTTAAGAAACAGATGGAGCGTTTCATTGATTTCTCAGACGGCAAGGCATTAATGGTAAATAATGCAGACTGGCTGATGAACTTAAACTACGTAGAGGTACTTCGTGATGTTGGGCCACATTTCTCTGTAAACCGTATGCTTTCTCATGAATGCTACAAACAGCGTATGGAACGTGGACTTACATTCCTTGAATTTAACTACATGATCATGCAGAGCTATGACTTCTACATGTTATATCAGAAATACGGCTGTACTATGCAGTTCGGCGGCGATGACCAGTGGGCAAATATGCTTGGCGGTACAGAGCTGATCCGCCGTAAGCTTGGAAAAGACGCTTACGCTATGACGATCACACTTCTTCTTAACTCAGAAGGCAAGAAGATGGGTAAAACACAGTCTGGAGCTGTATGGCTTGATCCGAATAAGACTTCTCCATTCGATTTCTACCAGTACTGGAGAAATGTGGATGATGCAGATGTGATCAAATGCATGCGTCTTCTCACCTTCCTTCCGTTAGAGCAGATCGATGAGATGGAGAAATGGGAAGGAAGCCAGTTAAACAAAGCAAAAGAAATCCTTGCATATGAGCTGACAAATCTGGTTCATGGGGAAGAAGAGGCAAAGAAAGCACAGGAAGGCGCAAGAGCACTTTTTGCAGGTGGCGCTGACACAGCACATATGCCGACAACTGAGCTTGTAGACGAAGACTTCTCAGAAGAAGGAACAATCGACCTGATCTCCATGCTTGTAAAAGCAGGAATGGTTCCAACACGTTCCGAGGGACGCCGTGCCATTGAACAGGGCGGTGTTTCCATCGACGGTGAGAAGATCACAGATGTGAAATACACAGTTGCCAAAGATGCACTTACAGGCGATGGCGTAGTTCTCAAAAAAGGTAAAAAGAAATTTAACAAAGTTCTGGCAAAATAAAAAATCATTATAGAAATGTCGGCGGATACTGCTGGTTCCGCCGACTTCAGGAGGAAAAGATTATGAAGAAATACGGAGTAAACGAACTTCGTCAGATGTTCCTGGACTTCATGGAAAGCAAAGGACATCTGGTAATGAAAAGCTTTTCCCTGGTACCACAGGGAGATAAGAGTCTTCTGCTGATCAACGCAGGTATGGCTCCGCTGAAACCATATTTTACAGGTGCTGAAATCCCACCGAGAACAAGAGTAAGTACCTGCCAGAAATGTATCCGTACAGGTGATATCGAGAATGTAGGTAAAACTGCACGCCACGGTACATTCTTTGAGATGCTTGGTAACTTCTCCTTTGGTGACTACTTTAAGAAAGAAGCCATCCACTGGTCCTGGGAATTCCTCACAGAGGTAGTAGGACTGGATGCAAACCGTCTGTATCCTTCCGTATATCTGGAAGATGATGAAGCATTTGACATCTGGAACAAAGAAATCGGAATCCCGGCTGACAGAATTTTCCGTTTTGGAAAAGAAGATAACTTCTGGGAGCATGGCGCAGGCCCCTGTGGTCCATGTTCAGAAATCTACTATGACCGTGGAGAGAAGTACGGCTGCGGGAAACCTGGCTGTACAGTAGGATGTGACTGCGACCGTTACATGGAAGTATGGAACAACGTATTTACCCAGTTTGAGAACGATGGAAATGGAAATTATACAACACTGAAACAGAAGAACATTGATACAGGTATGGGTCTGGAACGTCTGGCAGTTGTTGTGCAGGACGTAGATTCCATTTTCGATGTAGATACCATCTGTGCACTGCGTAACCTGGTATGTGAAATCTCCGGAAAAGAATACGAGAAGAACTATAACGATGACGTATCCATCCGTCTGATCACAGACCATATCCGTTCTGCAACATTTATGATCTCCGACGGTATCATGCCTACAAACGAGGGCCGCGGTTATGTACTTCGCCGTCTGATCCGTCGTGCAGCACGTCACGGACGTCTTCTTGGAATCGAAGGCCCCTTCCTTGCCAAATTAAGTGAAGAAGTGATCAATGGTTCCAAGGCAGGATATCCTGAGCTGGAGGAGAAGAAAGAATTTATCTTCAAAGTTCTCACAAATGAAGAAAACCAGTTCAACAAGACCATTGACCAGGGTCTTCGTATCCTTGGAGAAATGGAAGATGAGATGAAAGTAGCAGGAGAGAAAACACTTTCCGGCGAAAATGCATTCAAATTATATGATACTTACGGATTCCCGATGGATCTTACAAAAGAGATCCTTGAGGAAAAAGGATATGATATCGACGAGGCAGGCTTCCAGAAATGTATGGAAGAGCAGAGAAACAAAGCTCGTTCTGCCCGTGAAGTGACCAACTATATGGGCGCTGACGCAACTGTATATGATGATATCGATGTAAATGTTACAACAGAATTTGTAGGATATGATCATCTTACCTTTGATTCCAAAGTAACAGTCCTTACAACAGAGACAGAGATCGTAAACTCCCTGATGGAAGGACAAAAAGGAACTGTCTTTACAGAGCAGACTCCATTCTATGCAACAATGGGTGGTCAGGTCGGAGATACCGGTGTGATCGAAACTGCAAACGGTAAGTTCGTAGTAGAAGACACCATCAAGCTTCGCGGCGGCAAATTCGGACATGTAGGTCATATGGGATCCGGTATGATCTCTGCAGGGGAAACTGTTTCCCTGAAAGTGGATGAAGCTGCAAGAAGAGATACTGAGAAGAACCACAGTGCAACACATCTTCTTCAGAAAGCATTAAAGACAGTACTTGGAAGCCATGTAGAACAGAAAGGTTCTCTGGTAACACCGGACAGACTTCGTTTCGACTTTGCTCATTTCCAGGCTATGACAGCTGATGAGATCGCACAGGTAGAAGCACTTGTAAATAAAGAAATCCAGGCTGGTCTTGAAGTCCGTACAGATGTTATGGATGTGGAAGAGGCTAAGAAATCCGGAGCAATGGCTTTGTTCGGAGAGAAATATGACCAGAAGGTACGTGTGGTATCCATGGGCGACTTCTCCAAAGAACTCTGCGGTGGTACTCATGTGGCAAACACAAGCTCCATCATGCTGTTCAAAATCGTTTCCGAATCCGGTATTGCAGCAGGCGTTCGCCGTATCGAGGCTCTGACAGGCAACGGAGTTCTGGAATACTATAAGAAACAGGAAGAACTGCTTCACGAAGCTGCAAAAGCTCTCAAAGCAAATCCTGCAGAGATCGTAGAGAAAATCGGACATCTTCAGGGAGAAGTAAAGGCACTTTCCAGTGAGAACGAATCCTTAAAGAGCAAACTGGCTCAGGGAGCTCTGGGAGATGTTATGGATAAAGTAGTAGAAGTCAAAGGTGTGAAACTCCTTGCTGCAAAAGTAGACGGAGTTGACATGAACGGACTTCGTGACCTTGGCGATCAGCTGAAAGGTAAACTTGGAGAAGGTGTTGTCCTTCTGGCAGCAGTAAACGGTGAGAAAGTAAACCTTCTTGCAATGGCAACAGACGTAGCCCAGAAAGCAGGTGCTCATGCAGGTAACCTGATCAAAGCAGTGGCAGCCATCGTAGGCGGTGGCGGCGGCGGACGTCCGAATATGGCTCAGGCCGGCGGAAAGAACCCAGCAAAGGCTCAGGAAGCTGTAGATGCAGCAGCAGGAATCCTGGAAGGTCAGTTAAAATAATGTTACTGTTCACTCCGTTCACAGTAACGTAGCCAAAATTCATTCCAGATTGCCTGCGGCAATGGAATTTTGGCTTGTATGTCTCGGGATTTTGGCATATTCATGCCAAAACACCTCGCGGAATAGTGGTGTGTGAACAGCAACAAAATAATTTCAAAATTTAACCAAAAAGATGTTGACGAACCAAGAGCCAATGATATATAATATGACTTGTGCAAGAAAAATACCCAGACAGTTGTATTTTAGCACAATCTACAACTGGAGGGAGGTTAGGTGTGAGTCTATGTCAAACGTTATCGTAAAAGAGAACGAGACTTTAGATAGCGCTCTTCGCAGATTCAAGAGAAGCTGTGCAAAAGCAGGAATCCAGCAGGAAATCCGCAAAAGAGAGCATTACGAGAAACCAAGCGTTCGTCGTAAAAAGAAATCTGAAGCCGCAAGAAAACGTAAATATAATTAATTGTGCGCAAAAATCCCTGGCAGTATGTCAGGGATTTTTAACATTATAAAGTATTACTGTGTTGCGAAATCTGCTGTAGGGCATGAAGCAGACAGGAAAATTTTTGGGGGAAAGGAAGCAGGCTTGAAGGCAGAGAAAAATGAAAATTTAAAACAAAAGAAAAACTTTATATTACTGCTGCTCAGAAAATTGCTGAAGCTGCTGTTTAACAGGATTTTTTATGTGGTATTCGCTATGCTTATTCAGCTGGGCTGGATTTTTGTCATGGTTTTGAAGATCGCGGCCTTTTCCCGTTATGTGGATATGTTTATGGGGATCGTGGGAGTGCTGATCGTTCTCTGGATCGTTAACAAAGAGATCAATCCTTCTTATAAACTGGCCTGGACCATGTTGATCTTAAGTCTTCCTATTCTGGGAGTAACGCTGTATTTTCTCTTTGGAAAGTCCAGAATTGCATCTATTATGGACCGCCAGTTTATGAAAAGGATAGAGGAGAGCAGTGAACTGATGCAGAATGATCCGGAGACTGTCAGCGGCCTTTGGGAGAGAGATCCTTCTGCTGCCATGCAGTCCCATTATATTTCCAGTGCTTCTCATTTTCCGGTGCATCAGAACACTTCAGCTGAATATTTTCAGGTGGGGGATGATATGTTCCCTGTATTGGTAAAAGAACTGAAGCAGGCAAAAAAATATATTTTTATCGAGTATTTTATTATTAATGACGGAGTGATGTGGCAGACAATTCTGGATATTCTGGAACAGAAGGCTGCAGAGGGAGTGGATGTAAGACTGATCTATGATGGTTTTGGATGTCTGACCACCTTACCTCACAAATATTATGAAGAGCTTCGGAAAAAGGGAATTACCTGCCAGGTATTTAATCCTTTCCGTCCGATTCTTAATATTATTCAGAATAACCGTGACCACAGAAAACTGTGTATCATTGACGGATGGGTAGGTTTTACCGGTGGCATTAATCTTTCAGATGAGTATATTAACCAGAAAGAACGATTCGGGCACTGGAAAGATACGGCTATTATGCTGAAGGGAGAAGCGGTCTGGAATATGACGGTGATGTTTCTCCATATGTGGGCAGTGATTGGACGTACAGAGGAGAAAATCGACTATGAAGTATATCTGCCCCACAAAAATCACCAGGAACAGTTTATGGGAAATGGATTTGTCCAGCCCTTCTGTGACACTCCGCTGGATGAGGAAATTGTAGGGGAGAATGTATATCTGAATATTATTAATAAGGCCAGACGGTATGTATATATCTGTACACCGTATCTGATCATAGACAATGAGATGATGACAGCATTGTGTCTGGCTGCCAAAAACGGGGTGGATGTAAGGATCATGACACCTGGTACCCCGGATAAGAAGCTGGTATTTTTACTGACCCAGTCTTATTACAGACAGCTGTTGGAAAACGGAGTAAAGATTTATGAGTATCAGCCCGGATTTCTCCATGCAAAAACCTTTGTGTGTGATGACGAGATCGCAGTGGTGGGAACCATCAATCTGGACTACCGCAGTCTGTACCTGCACTTTGAGGATGGTGTGTGGATCTATGGCAATGATGTGATCTGGTCTATGAAGGAGGACTTTGTGCAGACTCTGGAGGATTGTCATACAGTGTCTCTGGAATTCTGCAAAAACCGCAAAATCCCGGTACGTATCATGCAGAATGTACTTCGGGCTTTTGCACCCATGCTGTGATGTGCGGGCAGTAACGCAGTCATATCTGATCAACAGTTTTGGAAATTAGGAGATTTATGAAGAAATTTAGAACTGTATACCATACAATAAATACACACAGGATCATCCCTGGAAAAACTGTCCGATTTGCAGTGCTGGCAGATCTCCATGGACTGGAATTTGGTCCGGGAAATGAACGGCTGATACAAAAAATACATGAATGCTCTCCGGATGTAGTGCTGGTATCCGGAGATGTGATCGTGCGGAATTGTACAGACACCTTCCATACAGCAGCAGAGCTTTTGACCAGACTGGCAGAAAGTTATCCGGTGTTTTATGCACTGGGAAATCATGAATATAAATTATATACTGCAGATCCCGAAGAGAATGAGCTGGCAGAAGAATATCTGAAATATGAAGAAAGGCTGAAAAAGGCCGGAGTAAGAATCCTGCATAACCAGTGTGAGCTTCTGGAAGCAGAGGGCTGTCCTTTTACTGTGTATGGTCTGGAAATTCCCTTGATTTACTATAAAAAGCCAAAATCCCCCATGCTGCAGACAGAAGAAATCGAGCAGTTGATCGGAAAGCCGGATCAGGACAGGGTCAATCTGCTGCTGGCTCATAATCCCAAATATGGAAATGCATATTTTAAATGGGGGGCAGATCTGATTTTCTGCGGCCATTATCATGGAGGGGTTATGCGGTTTGGCAGGAACAGAGGAGTTCTGTCTCCTCAGTTTCAGTTATTTCCCCCTTATTGCTGTGGGGCTTTTCACAGGAAAAATCAGCATATGTATGTAAGTGCCGGTCTTGGAGAACATACAATTCCGGTAAGGATCCACAATCCCAGAGAACTGTTGATCGTGGATTACAGAGGAAGAGAGGAAAAATAATGGGAATCCCCATAAAGCTTGAGGTATTTGAGGGTCCGTTGGATCTGCTGATGCATCTTATTGAGAAAAATAAAATAGATATTTATGACATTCCTATTGTTGAGATCACAGATCAGTATATGGAATATATCCATGCTATGGAGCGTGAGGATCTGGGAATCATGAGTGAGTTTATGGTTATGGCTGCCACGCTTCTGGATATTAAATGCCGGATGCTTCTGCCTAAGGAAGTAAATGAGGACGGAGAGGAAGAAGACCCCAGAGCAGAGCTGGTGGAAAAGCTTCTGGAATATAAGATGTATAAATTTATGTCTTATGAACTGAAGGATAAAATGGATGAAGCAGCTAATTCTTTTTTTAAGGGGCCTACCATACCAAAGGAGGTTGCTGTATACAGGGAACCGGTAGACACTTCCCAGCTTCTGGCAGGACTGACTCTGGAGAAATTAAATGCCATATATAAATCCATTATCCGCCGTCAGGAGAATAAATTGGATCCTATCCGCAGTAAGTTCGGAACCATTGAGAAAGAGGAGGTTAGTCTTTCGGAGAAAATGCTGGAGATGAAAGAATTTGCCAGAACCCATAAGAAGTTCAGTTTCCGGAACCTTCTGGAGAGCCAGTGTTCCAGAGTTCAGGTGATCGTAACCTTTCTCTCTGTGCTGGAGCTGATGAAAATGGGACACATCCAGGTGGAGCAGAAGGAACTTTTTGATGATATTTCCATTGAAGTAAAGACAGACCCGGATACCTGGAAAAATCTGACAGAATTTGCAGAAGAAGCAGAAGAAGGATAAGGAGTATTCAGTGAAAATAAAAGAACTAGAGGGAGCCATCGAGGCAATCCTTTTTGCAATGGGAGAATCGGTGGAGCTGTCCCGTATAGCCAAAGCAATTAATATGGACACCAAAACAACGGAGAAGCTCATTCACAATATGATGGACCGGTATGAGCAGGAGGAAAGAGGAATCCAGATCATAGAACTGGGGGATTCCTATCAGATGTGTACCAGAAAGAAATATTATGAATATCTGATCAATATTGCCCTCCATCCCCAGAAGCCGGTACTTACAGAGGTAATGCTTGAGACCCTTTCTATTATTGCATATAAACAGCCTGTTACAAAGGCAGAACTAGAGAAAATCCGAGGTGTAAAATGTGATCATGCAGTAAATAAGCTGGTAGAATATAATCTGGTAAGGGAACTGGGAAGACTGGATGCACCGGGAAAGCCGATTCTCTTTGGAACCACAGAGGAGTTTCTGCGAAGCTTTGGGGTACAGGATCTGGATGAACTGCCTATGCCGGATCCGGTCAAGGTAGAGGATTTTAAGGCAGAGGCAGAAGAAGAGGTCCAGCTGAAACTGGATCTATGATCAGAGATCAGGAGGGAACAGTTATGCCAACCACATATGCACATGATTTGTTTGGAAGAGAAGTATATAGGAGATTGCCGTCGGATATGAAGGGACTGATCCGCAGACATGGAGATCTGTACAGGATCGGACTTCATGGACCGGATATTCTGTTTTATTATATGGTTTCCAAAAATCCGGTCACTCAGTTTGGAATTGACATGCACAGAGAGAAGGCAAAGGCTTTTTTTGAAGAGGGAATGGGCCAGGTACGCCGAAATAAGGACGAAGCACTTCTGGCATATCTTCTGGGGTTTGGATGCCATTATATGCTTGACTCTGCATGTCATCCTTATGTGAACCGGATGGCAGAAGAGGGAGTGATTCCCCACATTGTTTTAGAAAAAGAATTTGACCGTGTGCTTATGGAGGAAACCGGCAGGAATCCGGATCATTATTATCCGGCCTGTGGTATTGTGCCAAGGATAGAATATGCCAGAGTGATCCACAGGGCGATACCTCTGGTGAAAACAGTAAATATTTATATTTCTGTCAAAATGATGAAGCTTCTGACCAATTTTATGGTATGCGATGATCATGGCAGAAAGCGCCGGATCATAGGAAAGCTTCTGAGCCTTGGCGGAAAATCTGCAGGCTCGGTCATTGAGCACTTTATGACTGCAGAAGCAGTGGCTCAGGCAAAGGCTCCTATGCCTGAGCTGGAGAGGCTTTACAGAGAGGCCATTCCTGAGACGGTGGAATATCTGAAGGAGCTTTATACCTTAAGGGAAGGGGCTTATCATCTGAGTGCCAGATGGAACCGGACTTATAATGGATGATTTGACAGTACCCTGAACATATTTTTTTCTGAACGGATATAGTCATATTCCGGACATGCAGGCATAAATTATCTTATAGATAAGATTTCTGAGCATGTGAGGTGGAATATGAGAATGAAGCATATTGCCGCTGTCATTATTGTGACGGCGGTATTGTTGTTTACACAGACTTATGCTTCTGTGTGGGGAGAGGAGAAGGAAATACCTCAGCTGGTAGATATGAAGCCGGTTGCAGAGGAGCCGAAGCAACTGTATGCTTTATCTGCTGTTCTTATGGATGGGGATTCTGGTAGAGTACTGTATGAAAAGAATGGGGAAACACCTTTGGCAAATGCCAGCACCACGAAAGTACTTACCTGTATTGTGGCACTGGAAAGTGCGCCGGGAGATGATTATGTTCAGGTTTCTCAAAATGCAGTCTCCCAGTCAGAGGTGAAGCTTGGACTTCAGAAAGGGGAACAGTATTATCTGGAGGATCTGTTGTATTCCCTGATGCTTAAGAGTCATAATGATACTGCAGTTGCAATTGCAGAGCACTGCGGCGGTACAGTGGAAGGCTTTGCCAGAATGCTGAACCGAAAAGCAAAGCAGATAGGATGTGAGGATACTTATTTTATTACACCCAACGGGCTGGATGCAGAGGATGAAAATGGAAAGCACCATACAACTGCAAAAGATCTGGCTTTGATCATGAGATATGCCATCAGAAACCGGACATTTCTCCACATTGCACAGACCAGAGACTATACATTTTCGGAAATTACCGGAAAGAGAACTTTTTCTGTACATAATACGAATGCACTTCTGGACAGGATGAAGGGCGTTCTTGCCGGAAAAACAGGTTATACTTCTCAGGCAGGCTATTGCTACGTGTGCGCCTGGGAAAAGGAAGGCAGGACATTTATCGTCAGTCTTCTGGGGTGCGGATGGCCTAACCATAAAAACTATAAATGGAGTGATACAGAAAAACTGCTGAGCTTTGGAGATTATAATTTTGATTATAAAACTTACTGGCAGGAGCCGCAGACAAAAAGAGTCCTGGTGACAGATGGGGCTGCAGATAACCGGGAGATAGGAGCGGAAGTTTATCTGAGAGGAAAGTGCAGTGTGACGGCAGAGGACAGGAAAAAAGAAATTCTGCTGAGAAAAGGAGAGACCGTAACCTGCAGGACGGAAATTCCCTCCAAAGTCACTGCACCTGTTGTTAAGGGAGAAAAACTGGGACGTATTGCTTATTATCTGGATGGAAAACTAATAGACGATTATCCGGTTTATGCAGAGAAATCCGTGGAGAAGATCAGCTTTAAATGGTATGCGGAAAAGGTATTTCATGACTTTTTCCATTAACAGAAACAATTTAATGGTTTAAAGGGTTGAAATGTTGAGGCGATATTGATATAATAAATCCCAACAGCAAAAATTACAGGAAAGACAGAGGAAACAGATATGGATCAGTTAGAAATACTCAGAGAGAGTCTTGGACAGTGTGATGAGATCATCCTGGATGCCCTGATTATGAGAAACAGAATCGCAGAGGACATCATGGCATATAAGGAAGCCAACGGGCTTCAGATCCTGCAGCCGGAGCAGGAAGCAAAACAGAAAGAATGGCTTGAGAACAGAATGGAAGGCAGACGACATAAAGACGAGGTAGCTGATGTATTTGACTGCATCCGCACTAACAGTAAACGGATCCAGGCAAGAAAACTCTTCAGCTACAACATCGTGCTGATCGGCTTCATGGGTGCGGGAAAATCCACAATTTCTGATTTCCTTAAGAATGTATTTGCAATGGATGTGGTAGAGATGGATCAGATTATTGCCCAGAGACAGGGAATGAGTATTTCCGATATCTTCGAAACATACGGGGAGCAGTATTTCCGTGACCTTGAGACAAATCTGCTTATTGAAATGCAGTCACGCAGCAATGTGGTGATCTCCTGTGGCGGCGGTACTCCAATGCGAGAGTGCAATGTAGTGGAGATGAAGAAGAACGGACGGGTTGTGCTCCTCACTGCAAAACCGGAGACAATCCTGGACCGTGTCAAAGACAACCACGACCGTCCGCTGATCGAGAACAACAAGACAGTTCCATTTATCGCAGACCTGATGGAGAAACGCCGTGCCAAATACGAGGCGGCAGCTGACATCATCATCGAAACAGATGGCAAGAACGAGCTGGAAATCTGCGAAGAACTGGTACATAGACTCCGCTCTATGGATGAATAAATTACAATAAAAGACATCCGCCGGGAATTTTATAATTCTAAGCGGATGCTTTTTTGTGTCAGTTAGGGGAGACAAGAGGCAGTATCTTAAGGAGTGCTATCACATCATTCGTCAACAGATTACAGACTGCTGTGAATAATATCCAGCACCTGCTTTAATTCATTCACACCGATCTGTCCCGGTGCGGAAGCTTTGGAAGCAGCACCGAAGGTGAGAGCGGAGCTAAATGTCTCACCTGTAAGGCGGCTGACAACGCCTGTTCCTGCCATGGACATGGTGATAATCGGACGGTCTGCATATTTCTCAGACATTTCCAGAGTAGCAGACAGCAGTGTGATAACATCCTGCTTACAGGTAGGCATTACTGCAATCTTAGGAATATCAGCACCCAGCTCCTGCATCATGCAGAGGCGGCGGATGATCTCCTCCTTCTCCGGAGTCTTAAAGAAATCATGGTTGGAAGCAATTACCTTTACACCTGCCTCATGAGCAGCATTGATGATTGTCTTGACAACTTCATCACCTGTAAATGCTTCTACATCAATTAAATCTACATAACCGCTCTGTGCAGCTGCAATATTTAAAGCAGCATAATCACTTACAGAAATTTCCTTCTCACCGCCTTCTTTGGAAGTACGGAATGTAAGGAGAATAGGAACGTCTTTTAAAACTTCCTGAAGTTCTTTAGCGGTTTCTAATACTTTCTCAGTAGCAAAGACATCATCAAACCAGTCTACACGCCACTCAACTACATCAACAGGAAGAGTGGTGATCTTTTTTGCTTCTTCGAGAATGTCTGTTTTTGTTTTTCCTACGATGGGAACGCAGATCTTAGGTCTGCCCTCGCCGATCACAATGTTTTTTACCTGAACTGTGTTCATCTTTTTATCCTCATATTTTTATTGCTTTTTAAGATTCTTTCAGCATTTATAATACTCCTTTTCATGTTTTGTTGTAAAGTTTTTATTTGAAGTGTGAAAAGTAACCGTCAACACCTTTTTGTATTGTCATATTAATTTGTATTGCCATTTTAATAGGAAGAAACACAATTTCTGCCATTTTTTTAACAAAAATGATAAAAAAATATTGAAATATTGTGTTAAAAAAGGTAGAATTAAAATTGGCTAAATTTTTGGGTTAACTTTAAAATATTCTCATAAAGATGGAGGGCAAACAAGAATGAGTAATGCAACACAAAGCTTAGCAGGCACAAGAATTACTTCTTTGCTTGACGCAAACAGTTTTGTCGAAATCGGTCAGAGCGTAACAGCCAGATCTACAGATTTCAACATGACTGCAAACAAAGCACCATCTGACGGTGTAATCACCGGATATGGTGTCATTGATGACAAATTGGTTTATGTATACAGCCAGGACGCATCCGTATTAAACGGTACTGTTGGCGAAATGCATGCCAAGAAGATCACAAGACTTTATGATCTTGCCATGAAAACAGGTGCTCCTGTTATCGGTCTGGTTGACTGTGCAGGTATCCGTCTGCAGGAAGCAACAGATGCACTGGAAGCTTTCGGAGAAATCTATCTGAAACAGACAATGGCCTCCGGCGTGATTCCGCAGATCACAGCAATCTTCGGAACATGTGGCGGTGGTATGGCAGTTATCCCGTCTCTGACAGATTTCACATTTATGGAATCCAAAAAAGGAAAAATGTTCGTTAACACACCAAACGCGCTGGAAGGAAATAACACAGACAAATGTGATACAGCAGCAGCTGATTTCCAGAGCAAAGAGACAGGTGTGATCGATGGCATTGGTACAGAAGAAGAGGTTCTTGGCCAGATCCGTTCTTTAGTATCACTTCTCCCATCCAATAATGAAGATACAGATAACTATGCAGAGTGTACAGATGATCTGAACCGTGTATGCGCAGACCTTGCAAACTGTGCAGGAGACACTGCAATCGCACTTTCTCAGATTTCTGATAACGGTGAATTCTTTGAGACAAAAGCAGACTATGCAAAAGACATGGTTACAGGCTTCATCCGTTTAAACGGTGCTACAGTAGGTGCTGTTGCAAACAGAAGCGAAGTATATGATGCAGAAGGTAAGAAAGTAGAAACCTTTGATGGAAGCATCTCTGCAAGAGGCGCAAGAAAAGCAGCAGATTTCGTGAAATTCTGTGATGCTTTTGATATCCCGGTACTTACACTTACCAATGCTACAGGCTTCATGGCAACCTTATGCAGCGAGAAAATGATGGCAAAATCCGTAGGTGAACTGGTTGCTGCATTTGCAGATGCAACTGTTCCCAAGGTAAATGTGATCATCGGCAAAGCTTATGGTACCGCTTATGTGGCAATGAACAGCAAATCTATCGGTGCAGACCTTGTATATGCATGGGATAACGCAGAGATCGGTATGATGGATGCTTCCCTGGCAGCCAAGATCATGTATGCAGATGCAGATGCTGCTGAATTAAATGAGAAAGCTGCTCAGTACAGAGAGCTTCAGAATGGCGTTGCTTCTGCAGCAGCAAGAGGCTATGTTGACACTGTGATCAGCCCGGCTGACACAAGAAAATATGTAATCGGTGCATTTGAGATGCTGTTCACAAAAAGGGAAGATCGTCCGTCTAAGAAACACGGAACGATTTAAGCGGGGTGACGCATATGAAAATGATCAAAAAAATAACTTCTGTATTCATGACATTTCTTGTAATGGCTGCACTGGTGATCGGAAGTACTTCCATGGTATTTGCAGCTGATAAGATCGATGAATCTGTAAAAACCTCACTGGTAACAACTGCAGAGGGTCTGACAGATGCCATTGTCGCACTGAAGGATGCAGACATCGAGAATTACATGAACACAGGGGATGACTTTACTACAAGCGCAATGCAGTCCTGGCAGACCTCCAAGGATGAACTTGGTGCGAAGAAGGAAAGCAACGGCGAGACAACTGTAACTTTAAAAGATGATCAGTATATAGTAACTGTCCCTGTAAAATTTGAGAAAGCAAATGCAAACTTTGTATATGTTTTTGAGTCAACAGGAACACCGGTTTCCATGTCTGTAGATGTACAGTATGGTCTGGGCAAAACTCTCCAGAGAGCCGGACTTAACACTCTGATGGGTGTTGGAACTGTATTCGTAATGCTGATCCTGTTAAGCCTTCTGATCTCTCTCTTCCGCTTCATTCCGAACCCGGAAGCTAAGAAAGCAGCAGAAGCAAAAGCAGCGAAAGAAGCACAGGCAGCAGTAATTGCAGCAGCTCCTGTACAGGCAGAAGAGAATCTTGCAGATGACGGAGAGCTGGTAGCTGTAATTGCAGCAGCTATCGCAGCAGCAGAAGGAACTACAACAGACGGCTTCGTAGTTCGTTCCATCCGTAAAGTAAAAAGAAATAGAAGATAATTGTCATTTATTTAGGAGGATTTTAAAATGAAAAGCTATACAATTACAGTAAATGGTACAGCATATGAAGTAACTGTTGAAGAAACAGGAAGTGTATCTGCTCCTGCAGCAGCTCCAAAAGCAGCACCTAAGGCTGCACCTGCAGCAGCTCCGAAAGCAGCAGCACCTGCAGCAGGCGCCGGCGCAGTAAAAGTAACTGCTTCCGTACCTGGTAAGGTTGTCAAAGTAGCAGCAAGTGTTGGACAGGCAGTAAAAGCCGGAGACAGCGTAGTTATTCTTGAATCCATGAAAATGGAAATCCCTGTAGTAGCTCCTCAGGACGGTACCATTGCAAGCATTGATGTTGCAGAAGGTGCCTCTGTAGAAAACGGAGATACTTTAGCAACAATGAACTAAGACGGGAGGTAGTCAAATGTCTTATGTAACAGAAACATTGTCCAACCTGATTCACCAGACAGCATTCTTCAGTTTAACATGGGGCAATTACCTGATGATCGCAGTAGCCTGCGTATTCCTTTATCTTGCTATCAAGAAAGGTTTTGAGCCACTTCTGCTGGTTCCTATCGCATTCGGTATGTTGCTTGTAAATATCTATCCGGACATTATGGCAAACCCGGAAGACATGTCTAATGGTGTAGGTGGACTTCTTCATTATTTCTACATCCTTGATGAGTGGAGTATTTTACCATCCCTGATCTTCATGGGTGTAGGTGCCATGACAGACTTCGGTCCGCTGATCGCAAACCCGATCAGCTTCCTGATGGGTGCTGCAGCGCAGCTTGGTATCTATGCAGCTTACTTCCTGGCAATCTTCCTTGGATTCAACGGAAAAGCAGCAGCAGCTATCTCCATCATCGGTGGTGCTGACGGCCCGACCTCCATTTTCCTTGCAGGTAAACTTGGACAGTCTGCACTGATGGGACCGATCGCAGTGGCAGCATATTCCTATATGTCACTGGTTCCGATCATCCAGCCGCCTATTATGAAGCTCTGCACAACAGAGAAAGAACGTAAGATCAAAATGGATCAGCTTCGCCCGGTTTCCAAACTGGAGAAGATCCTGTTCCCGATCATTATCACAATCGTTGTTTGTCTGATCCTGCCTACAACAGCTCCTCTGGTTGGTATGCTTATGCTTGGTAACCTGTTCAGAGAGTGCGGTGTTGTAAAACAGCTGACAGAAACAGCATCCAATGCCCTGATGTATATCGTAGTTATCCTTCTGGGTACATCCGTAGGTGCTTCCACAAGTGCAGAAGCATTCTTAAACGTAGATACTCTGAAGATCGTAGTTTTAGGTCTTGTTGCATTTGCCATCGGTACATTCGGCGGATGTATGCTTGGTAAACTGCTTTGCAAACTGACTCATGGAAAGATCAACCCGCTGATCGGTTCTGCAGGTGTATCTGCAGTACCTATGGCAGCCCGTGTATCCCAGAAAGTGGGTGCAGAGGCAGATCCTACAAACTTCCTTCTGATGCACGCAATGGGTCCGAACGTTGCCGGTGTTATCGGTACAGCCGTAGCAGCCGGAACATTCATGGCTATTTTTGGCGTTTAATTGAATCAACAGAATTATATAAGGAGATATAATAATGGCAGAATTAGAGAAAAAACCTGTTAAAATTGTGGAAACCATTCTCCGTGATGCTCATCAGTCCCAGATCGCAACACGTATGACCACAGAACAGATGCTTCCGATCGTAGATAAACTTGACAAAGTCGGCTATCACGCAGTAGAGTGCTGGGGTGGTGCAACATTTGATGCATCCCTTCGTTTCCTTCACGAAGATCCATGGGAAAGACTTCGTAAATTACGTGACGGCTTTAAGAACACAAAACTTCAGATGCTCTTCCGTGGACAGAACATCCTTGGATACCGTCCATATGCAGATGACGTTGTAGAGTACTTCGTACAGAAATCTGCTGCAAACGGAATCGACATCATCCGTATTTTTGACTGCCTCAATGACCTTCGTAACCTGCAGACAGCTGTAAGCGCTGCAAACAAAGAGAAGGCTCATGCACAGGTAGCTCTTTCCTACACATTAGGAGATGCTTATACACTGGAATACTGGACAGACATTGCAAAACGTATCGAAGATATGGGCGCTGATTCCATCTGTATCAAAGATATGGCAGGTCTTCTCCTTCCAAACAAAGCTACAGAGCTTGTTACAGCATTAAAAGAAACAGTTAAGATCCCGATCGACCTTCATACACATTACACCTCAGGTGTAGCTTCCATGACTTACTTAAAAGCAGTAGAAGCAGGTGTGGATATCATCGATACAGCAATGTCTCCATTCGCACTGGGAACCTCCCAGCCTGCAACAGAAGTTATGGTTGAGACATTCAAGGATACACCATACGACACAGGATTTGACCAGAAGCTTCTTTCTGAGATCGCTGACTACTTCCGTCCGATTCGTGACGAGGCTCTTGACAGCGGACTGCTCAATCCGAAGAACCTTGGTGTTAATATTAAAACTTTACTGTATCAGGTACCGGGCGGTATGCTTTCCAACCTGACTTCTCAGTTAAAAGAACAGCACGCAGAAGACAAATTCTACGATGTTCTCGAGGAAGTTCCACGTGTACGTAAAGATCTTGGTGAACCACCACTTGTTACTCCGTCTTCACAGATCGTTGGTACACAGGCTGTATTCAACGTGCTTATGGGCGAGAGATACAAAATGGTTACAAAAGAAACAAAAGATATCCTGTTAGGAAAATACGGCGCAACTGTAAAACCGTTTAATCCGGAAGTGCAGAAGAAGTGCATCGGCGATGAGAAACCGATCACCTGCCGTCCTGCAGACCTTCTTGACAATGAGCTTGAGAAACTTGAGAGCGAAATGGCTCAGTACAAGGAACAGGATGAAGACGTATTAACATACGCACTGTTCCCACAGGTAGCTATGGACTTCTTCAAATACCGTCAGGCTCAGAAAACAAAAGTTGATGAGAAAGCAGCTGACAAAAAGAATGGAGCTTATCCTGTATAATATGAAATAAAAACAAAAAGGAGCTTGCGCAGGCAGGCTCCTTTGCGTTATTATAAAGAGCATGGTGATGTTAGGGTCCCAAGTTCAAAAGTCTTATCATGCAAGCATGAACGACTTTTGAATTTTTGACCCTGATATCATATGATAAAATACAGGAGAATATTCCATGAGTAAAGTTTTAATTATCGGTGGCGGCGCTGCCGGAATGATGGCAGGTGTTTTCGCGGCCCGTAACCATCATAAAGTTCATATATTAGAAAAAAACGAGAAACTGGGCAAGAAAATATTTATTACAGGAAAAGGCAGATGCAATGTGACAAATGCCTGCGACACAGAAGAACTCTTTCCTGCAATGATGAGCAATCCCAAGTTCCTCTACAGCAGCTTCTATTCATTTACTCCTCAGGATGTAATGGAGTTCTTTGAGGAAGCAGGAGTTCCTCTGAAAGTTGAAAGAGGAAACCGCGTTTTTCCACAGTCTGATCATTCTTCGGACATTATCCGTGCTCTGGAGCGGGAACTGAAGAAAGCAGGAGCAAAGATCCATCTTCGCACTTCCGTAAAAGAAATTGTTACAGAATCTGAAACAGATTCTGTAACAGGAGTGAACCTGACAGATGACACCTTTATGGAAGGTGATGCAGTCATTGTAGCTACAGGTGGATTCTCTTATCAGAGTACAGGCTCCACAGGTGATGGATACCGCTTCGCAAGGGAGCTTGGACTGAAAGTCACAGACATTGCCCCCTCCCTTGTTCCATTAAAGACAAAAGAAGACTATATCCCTAAACTTCAGGGACTTTCCCTTAAGAACACAGGACTTACCATAAAGAACGGCAAGAAAGTACTCTACGAGGATTTTGGAGAGATGATGTTCACCCATTTCGGAGTCACAGGTCCCATGATCCTTTCTGCCAGTGCCCATATTGGTGCAAAACTGGCAAAAGCACCAAATGGCGAACTGTCCGCATACCTGGATCTGAAGCCGGCACTTACCAGAGAACAGCTGGATGCCAGAATCCTGCGTGAATTTGAAGCAGGACCAAACAAACAGTTCAAGAACGTGATCGGCGTACTTTTTCCCTCATCTCTGACCCCGGTAATGCTGGAACTGGGCGGAATCCCGGCAGAGAAGAAAATCCACGATATCTCCAGGGAAGAACGCCAGTACTTTATTGATCTGATCAAAGCATTTCCGTTCACAATCACAGGGATGGGCGAGTTCAAGGAAGCCATTATCACCAGAGGCGGTGTCTCAGTCAAAGAGATCAACCCCGGAACAATGGAATCAAAGAAAATCTCAGGCCTTTACTTCGCAGGTGAAGTGCTGGACCTGGATGCAGTGACAGGCGGATACAATCTGCAGATTGCATGGTCTACCGCATATCTGGCGGCACAGGCCATACAGTAAGCTGCTTGACCGATTCATAAATATCAATCAATAATAAAACAGAGAAAATCTGTTCGAATAATAGAAACAGGAGGAACCGTGAAAATGGGATGTAATATAGCCATCGACGGACCTGCAGGAGCAGGTAAGAGTACCATTGCAAAGAAAGTAGCAAAGAAATTATCATTTATCTATGTGGATACAGGAGCCATGTACAGAGCAATGGCTTTATATCTTCTGAACCACGGAGTGAACGGAGATAGCCAGGAGGAGATTGAAACAGTATGTTCCGGCGCTGACGTTTCCATTGAATACAAGGACGGAGAGCAGATCGTACTTCTCAACGGAGAGAATGTGAATTCCATGCTCCGCACAGAGCAGGTGGGAAATATGGCATCCAAGAGCTCCGCAAACCCGAAGGTAAGAGAACATCTCCTGAAGCTTCAGAGAACTCTTGCTGAGAAAAATGACGTAGTTATGGATGGCAGAGATATCGGCACAACCATCCTTCCAAATGCAGAAGTAAAGATTTACCTTACAGCAAGCGCGGACACCAGAGCCAGGAGAAGAGCACTGGAATATGAGCAGAAAGGCGAACCCTTTGATCTGGACCAGATCCGCAAAGACATCATCGAGCGTGATGAACGTGATATGAACCGCGCAGTCTCCCCTCTGAAGCAGGCAGATGACGCAGTGCTCGTTGATTCCTCTGAGATGGGTATCGATGATGTTGTAGATGCTATTCTTGATGTGTATAATAAGAAGCTACAGAAATAACGGTCAGGCGGACAGATTATCTGTTTCAGACTACGCTATTTGCCCAGGATCAAATAACTGCCTGTAGTTCATCAGAGGAGCGGTTATTCGGTTAAATTCCGGAAGAATGGCAATGAATATAAATTAAGAGGATTAGTCATGAAAGTAAAAGTAGCAGAGACAGCAGGCTTCTGCTTCGGTGTCAAACGGGCAGTAGACAAAGTCTACGAACTGATCGACACAGAACAGAAACCTATTTTCACTCTGGGTCCGATCATCCACAATGAAGGCGTAGTAGCGGATCTGGAAGCCCGTGGCGTTCATGTTATCACAGAAGTAGACCTGGATTCCCCGGATAATACCCTGCAGAACGGAACTGTAGTCATCCGTTCCCACGGTGTAGGCAAACCTATTTACGATAAGCTGAAAGAAAAAAACATCTCTTACGTAGATGTGACCTGCCCCTTTGTCCTAAAGATCCACAGGATCGTGGAAAAAGAAAGCCTTGCAGGAAATCACATTATCATCATCGGCGATAAAGACCACCCCGAAGTACAGGGAATCTGCGGATGGTGTCAGGGACCATACACAGTCATCAAAAACCAGGAAGAAGCAGCGGCATTTGTACCTCCAAAAGGGAAAAAAATAAGTATTGTGTCCCAGACGACATTTAATTACAACAAATTTAAAGATTTAGTTGAAATTCTTTGCAAAAAGAGGTATGATAATAATGTTTTAAATATTCTCAATATTTTAAACACTATTTGTAATGCTACCGAAGAACGGCAGAGAGAAGCAAAAAACATAGCCGGAGAGGTAGACACTATGCTGGTCGTAGGCGGTCGGCACAGTTCCAATACTCAAAAGCTGTTTGAAATATGTAAAAAGGAATGTGGAAATACTTACTATATACAAACACCTGTAGACTTGGATTCTGAAATGTTCCAATGCAGTAGTTATGTAGGTATTACAGCAGGGGCTTCCACCCCAAACAAAATTATTGAGGAGGTTCAAGAACATGTCAGAATTAAGTTTTGAACAGATGCTGGAAGATTCCGTAAAAACTATCAGAAATGGAGAGATTGTACAGGGTACTGTCATCGATGTAAAAGAAGATGAGATTATTCTGAATATCGGTTATAAAGCAGACGGTATTATTACAAAGAACGAATACTCTAACGATGCAAGCCTTGTACTCACAGATGCTGTTCATGTTGGTGACACAATGGAAGCAAAAGTTCTCAAAGTAAATGATGGAGAAGGTCAGGTAACTCTTACTTATAAGAGACTGGCAGCAGAGAAAGGCAACAAACGTCTTGAAGAAGCATTTGAGAATCAGGAAGTATTAAAGGCTCCTGTAACTCAGGTACTTGACGGCGGACTTTGTGTAAACGTAGACGAAGCAAGAGTATTCATTCCTGCAAGTCTTGTTTCCGACACATACGAGAAAGACCTTTCCAAATATGCAGATCAGGAAATCGAATTCGTTATTACAGAATTCAATCCGAGAAGACGCCGCATCATCGGTAACCGTAAGCAGCTTCTTCTTGCTGAAAAAGCAGAAAAACAGAAAGAATTAATGGAAAAGATTCATGTTGGTGACACTGTAGAAGGTGTTGTTAAGAATGTTACAGATTTCGGTGCATTCGTTGACCTTGGCGGTGCAGACGGACTTCTTCACATTTCCGAAATGTCCTGGGGCAGAGTAGAGAATCCAAAGAAGGTATTCACTGTTGGCGAGAAGCTGAAAGTTCTGATCAAGGATATCAATGGAGATAAGATTGCACTTTCCCTGAAATTCCCTGAGGAGAATCCATGGCTTACAGCAGCTGAAAAATTTGCTGTAGGTAATGTGGTAACCGGTAAAGTTGCGCGTATGACAGATTTCGGAGCTTTTGTTGAGCTTGCACCTGGTGTAGATGCACTTCTTCACGTATCCCAGATCTCCAGAGAGCACGTTGCAAAACCTGCAGACGTACTTTCTATCGGACAGGAAATCGAAGCTAAGGTTGTTGACTTCAACGGCGAAGACAAGAAGATCAGCCTGAGCATGAAAGCTCTTGAAGCACCGGTTGAGGAAGCTACAGAAGAATAATTTCTTTATACAGAATTGTAGTGAAATTGAAAAACACCATCTTTGCATAATCAGATTTATGCCGAGATGGTGTTTTTGTTTTGGGAAAATTATTTTAATGTGTTCAGCAAATAGGGAAGTGCATGTTCCAGATATTGTTTCTGCTTCAACGGATCGCTTAGAAAAATATGGGAGCATGTAAACCAGGTATAGCAGGTATCTTTAGTAGCCGCTTTCCGGTGTTTCTTATCGATTCCGGATCCAAGGGCTTTGGGAATAACTGTGTCTTCCTCCGGAAGATAATAGTAGTCCTTTGGATTGGCGTAATATTGTTTCAGTTTACCGTCTGTTGTTTTGATAATAAATTTTATTGTTTCTTTTTCTCCTGTGAGATAAAACTGTTCATTTCCATTGGAGAATTTCTGCGGAAGTTTATAAGGAAGCGTTAATTCCAGAATCAGATTTTCATCATCCAGTTCCGCATATGTAACCTCATACTCAGAATCATAAATGCACAGATAACTGAGCATTTCAAAAATTCTTCCAAGTCCAAGCACATCTTCCAGGTTATGACCGAGTATTTCTTCTGCCATAATGACATCTCGTTTTTTCAGAAAATCTTTATAAAGCTGAATGCATTCTTTTCCATTGTTATAAATTCGATTTTTGATTCCGAGAAATTCTTCTAGGCATGGCTGTTTCAGAGCGGGCAGTTTCAGAAGTGCTTTCAAAGGCTTCAGAGTCAGATATAAATCTAGGGACATTTTATGATCAAAAGGAGAGGGCAGTCCGTATTTTTCGTATCTGGCTTCCAGATAGGGTTGGTCAAATCGCTCTCCGTTGTAAGAAATCAGCAAATCACTTTGTTGAAGAAATTGTGAAAAAATTCTCAGAATTGTTTCTTCTTCTTTGTCACTTTCGGCCATCCATTGGTGAAAATACCAAGTTTCATCTTCAATTCCAACAGCTCCGATCAGGTACAAAAACGTGGATTTTCGGGATAATCCGGTGGTTTCGATATCATAAAAAACCGGCGATAAATTGTATTTTTGAATGTATTTCCCAGTGAAAAAATTAACAGTCTCAAAGTCTGGAAACCCTTGTAAAATGGGCATTTTTTTAACAATCATGTTAAGAATTTTCCTTTCCTAAATTGTATTTAATTATACACAAGAAATTGGAAATTGGGTAGTGATTTTTTGAAAAAAATGGTTTATAGTATAAATATAATTAAAAAAATATATCAAAAAGGAAGAAAAAGCATGTGGGATTTAACTGTTTGCGGGATTGATTTTTATCATCTTATGAACTGGTTGATTATATACAGTTTTTTTGGCTGGGTATGGGAAACCTGTTATGTATCTGTTAAAAGCGGCAAATTTGTAAACCGTGGTTTTATCAATGGACCCTTATGTACCATATATGGATTTGGGGCGGTATCTGTGTATGTGATCCTGAGACCCTTTAGCGACAATCTTCTGTATCTGTATCTGGGAGGAGTCGTTGTGGCAACTGCGCTGGAGTATGTGACAGCCGTATTGATGGAGTCTATTTTTCATACATCCTGGTGGGATTACAGTGATAATAAATTTAATTTCCAGGGACGTATCTGTCTGGGAGCATCCCTTGGCTGGGGGGCATTTACAGTGATTCTGTTTAAGGTGTTGCATCCTCTTGTGGAATCCATTGTGATCCTGTATCCGGTTTACGTAGGTGAGATCGGCATATGTGTGATAGGAGTGGGATATGTTGTGGATTTTGCTTTCTCAGCAGCTGCGGCTTTCCGTATTCACGAGAAACTGCCTGTTATTGAGGCGGCTATGGAGCAGGCAAAGGGCGAAATGCTTGTGAAAATGCATGAGAAGATTGCCAGTGTTGGTTTTGCCAAAGAAGCTACGCTTGAGAGTGTAAAAGAACGCTTGGGAGATGTGGAAGTCCTTAAAGAAATGGAACAGAAACGTGCTGCAATTACAGCAGAGATCAGTGCAGAGCTTCAGAAGAGAAAAGAAGCTATGGCAGCAAAGGTCGGTCACAATATGCAGCGTTTCGTAAAATCATATCCAAATCTGAACCGCGGATACAAATTACATAATCTGAAGAACCTGAGAAACAAAAAAGAAAAATAAAGCGTTTTCGGATGCTTAATATAAAAAGGAGGGAATAAAATGGGAATTTTAACCTTTAAGGGTGGTGTTCATCCTTATGACGGAAAAGAATTATCCAAGAACAGTCCGGTAGTGAAATATCTGCCTAAGGGAGATATGGTATATCCTCTTTCACAGCATATCGGTGCGCCGGCCGCGCCTGTAGTTCAGAAAGGAGACCACGTGCTTGCAGGCCAGAAGATTGCAGATGCTACGGGCTTTGTGTCATCACCGATCCATGCATCTGTTTCCGGTACAGTTAAGGGAATGGAACCCAGACTGACAGCAACGGGTTCCATGGTCAATTCCATTATCATTGAAAATGACCAGCAGTATGAAAGTGTGGAATTTACTCCTGCACGACTGGAAGATCTTTCGAAGGAGGAAATTCTGGCGAGAATTAAAGAAGGTGGAGTTGTGGGAATGGGCGGTGCCGGATTCCCCACACAGGTAAAGCTTGCGCCAAAGGAACCGGAGAAGATCGATCATATTCTTGTAAACGGTGCCGAGTGTGAGCCTTATCTTACCAGCGACTACAGAAGAATGCTGGATGACTCTGAGAAGCTGATCGAAGGCTTAAGAGTTATGCTGAAGCTTTTTGACAATGCGAAGGGATACATCTGTATTGAGGATAACAAGCCTGACTGTATTGCCAAGCTGAAAGAAATGGTGAAAGATATTCCACGTATTGAAGTAGCAGAGCTGATGACCAAGTACCCACAGGGTGGTGAGCGTTTCCTGATCAAGGCTGTCACAGACAGAGAGATTAATTCTTCAATGCTTCCGGCAGATGCAGGATGCGTAGTTGATAACGTAGATACCGTAATCGCTGTTTATGAAGCCGTTATCCTTGGAAAACCTGTTATGGACCGTATCGTAACAGTAACAGGACAGGGGATTAAGAATCCCCAGAACTTTGATGTTCTTTCCGGAACAGATATGGCAGAACTGATTGAAGCTGCCGGTGGACTGACAGATAATGTATCCAAAGTAATCTCAGGTGGTCCTATGATGGGATTTGCCATGTATGACACTCATGTACCATGTATCAAGACCAGTTCCGCATGTCTCTGTCTGGAGAAGGATGATGTGGCAGATGCCCAACAGACTGCATGTATTAACTGCGGCAGATGTGTAGGAGTCTGTCCCGGCCATGTCATTCCTGCAAGACTTGCAACCTTTGCAGAGCATGGTGACATGGAAAGCTTCCAGAAATTTGATGGTATGGAATGCTGCGAATGTGGCTGCTGCAGTTATATCTGTCCAGCCAAGCGTCCGTTGACCCAGATGATCAAATCTATGCGTAAGATGGTTCTGGCAAGCCGTAAGAAAAAGTAAAAGGGGGACATCATAATGGATCAGATGTTACATGTATCATCCAATCCCCATGTCCGGGATAAGATGACAACAAGCAAAATCATGCAGCTTGTGGTACTGGCACTTCTGCCGACCACACTGTTTGGAATTTATAATTTTGGCCTTCGCGCCTTACTGGTAGTAGTGATCACCGTTGCTTCCAGTGTGTTCTTTGAGTGGATTTATGACAAGCTGATGCATAAGAAGAACACAATTACAGACTTCAGTGCAGTTGTTACAGGTTTGCTGCTTGCATTAAATATGCCTGCGTCAATTCCGCTCTGGATGCCTGTACTTGGCAGTGCATTTGCGATTATCGTTGTAAAACAGCTTTTCGGTGGTCTGGGACAGAACTTCATGAACCCGGCACTTGCAGGAAGATGTTTCCTGATGATCTCTTTCGCAGGAAAGATGACAGATTTCGCAGTAAGCGACAGCTTCAGAGGTGTAGTAGATACTGTATCCGGTGCAACTCCTCTGGCAGCTCTGAAACAGAATGGATTTACAGACAGTTCTGTATCTGTATTACATATGTTTATCGGTGATATCCAGGGAACCATCGGTGAGACTTCTGCCCTTGCAATCCTCATCGGAGCTGCAATCCTTCTGGTTTTCAAGGTGATCGATCTGAAGATCCCGCTTACCTATATTGGAAGTTTCGCAGTATTTGTAATCCTTTACATGCTTGGAACAGGCAAGGGATTCGACGTGAACTATCTGTTCAGCCACATCTTCGGCGGTGGTCTTATGCTTGGTGCATGGTTTATGGCTACAGACTATGTCACAACACCGATCACACCAAGAGGACAGTATGTATACGGTGTCTGTCTTGGTGTACTGACTGCGATCTTCCGTCTTTTCGGCGGTTCCGCAGAGGGCGTATCCTATGCGATTATTTTCTGCAACCTGTTAGTTCCGATGATTGAACGTGTGACTCGTCACCCGGCATTTGGGAAAGGGGGCAAAAAGGCATGAGTAACAGAATTATCAAAGATACCATAGCCATTACAGTGATCACACTTGTGGCAGGACTTGCCCTTGGTGTAGTCCAGGATATTACAGCAGATCCTATTGCAAAGCAGGAAGCTCAGGCGAAACAGGATGCGTATAAGGCAGTATTTGCAGATGCGGACAGCTTTGAGACCGTGGATGTGGATGCAGATGCCATGCAGTCTTATCTGGATGAAAATGGATATGCGGCACAGTCCATAGATGAAACTATGCTTGCCAAAGATGCTTCAGGCAATGAACTGGGATATGCATTTACAGTAACTACTTCTGAAGGTTACGGCGGAGATATCCAGTTTGCAATGGGTATCCAGGATGACGGTACCTTAAATGGAATTTCCATTCTTTCCATCGGTGAGACCGCAGGTCTTGGTATGAGAGCAAACACAGATGCATTTAAGGATCAGTTCAAAGATAAGAAAGTAGACAAATTTGAATATACAAAGACCGGTGCCACAGCGGATAACCAGATCGATGCGTTAAGTGGTGCCACTATTACAACGAATGCCATGACAAACGGTGTCAATGCCGGATTATGTGCATTCCAGTATGAGAAAGGGGGAAATCAGTGATGAAACCAAACACACCTGCTGAACGTTTATATAACGGAATCATCAAAGAAAATCCTACCTTTGTACTGATGCTTGGTATGTGTCCTACACTGGCTATCACCACATCTGCAACCAATGGTATCGGAATGGGACTTACTACTACAGTGATCCTTGCAGCATCCAACTTAATGATCTCTCTTCTGAGAAACTTTATCCCGGACAGAGTGCGTATGCCTGCATTTATCGTAGTTGTTGCTTCCTTTGTAACAGTTGTACAGCTTCTTTTACAGGGATTTATCCCAAGTCTGTATGACTCTCTTGGAATCTATATTCCTCTGATCGTAGTTAACTGTATCATTCTTGGACGTGCAGAGGCTTATGCATCCAAGAATAAACCCATTGCCTCTCTGTTTGACGGTATTGGTATGGGCCTTGGATTTACCTTAAGTATCACCTGTATCGGTGCAGTACGTGAGCTGATCGGTGCAGGTTCCCTGTTCGGACATCAGATTCTTCCTCTGGCAGATGCTGCAGCAGGTAAGGCCGGTTATGAACCGATCACAATCTTTATCCTGGCACCTGGAGCATTCTTTGTTCTGGCAGCACTTTCTGCATTGCAGAACAAATTTAAAATCGGTGCAGCCAAACGTGGCATTGATCCCAGCAATCCTGATTGCGGTGGAAGCTGTGCAGCCTGCGGCAATACCATGTGTAAGGGAAAAAGGGGGTAATGGATTATGAAAGAACTTTTGATCATACTTGTAAGCTCAGCAATTGTAAATAACGTAGTCCTCAGCCAGTTCCTTGGCCTTTGTCCTTTCCTTGGCGTTTCCAAGAGTGTAGAGACAGCAGCCGGCATGGGCGGCGCGATCATTTTCGTTATTACACTGTCATCTTTTGTGACAGGTATTATTTACAATGCTATCCTGGTTCCTACAAACCTGACTTATCTGCAGACGATCGTATTCATCCTGCTGATCGCGGCACTGGTACAGTTTGTAGAGATGTTCCTTAAGAAGGCAATGCCTTCCCTGTATCAGGCACTTGGCGTGTATCTTCCTCTGATCACAACAAACTGTGCAGTTCTTGGTGTTGCCCTTACAAACGTGCAGAAAGAGTATAATGTTCTTCAGGGAACAGTGAACGGATTTGCAACAGCAGTGGGCTTTACGATTTCTATTGTGCTGATGGCTGGTATCCGTGAGAAAATCGCATACAATGACATTCCAAAATCCTTCCAGGGATTCCCTACAGTTCTGCTGACAGCCGGACTGATGGCAATTGCCTTCTTCGGATTTTCAGGACTGATTTAAGGAGGGAAATGTTATGAATATAGGAGCAATTATAGCGGCAACCGTACTGGTTGCGGCAGTAGGTCTTTTTATTGGTATTTTCCTCGGGGTGGCTGGTAACAAATTTGCTGTGGAAGTAGATGAGAAGGAAGTTGCAGTCCGCGAAGCGCTTCCCGGTAATAACTGCGGCGGCTGTGGTTATCCTGGTTGTGATGGTCTGGCAGCAGCAATTGCCAAAGGTGAGGCACCTGTAAACGGATGTCCGGTAGGCGGTGAGCCTGTGGGGAAAGTGATCGCAGGGATCATGGGACAGGAAGTTGTGGAGACTGCCCGCCAGGTGGCCTATGTGAAGTGTGCAGGTACCTGTGAGAAAACAAAAGACAACTATGAATATACAGGTGTGGAAGACTGCGAGATGATGGCTTTCATTCCCGGTGGTGGTGCCAAGTCCTGTACTTATGGATGCCTTGGCTTTGGAAGCTGCGTAAAAGCCTGTCCCTTCGGTGCCATTGAGGTGGTGAATGGTGTGGCTGTGGTGGATAAAGAGGCATGTAAGGCCTGTGGCAAATGTGTTGCCAAGTGTCCGAAGCATCTGATCGAGCTTGTGCCCTATGACCAGACTACATTCGTACAGTGCAGCTCTCATGCAAAAGGCAAGGCAGTTACATCTGCCTGTGAAGTTGGATGTATTGGATGTAAGAAATGTGAGAAGACCTGTCCCAATGGGGCAATTACAGTGGATAATTTCTGCGCACATATTGACTACAGCAAGTGCACAAATTGCGGGGCATGTAAAGAAGCCTGCCCAAGACACATTATTCAGTAAGTTTAAAGGAGCCATTGTCCGAAAGGGGCAGGGCTCCTTTTTTGCGGAATCCTGACTTTACGGGAATGAGGTTTTATGCTATGATAAAGCACAGAAAAAGGAAGGGCGTGATACAGAATGAAAAGTATTGTAATCGGAGTTGCCGGAGGATCCGGTTCAGGAAAATCTACCTTTACCAACAGGATCAAGAAATATTTTGGGGACGATGTGGTGGTGCTTTATCATGACAATTATTACCGCAGTCAGGATGGGATTCCTTTTGAACAGAGGGTGACAGTGAATTATGACCATCCGGATGCCCTGGAAACAGATCTGATGGTAGAGCATCTGAAAAAGCTGAAAGCAGGAGAATCTATTGAATGCCCGGTATATGATTTTACAAGGCACACTCGTTCTTCCCAGGTATTAAGGATCGATCCCAAACCTGTGATCCTGGTAGAGGGAATCCTTTTGCTGGCGGATCCAAGAGTGAGAGAGCTTTTGGACATTAAGGTTTATGTGGAGGCAGATGCAGATGAGCGTATTCTCAGAAGGATTTCCAGAGATGTGGAAGAGCGGGGAAGAGATATGAAGGGAATTATTAATCAGTATCTTACCACAGTGAAGCCAATGCATTATCTTTATGTGGAACCTACCCGTGCCAAAGCGGATGTGGTGATCAACAGTGGCAAGAATGATATAGCTTTTGATCTGTTTGTATCCAAGAGCAGCCAGATTCTGGGGAAAATGAAACAGGAGGGTCTATCATGATTGCATTTGTCCATGGAATTGCCGCAGATATGACGGAAAATTCAGTGATCGTTGAAACCGGCGGTATTGGATACGAAATCTATATGACTGGTGAAAGTCTTTCCCAGCTTACTATGGGAGAGAAAGTAAAGATCCATACATATTTTCAGGTCAGAGAGGATGCCATGCAGTTGTATGGATTTCTCAAAAAAGATGACCTGCAGATGTTTAAGCTTCTGCTGGGAGTAAATGGAGTTGGACCAAAGGCTGCTATGGGAGTTTTATCTGGGATTACCGCGGATGAACTTCGCTTTGCAGTTCTTTCAGATGATGTGAAAACCCTGTCAAAGGCTCCGGGGATCGGTAAGAAAACGGCTCAGAAGTTGATTCTTGAATTAAAGGATAAATTAAAGCTTGAAGATGCGTTTGAGTTAAAGCTTGCCCATGAGCAGGAGAAAGCAGAAGCTTCCGGTGATGTTTCAGATGGAAGACAGGAGGCTGTAGCGGCCCTGGTTGCTCTGGGATACAGCAGCACAGATGCACTCCGGGCAGTGCGTAAGGTGACAGAGGTGTCTCCGGATGATGTGGAGGGATTGCTGAAGGCCGCTTTGAAAAATATGCTTTAAAAATAAAACAGAGGTTTCGTGAATGGAGAAGCGAGTAATTACAACAGACGTTATAGAGGAGGATTTTGCCCTTGAGGGAAATCTGAGACCTCAGACGCTGGATGAATATATTGGTCAGGAGAAGACCAAAAATACATTGAAAATTTATATTGAAGCAGCAAAACAGAGGCATGATGCACTGGATCATGTGCTTTTTTATGGCCCTCCGGGACTTGGAAAGACTACATTATCCGGAATTATTGCCAATGAAATGGGTGTGCATATGAAGGTAACCTCCGGTCCGGCTATTGAGAAGCCGGGAGAGATGGCTGCGATCCTGAATAATCTGCAGGAGGGAGATATTCTCTTTGTAGATGAGATCCACCGCCTAAATCGTCAGGTGGAGGAGGTGCTGTACCCGGCTATGGAGGATTTTGCCATTGATATTATGATCGGAAAAGGTGCCTCAGCCAGGTCTATCCGCCTGGATCTGCCGAAGTTTACCCTTGTAGGAGCGACTACCAGAGCCGGACTTTTGTCAGCTCCTCTCAGAGATCGTTTTGGAGTGATGCATCATCTGGAATTCTATAATCAGAAGGAACTACAGACGATCATTATCCGTTCTGCCCAGGTGTTGGGAGTAGAGATTGATGCCAGGGGAGCGGCGGAGATCGCCAAGCGCTCCAGGGGAACTCCCAGACTTGCCAATCGTCTGTTAAAAAGGGTCAGGGATTTTGCGCAGGTGAAATATGATGGCAGGATCACTTATGATGTGGCATGCTTTGCCCTGGATCTGCTGGAAGTGGATCAGTATGGGCTGGACAAGATAGACCGCAGGATCCTGCAGACTCTTATTGTAAATTTTCAGGGAGGACCGGTGGGCCTGGAAACACTGGCAGCAGCCATTGGGGAGGATTCCGGAACTCTGGAGGATGTGTATGAACCCTATCTGCTGCAGAACGGATTTCTCAATCGTACTCCCAGGGGAAGAATGGCCTCCGGGCTGGCTTATGAGCACCTGGGATATGCTGTTCCGGATAAGGAATAAGGAATTCTCGGGGCTTCGTAAAACTTTTTTAAAAATTTCTATACATTTGAGCTGCTTTCGAGTATAATAAATTTGATATCGGCTTGTATGTCGGTTATGAGCAAGTAGCGAAGCGGATTGCG
This sequence comes from Blautia difficilis, assembly GCF_014297245.1. Classification (NCBI taxonomy): domain Bacteria; kingdom Bacillati; phylum Bacillota; class Clostridia; order Lachnospirales; family Lachnospiraceae; genus Blautia; species Blautia difficilis. The sequence goes on along the minus strand of NZ_JACOQG010000010.1, from coordinate 31,357 downwards.
AATATCCGCTTGACATGACGAAAGATAGTGCTGCTGCGTCAGTGAAACGGCAGTGATTAAGATACAGGAGGCTATAGGATGGCAGTCAAAAATACAGCAAAGGTAATCATAGGGGGTAAGATTATTACGCTGGGAGGTTACGAATCGGAAGAATATTTCCAGAAGGTAGCATCCTATATTAATAAAAAAATCGATGAATTAAGTGCTCTTCCGGGCTACGGCAGACAGCCTATGGAGACAAAGCATACTCTCATCAGCCTGAATATTACAGATGATTATTTTAAGGCAAAAAAGCAGGCAGAGATTTTTGAACAGGATCTTCAGCAGAAGGACCAGGAGATGTATGATCTGAAGCATGAGCTCATTGCTCTGCGTATGCAGATCGAAGAGGCACAGAAGGCAGAGAAGGAAGCGTTGGAGCAGAAAAGTCTTCTGGAAGGCAAGAATAAAGAACTGGAAAAACAGATCGATGAGCTGCTGAAATAGCAGACTGGAAATAATAAAGGGGGGATTGCTTCGGTGATTTCCCCTTTATGCATAAAAATCTGTGGATCCTGACAGCTTATAAATAAAGAGAGGAATTAATTTGAAAAGAGAAGAGATAGAACTTCTGGCACCTGCCGGTTCCTACGAAGGCTTTGAAGCAGCACTGGGGGCAGGGGCAGATGCGGTATATGTAGGCGGCGCAGCCTTTGGAGCCAGAGCCTATGCAAAGAATTTTAGTGAGGAAGAACTGCTCAGAGCCATTGATACCGCGCATATCCATGGCAAAAAATTATATCTGACAGTGAATACGCTTTTAAAAAACAGAGAGCTTACAGATCAGCTGTATGACTATCTTCTGCCCTATTACAGGGAGGGACTGGACGCAGTGATCGTACAGGATATGGGAGTTTTTGCAGCTGTCCGCAAAATGTTTCCGGGGCTTCCTCTTCATGCCAGCACCCAGATGACAGTAACTGGCCCGGAAGGGATGAAATTTCTGGAGGAACAGGGCGCATCCAGGGTAGTAACTGCCAGGGAGTTATCTTTGGAGGAAATCCGCAGGATGCACAGGACAAGCCCTATTGAAATAGAAGCTTTTATTCATGGGGCATTGTGTTACAGTTATTCTGGACAGTGTCTTATGAGCAGCGTGCTTGGCGGCAGAAGCGGCAACAGGGGAAAGTGTGCCCAGCCATGCAGACTGCCTTATGAGGTGTTATTGCCGGATGAGAAGGGAATCCGCCGGAAAACAAAAAACAAAGGGGAACTTTGTCCTCTCAGTCTTAAGGATATTTCCACTATTGAAATTCTGCCGGAAATCCTGGAGGCAGGAGTAACTTCTCTGAAAATCGAGGGAAGAATGAAGCAGCCTGGATATACGGCCGGAGTGACAAAGGTATACCGGAAATACCTGGATCTGCTTTTTGAAAAGGGACCGGATAATTATAAGGTGGAAGAGAAGGACAGGCAGTATCTTCTGGACCTGTTTAACCGTGGAGGTTCCTGCACAGGATATTATCAGATGCAGAATGGTCCTGATATGATGGCTTTTACCAATGAGAAGAAAACCGGAAATGTAACCTGCGCTCCTGTGCAGAAAAAAGAAAAAATCAGGGGCAGTCTGATCCTTTATCCCGGAAGCGCTGCCATCCTGGATGTATCCTTGGGGGATGCCCATGGGACAGCGGCCCTGGGAGAGGTACAGTATGCACAGAATCAGCCTCTTACCAGAGAACGTGTGGGGATACAGATGGAGAAACTGGGAAATACTCCCTATGAGTGGGAAAGCCTGGAGATCCAGATGGATGACAGTGTTTTTGTACCAATGAAGCTTTTGAACGAGCTGCGCAGACAGGCCCTGGCTGCACTGGAGGAGGAAATTCTGCAGAAATACAGAAGACAGGAACCAGCTTCTGTTTCCCTTGCTCCCTCGTCAGCAAAGAAATCTGTACGGAAAAACATTCCAATCTATGTTTCCTGTGAAGACATTGAGACAGCTCTTGCGTTATATAAAAGAGAGGGGATCAGAGGAATGTATCTTCCATTCTCTGCTATGAAGCAGTGCCTGAAGGCTGGCACAGACAGAGGACTGGAAATGTATCTGGCTTTGCCCCATATCATACGGGGAGAACTTCCGGAGGGATATCTGCAGCAGGCCAGAGAATGGCTGAATCAGGGAATGACAGGATTTCTGGTGCGGAATCTGGAGGCCTTTGCCATATTGCAGAAGGAAGGACTGGCTGAAAACTGTGTTCTGGATCACAGCATGTATACCTGGAACAATGAGGCAGTTGCTTTCTGGGAGGGGCAGAAGGTTCTCAGGGATACCATTCCCCTGGAGTTAAATGAAGGGGAACTCCGGCACAGAGATAACAGCCACAGTGAGATGCTGGTATATGGATATCTGCCTTTGATGATGTCTGCCCAATGTGTCCGCAAAAATGTTTACAGATGTGATCATAATGAGGGAAGGGTAGAGTTAAAGGACAGATATGATAAGAAATTCACTGCAGCCTGTTTCTGTGATCCATGGAAAATGGAAAATACAGGGGATAAGACACCTTGCTATAATATCATTTACAATAGTATTCCTTATGGACTTCTGAGAGAAAGAGAACAGGTAAGGAAGCTTGGACCGGCAGCACTGCGCCTTTCTTTTACCATTGAAGATCAGAATGAGGCAGTGCGGATTCTGGATGAATTTGTGAATGTTTATCAGAATGAGGCAGATCCCCCTCAGAGAGAGTATACAAAGGGACATTTTAAAAGAGGAGCCGAGTAATGCATGGTTAATGTGATTGTGGAATTATCCAAATATGTGATCCTTACTTTGATGGTGGTCTACACCTTTCACTGTTTCTATATGGTGAAGCAGCAAAGTGAGGAGGAGAGAAATGAGTCATTACGTCAGCAGCTGATGCTCATCTTCTTTATGGATTTTACGGCATTTCTGGTTATTTATCTGAAAACCGGAAAATTTCAGGTTGTAACCTTTTATGCAGAGATGATGGCATTTTTTGCCGGAATCCAGATCCTGTACAGACTGCTGTACAAAAAGGCATCCATTTTGCTGCTGAATAATATGTGTATGCTGTTAAGTGTGGGATTTATCATATTGTGCAGACTGGATGTGGCTACGGCCACCCGGCAGCTGATTATCGTTACGGCGGTGAATTTAGTTGCCCTTGCAGTTCCTGTACTGATCCGTAAGATGAAATTTCTGAAAGACCTTACCTGGCTGTATGCAGGTGTGGGAATTCTTTTGCTGGGAGCAGTTTTGGTGCTGGCTCGGACCAGTTATGGAGCCAAGCTGTCGCTGATGGGAATTCAGCCTTCAGAGGCCATCAAGATCACTTTTGTGTTTTTTATGGCTGCTTTGCTTCGCAGAGGGGCGGATTTCAGAACAGTAGTCCAGGCTACGATCGTGGCAGGACTTCATGTAGGAATTCTGGTGCTTTCCCGTGACCTGGGAAGTGCAGTGATCTTTTTTACGGCATATCTGGTAATGGTTTATGTAGCTACCAAAAATGTGGGTTATCTGGCCCTGGGGCTTGGCGGAGGTGCGGCAGGGTCTGTAATTGCCTATCATCTGTTTGGTCATGTACGCCAGAGAGTGAGTGCATGGAAGGATCCCATGGCAGTTTACCAGAATGAGGGATACCAGATCGTGCAGTCCTTGTTTGCAATTGGTACAGGAGGCTGGTTCGGAATGGGACTGTGCCAGGGATCCCCGGAGAAGATCCCTGTAGTTAAGAATGACTTTATTTTCAGTGCGATCTGTGAGGAACTGGGAGGGATCTTTGGAATCTGTCTGATCCTGGTGTGCATGAGTTTCTTCCTGATGATCGTAAATATTGCATTGAAGATCAAGAAGCCTTTTTATAAGCTGATCGCCCTGGGCCTTGGCACTGAGTATGCATTTCAGGTGTTTCTGACCATTGGCGGTGCCACTAAGTTTATTCCTATGACAGGTGTGACCCTTCCGTTGGTAAGCTATGGAGGAAGTTCTGTGGCAAGTACAGTATTAATGCTGGCAATTATTCAGGGACTTTATATTTTGAGAGAAGACGAGGACGAAGAGATTGAGAGACAACGAAGAAAGGAAGCGGCGCAGAGAGCTGGAAAAACAGCAGAAGCGCAAGGCTCAGGAAATTTCTAAAAAAAGAAGATCCCGCAACAGGGAATATACTTTTGTATCCTGCTTTTTTGTGCTGATTTTTGTCAGTCTGATCGGTTATCTGGTTTATTTTGACAAGGTGAAAAGCGAGGATTTTATCAATAGCCCCTATAACACCAGACAGGATACTTTTTCAGACCGTGTTGTCAGAGGCAAGATTGAATCATCAGACGGAGAGGTGCTGGCTCAGACCAATGTATATGAAGATGGCACAGAGGAGCGTACTTATCCTTATGCAAATATATTTTCCCATGTGGTAGGCTATGATTCCAATGGAAAAAGCGGATTGGAATCCGAGGCGAATTTTCTGCTTCTGACTTCCCATGAGTTTTTCCTGAATCAGATGAAAAATGAGTTTAAAAGTCAGAAAAATATGGGAGATACGGTAGTCTCTACTTTGAATGCAGATCTGCAGACAACAGCATATCAGGCGCTGGGGGACAGAAGAGGGGCAGTGGTTGCCATAGAGCCTTCCACAGGTAAGATATTGGTAGAGGTGAGCAAACCGGATTTTGATCCCAGCACGATCGCCCAGAACTGGGAAGCTCTTGTGAACGATCAGAATGACAGCAGTCTTTTGAATCGTGCCACAAACGGAGCCTATCCTCCGGGTTCTGTCTTTAAGATCGTCACTGCCCTGGACTATTTCCGGACCAGGGGTACACTGGAGGATTTTTCCTATCTCTGTGAGGGAGGCATTACCAAGGAAGGACATACGATCAGGTGTTATGGCGGGGAAGTACATGGCCAGGAAGATTTTTACAGTGCCTTTGCCCATTCCTGCAACAGTGCTTTTGCAGAAATAGGAACCATGCTGGGGGGCAGTTCACTGAGGTCAACTGCAGAGGATCTTTTATTTAACAAAGGTCTTCCTCTTACTTCCTATAGAAAGAGTACTTTTAGCCTGAATGGGAAATCCTCTGTTGCTGAGGTGATGCAGACAGCCATCGGACAGGGAAATACTCTGGTTTCCCCTATGCATATGGCATTGCTGACAAGTGCCATTGCCAATGGAGGGGAACTGATGAAGCCATATCTCATTGATTCTGTGAAAAACAGTGACGGTGAAACAATAAAGACTACAGAACCGGAAAAATATAAAAGACTTATGAGTGTAAACGAAGCCAATCTTATGGGAAAGCTGATGAAGAAGGTAGTAGAGGAAGGAACTGCTTCTGCCCTGAATGGAAGGGGTTATACAGCGGCAGGTAAGACGGGCTCGGCGGAATTTGATGAAAACGGATCTAGTCATTCCTGGTTTGTGGGTTATTCCAATGTAGATGATCCGGATCTGGTAGTTGCCATTATTGTTGAAAACGGAGGAACCGGCAGTGAGGCTGCAGTGCCTATTGCAGGCCAGCTTTTTGATGCATATTACTATGATCAGAACAATGGATAGCAGTGTGTGAACCATAAGGGACAGTAACACAGAAATAAATTTATTCTGCACTGTTTTTAACAGTTGCGGCATTCTCAAAAAAGGGGTATACTATAACCAGTTTTTAATACCACGCAAAACAGGAGGGATTGCATTATGATAGAAGCAACGAGCTGTGGCGGTGTGGTAATTCATCGGGGTAAGATTCTTACATTGTATAAATCTTACAGGAACCGTTATGAGGGCTGGGTATTGCCGAAAGGAACAGTAGAAGCAGGGGAGACACATGAGCAGACAGCGCTGAGGGAAGTGCTGGAGGAAGCCGGAGTGCGGGCGTCTATTGTAAAATATATCGGAAAGAGCCAATATAACTTTACCGTTCCGGAGGACGTAGTTACAAAGGAGGTACACTGGTACCTGATGACTGCGGATAATTATCATAGTAAGCCCCAGAGAGAGGAATTTTTTGTGGATTCCGGATATTATAAGTACCATGAGATTTATCATCTGCTGCGCTTTTCCAATGAAAAGCAGATTGTGGAGAAGGCCTATCAGGAATATCTGGACATGAGGAGCAATGGGCTCTGGGGAAAACAGCATAAGTATTATTAACGGAAACCGGGCTGCGTTTTTTACACAGCCCTGTTTAAAATTATGAAAAAGGGGAATGCTGAAAAAGAGAGAGGCAGGTATAGAATGCTGAAATGGAAGAAGGACTATCTTACAGGAGAGGGCATTGATGATCCTGAGAAAATAAAAAATAAACTGGATGCCGGAAAATATGTATATGGAATTTATCTTCTTACTTTGTCTGACAATCCATCTAATCTGTTTGAGATCATTCCGGCAGCCATGCTTCTCCAGAAAAGCTATTACAGAATCTGTCCGGAGATCATTGGCATGGCAAAAGGGAAGGACGAGGCTTTGGAAATGGTTCGCAGTCTGGTACAGGAGACTTATGTGCAGAGGTGAGTAGATGTTACATATTTTATGGCTGATATTAAAGTTTATACTGATCCTGCTGGGAATTGTGCTGGGACTGCTTCTGCTGGCAATTCTGCTGATTCTTTTTTGTCCGGTCAGGTACAAGGCATCCGGGACCAAGGAGCAGGATGACTGGAAAAAGATAAGAGGAGAGGGACAGATCAGCTGGCTGTTTCATGGAGTTGTGCTGAGGGCTGTCTGGGCAGAGGGAAATCTGCAGACCTCATTCCGGTTGTTTGGAATTCCTGTGGACAAAATTTTGAACAGGCGAAAAAAAACCAAAGAGCATTCCTTGGATCCCTCAGAGAGTGAGGAGAATCAAAGGGAAGTAATAGAACCGGAGAAAATCCCGGAGAGACCGGTGAATGCCGGATCAGAGGAAATTCCGGAAAAGCCGGTGAATGCAGAATCTGAGAAAATGATCAGCAGTCCGGTGGATAGCCAGCCACAGGATGCACCGGAAAAATCTCAACAAAAGACAGACTCAGATAAAAAAGAAAAGAAGGTAAACCCTGTCAGGAAACTGCTGTCAGGAATACAGAGCAAGAGAAAGAGAATATGGGACAGAATACATCATATCCGGACTGCGCTGTGCAGAGTGGGAGAGCAGATAACCTGGTGGAGAGATTTTCTGGAACACCCAAGGGTGCAGGCAGGGATTTCTCTTGTATGGACACATGCAAAATTTCTGATTCGCCATGTGATGCCAACCAAGATGGATGGAGAGATTACTTTTTCCACAGAGGATCTCTCTATAACAGGAGCTATCCTTGCAGTGCTTGGAATGACCATTCCTTTCCATAAAAACTGTGTCGAGGTCAGACCCCTGTTTAGCGGAGAAAATTACTGTCAGGGAAATGTGAGAATAAAAGGCAGGATATACGGAATTGTATTTGTACGGGCAGCGGTTAGTATTTATTTCAATAAAAATATAAAATATGTCATAAGACGATGGAAAACCAGGAGGGCATAAGAATGGCAAACGAGAATAATTTCAAAGAAACTGTAAACTCATTGTTCAAAGGTATGGACAGCTTTATTGCTGCAAAAACTGTGGTAGGGGAACCGATTCACATTGGTGATACCATTATTCTTCCGTTGGTTGATGTGGCTTTTGGCGTAGGTGCCGGTGCTTTTTCCGGTGACAAGAAGGACAATGGCGGCGGCGGAATGACCGGTAAGATGACTCCCTGTGCAGTTCTGGTCATTCAGAATGGTACTACCAAGCTGGTAAATGTAAAAAATCAGGATGGACTTACCAAGATTCTGGATATGGTTCCTGATTTTGTAGATCGTTTTGCATCAGGAAAAGGGGAAGAAGCATAAACTATACCAAACCAATGAAAAGGCAGAGAAAAAGTGGAAAAGCTGATTGGCTTTATGTTGTTTTTTATTGGGTTGGGGATGGTGATAGGATTTCTTATTGCTGAGAATGTGATTCTGGTAGTTACAGCCGGAGCTTTTCTGCTCCTGGGATATCATCTGTTCTGCCACTGAGTCAGTAAAAATGCAGGAAACTGCAGAAGAATCAAAGGACTATAGAGACTATAGAAGGCTGCGGAATCTGCAGCCTTCTTTTTAATCAAATCAAACACATAAAAAGACAAAAAAATACCCCTGTCAGAACAGGGGTACAGGTGTTATTTATGCTCTTTCTACTTTACCGGATCTTAAGCAAGAAGTACATACATATGTCTTTCTAGCTCCGCCTTCAGCAGTTTTGATTTTAACGGATTTGACGTTAGATTTCCACATTTTATTGGATCTTCTATGTGAATGACTTACATTGTTTCCGAAATGAGCAGCTTTCTCACAGATTGCACATTTAGCCATGATAGCACCTCCTTGACGCTTTTTTTCAACAGTCTACATTGTAACAGATGAATGACTCTTTTGCAAGCAAAAAAAAGAAAATTCTAAAAATTCTTTTATATGAAAGGGGAGAAGACGAAATTTAACATTGTGCAATCACTAAAAAAAGGTTATAATACATTTATCTAACAATATAGAGCATTGGAGGTAACCATATGAATGGACGTATAGATTCCGGATTGGGTCAGATCATAATTGACACAGATGTAATTGCAACCTATGCTGGAAGTGTGGCAGTAGAGTGTTTTGGTATTGTGGGCATGGCAGCAGTCAGCGTAAAGGACGGACTGGTAAAGCTCTTAGGCAGAAAAAGCCTGAAACATGGTATCAGTGTTAAGATTACAGAGGACAATAAAATCCGCCTGAATTTCCATGTAATTGTAGCATATGGAGTAAATATAAGTACAATTGCAGACAATCTTGTCAGCAATGTAAAATATAAAGTCGAGGCCTTTACAGGAATGGAGATCGAAAAAATCGACATTTTTGTAGAAGGTGTACGGGCAATTGATTAGGATAGAGGAGGAACTTGTGGTGAATAACAAAACCATAGATGCCAGAGTACTTTCCAGAATGTTTCTTGCAGGAGCCAAGAATCTGGAAGCGAAGAAAGAATGGATTAATGAACTGAATGTGTTTCCGGTACCGGACGGAGATACAGGAACAAATATGACGATGACAATTATGGCAGCTGCAGCAGAGGTAGGCTCCCTGGGTGAGACAGATATGGAAACTCTTGCAAAAGCCATTTCTTCCGGTTCCCTTAGAGGAGCGCGCGGAAATTCCGGTGTAATTCTTTCACAGCTTCTCCGTGGCTTCACCAAAAGTGTACGGAAAAGTGAAAATCTGGATGCGGCAGCCATTGCAGCAGCTATGGAGAAAGGCGTGGAAACTGCCTACAAAGCAGTAATGAAGCCGAAAGAGGGAACGATCCTTACAGTGGCAAAGGAAGCTGCAGCCAAGGCTGTGGAGCTTGCTGAGACTGCAGAGGATCTGGATACTTTTTTCCAGGCAGTGATCGCTCATGCAGAGGAGACTCTTGCCAGAACACCGGAGATGCTTCCGGTTCTCAAAGAAGCAGGAGTTGTTGACTCAGGCGGACAGGGACTGGTAGAAGTTTTCCACGGAGCTTATGATGGTTATCTGGGCAAAGAAGTGGATTATACACAGTTCAGCGGTTCCAAAGGTCCTGCAGTGACCAAAATCGATGCACAGACAGAGAAGGATATTAAATTCGGTTATTGCACAGAGTTCATTATTCTTCTGGATAAGCCAATGCCTGAGGAGACAGAGCATGAATTCAAGAAATTCCTCATGTCTATCGGTGACTCTATTGTTCTGGTGGCAGATGATGAGATTGTAAAGGTACATGTACACACCAATCATCCGGGACTTGCCTTTGAGAAGGCTCTTACTTTCGGAGCATTGTCCCGTATGAAGATTGATAATATGCGTGAGGAGCATCAGGAGAAGCTGATCAAAGATGCACAGAAGCTGGCCAGAGAACAGGAGAAGCAGGAGGAGGCAGCAATTGCAGCTCAGCCGCCTAAGGAGGTAGGTTTTATCTCTGTATCTGTAGGAAAGGGAATGACTGAAATCTTCAAGGAACTGGGAGTGGATTACCTGATTGAGGGTGGACAGACCATGAACCCAAGTACAGAGGATATGTTAAATGCCATTGCAAAAGTAAATGCAAAGACCATCTACATCTTCCCAAACAATAAAAATATTATTCTTGCAGCCAACCAGGCCCGTGACCTGACAGAAGACAAGGAAATCGTGGTAGTACCTACCAAGACCATTCCTCAGGGAATCACGGCAATGATCAGTTATGTGCCGGAGAAAAACAGCGCTGAAAATACTGAAAATATGCTCCAGGCGATCTCCCAGGTAAAAACCGGACAGATCACCTATGCTGTCAGGGATACACGTATTGATGACAAGGAAATCCACGAAGGCGATATTATGGGAATCGGCGATTCCGGAATCCTTGCAGTTGGCAAGGACAGACTGGAGGTAACGAAGGAAACTATCGCAGCTATGATGGACGATGACTCAGAAGTAGTCAGCATCTACTACGGTGCGGATACTGACCAGGCTGAGGCAGAAGCACTTGCATCCACAGTAGAAGAGCTTTATCCTGACTGTGACGTAGAAGTAAATGCAGGGGGCCAGCCTATTTATTACTACGTGATTTCGGTAGAATAAACAGATGCCCTCACTTCATACACTAAAAGGTGTAGGCCCGAAAACGGAAGCCCTGTTTGCCAGACTGGGCATTATTGACACAGATTCCCTGATCCATTATTATCCCCGTACCTATGATATTTATGAAGCACCGGCAGAGATTCGTTCTCTGGAGGAATCTACGGTAGCTGCCATAACAGCTACCGTTACAACGGGTGTCTATATTAACAAGGTACGTAATCTCCAGGTGGTAACAACCACAGTGGCAGATCAAACAGGGAGGCTTCCTGTTACCTGGTTTAATATGCCTTATTTACGTTCCACTCTGAAAAAGGGAAGTGTATTTGTTCTCAGGGGCAGGATTACCCGCAAGCAGGGAAAGCTTCAGATGGAACATCCGGAAATATTTACCCCTGCAGCTTACGAAGAGATTCTGCACAGTCTCCAGCCAATCTATGCCCTCACATCAGGGCTGTCCAATAAAACCATTGTGAAGCTGCTCCATCAGGCTCTGGAGGACGGATATCTCCATCAGGAATATCTTTCCCAGGAGTACAGGGAACGGTATCATCTGGCAGACTGCAATTTTGCATTGTCTGCCATTCATTTCCCAAAAAATATGCAGGAGCTGATCGCGGCCAGGAGAAGGCTGGTATTTGATGAGTTTCTGCTGTTTATTCTTGCAGTGCGCCTTTTGAAAGAAAAAACAGAGAGTACAGTCAATACTTTTCCCATGCATACTGTATGGACTACAGAGGAGATCATTGAAAATCTGCCTTATGCTTTGACAAAAGCCCAGCAAAATGTGTGGCATGAGATTGAAAGAGACCTGAGCGGTCATGGGCTGATGTCCAGGCTAGTGCAGGGAGATGTGGGAAGCGGCAAAACAATCCTGGCTTTTCTGTCTATGATCATGACTGCGGAAAATGGCTACCAGGCGGTGCTGATGGCACCGACAGAGGTACTTGCCAGACAGCATTTTCAGGCTATGGAAAAGCTTCTGAAGGAACAGAAAATTGATTTTTGCCATCCTCTGCTTCTTACCGGATCGGACACAGCCAGGGAGAAAAGGGAAAAATATGCACAGATTGCATCCAAAGAGGCAAATATTGTAATTGGAACCCATGCTCTGATCCAGGAAAAGGTCCAATATAACCAGCTGGCACTGGTGATCACAGATGAACAGCACAGATTTGGGGTGAAACAGAGAGAGGCCCTGACAACCATGGGAAATCCTCCCAATGTACTGGTTATGAGTGCAACGCCTATTCCTAGAACCCTGGCAATTATTATTTACGGAGATCTGGATATTTCTGTGATCGATGAGCTTCCTGCACAGAGACTGCCGGTAAAAAACTGTGTGGTAGATACTTCTTACCGGCCCAAAGCCTATGCTTTTATGGAACAGCAGATCCGTCAGGGACGACAGGTATATGTGATCTGTCCAATGGTGGAGGAAAGCGAGGGAATGGACGGGGAAAATGTTCTGGATTATACAGCAAAGCTTCAACAGATTTTCCCTTCTGATATTAAAGTTGCTTTTCTCCATGGGAAAATGCATTCCAGAGAAAAGAATGAGATTATGGAGTCCTTTGCTTCCGGAGAAATCCAGATTCTGGTATCCACCACAGTGATTGAGGTAGGAGTGAATGTTCCCAATGCAACCGTAATGATGGTGGAGAATGCAGAGCGTTTTGGCCTGGCGCAGCTTCATCAGCTTCGGGGGCGTGTGGGAAGAGGAGAACACCAGTCTTATTGTATTTTTATGCAGGGAAATAAAGAAAAGGAAATATCAAAACGTCTGGAAATTTTGAATAAATCCAATGATGGTTTCTATATTGCAGAGGAAGATTTGAAATTGAGGGGACCGGGAGATTTCTTTGGGATCCGACAGAGTGGTCTGCTAGAGTTCAAACTGGGTGATATTTATCAGGATGGGGATATTCTGAAGGCTGCCAGTGAAACGGCAGCGCAGATCCTGGAGCTGGATGAGAACCTGAGTCTGGAACAAAATGAAATTTTGAAACAGCGGTTAAAAGCTTATATGCAGGAGGATTTGGAAAATCTGGGAATATAATTATTGCAAAAAAACAGAAAAAGTAGTATTCTATTCCGGTAACAGGATATCGAAAGCTGTGGATTTCCAGAGTCTACAGTTGGATTACCTTGTAAGGAGGCTATAAATATGACACCAAAAACAACTGCAAAAAAAGCAGAACCTGATACATCTACAGTACAGACAACCGAAGTAAAAGAGGCTCCTGCAAAAACTACAGTCAGAAAAACCAGAACAACTGCAAAGAAAACTACTGAGAAACCAACAGCAGAAAAGAAGCCGGCAACAGAGAAAAAACCGGCAGCAAGAAGAACTGTAAAGAAAGAGGTAAACGCAGAAGTTTATGTACAGTTCCTTGGCAAAGAGGTTTATGCAAAGGATGTTCTGGAAAATGTGAAGAAGATCTGGACAGAAGAAATGGGCAAGAAGGAAAAAGATCTGAAGGATGTTAAAATATACATCAAACCAGAAGAAAATGCAGCATACTATGTGATCAATGGTGATGTGACAGGAGCTGTTGGACTGTAATACATAAGCAAAAAGGCCCGGAAGACTCAGAAAATGAGCTTCCGGGATTTTTTTTGTTCCAAATACCTTGCAGCAGAGTGTGCGCAAACAGTAACAAACAGTAACAAAGATAATCGAAAAGTAACAAAAAACCACAAAAATGGAAGATTTTAACTTGACATAAAATGGGGGAGATAGTACGATTAGAGTACTAAGTGAAAGTATGCTTTGAAAGTGAGGAAGATTTAAAATGGCAAATGACCATGGCGAACAGATAAGAATTGTACAGGAAACAGTGGCAGGTAAAGAGATTACTTTTGCACATGTAATGGGAGGTCCGGCCCCTGTCATTTATCAGAAGTTGGGTCTGAACCCTCAGCTGGACTATCGCTCTTCTGCAATTGGAATTATGAATATGACACCTCCGGAATCTGCAGTGATCGCTTCTGACATTGCAGTAAAGAGCGGAAATGTATATCTTGGCTTTGCAGACCGTTTTACAGGAACACTGATCATTACAGGGGAGATTTCTGACGTAATGTCTGCATTGACGGAGATCGTGGATTATTTCCGGGATACTCTGGGCTATGTAGTATGTGACATCACCAAGAGATAGGAAGTGTTGGAATGGCTGGAATAACAACAAAGGAGCTTTTGGAAAAGATATATCATGAGGATTTTGAGAAACTTAAGGGAGAGAAGCTCCGTATGATCAGGGTCCGGGTTCCGGGTAAGGAAGTCTGTCTGGCTCATGTGATCAGTCCTTCTTCTTCCTGTATTTATCAGAATCTGGGACTGCATATCGGCACCCATGAGGGAGAGGACCATACAGGGGAAGCTGTGGGGATGATCCGCTTTACGCCCTGGGAGGCAGTTGTAGTGGCTGCTGATGTGGCGTTGAAAAGCGCTGATGTACAGATTGGTTTTATGGATCGTTTCTGTGGTTCTCTGATATTGACAGGCGGGCTGACAGAAGTACAGACAGCAGTAGAAGAGGTTGTGAGATTTTTTGACCAGGTGCTGGGCTTTAAAACCTGCCCGGTTTACAAAAGCTGATACAGAATAAGGTGACAGACAATATATGAAGAAAATTTTTCTTATGGGAAGAAGTGAGGCAGGGAAAACTTCCCTCACCCAGGCGCTGAAAGGGGAAGAGCTTCACTATGTAAAAACACAATATACCAATACCGAGGATGATACCATTGATTCACCGGGAGAATATGCAGAGTCCAAACGCTTTAGTGTGGGGCTTGCCTGTTTCTCTTTTGAGGCAGATGTGGTAGGTATTGTGCAGGCGGCAGATGAGCCTTTTAATCTTTTTGCTTCCGGCAGTCATTCCTTTATCCAGAGGCCGCTGATCGGGATCATAACCAAGATAGATTCTCCTTATGCCAATATTCCCATGGTGAGGCAGTGGCTGATCAATTCGGGCTGTGAGAGGATTTTTCTGGTAAACAATGTGACCAGAGAGGGAATTGATGAATTGATGGAATATCTGAAAGACGATCTTCCAAAGCTGACGATGGAACAGGCCAGATATCGGCAGAGTCTGGGCCTGAATGAATGGGATCCGCTTCCGGAGGGAGTAAATTATCCAAATCACATAGAAGGGAAAATGTGAAAAAATGAAGAACCACAGGCAGAGAAAAGAGATGACAGAATATACCTTGAAAAAAGCCGGCAATGATGCAAAGCGTAAGGTATTAGTGGTAGAGGATAACCAGTTAAACAGAGAAATGCTTGCAGAAATTTTGTCTGACAGATATCAGGTATTGACAGCCTGTGATGGGGAAGAAGGTCTGCGATGCCTGGCAGAGCATTACCAGGAGCTGGCAGTAGTTCTTCTGGATGTATGCATGCCCATATGTGATGGATATGAATTCCTGGAAAGAATGCAGGGAGATTCACTGCTTTCATCTATTCCGGTCATCGTCATGACTGCCAGTGGCAGACAGGAGACAGAATTAAAATGTCTGGAGCTGGGAGCTGTGGATTTTATAATTAAGCCCTATAATCCGCAGATTGTGCTTGGAAGGATCAACAATGTGATCAAGCTGAGAGAATCTGCCCGGATTCTGGCTGCCGTGGAACACGATGAGCTGACTGGTCTGTATACCAGACAGGCCTTTTTTCATCATGCCAAAACTCTGTTCAAATTAAAAAAAGAGGAAGATTTTCATGTTGTGGTTGCGGATGTAAAGGATTTTAAGCTGATCAACGGCAGTTATGGAGCGACTGCAGGGGACAAACTGCTGTGCTATATGGCAAAGGCATATCAGGGGTTTATCCGGCATGGGCTGGTTTCCAGATATGGAAGTGACCAGTTTGCCTGTCTTATTTATGGGATACCGGAGATTGATAAGGACGAAATGGAAACGTATATCAGAGAGATCGCAGATCATGCACCCATTCCTAATGTGACCATTAATTATGGAGTTTATATGCACATTGATAAAACACTTCCTGTATCTGCAATCTGCGGTCGTGGCTTTATGGCAATCAAAAATATCCGTGGTAATTATGAAAGTAATGTCTCTTATTATACTGCGGAGATGAGGGAAAAGCAGATACGCAGCCGACAGCTGGAAAGTGATTTTGAGGGTGCTGTGGCAAACAGGGAATTTGTGGTGTATTATCAGCCCAAGTACAGCGTGGGAACAGAAAAAATTGTAGGCGCGGAGGCACTGGTGCGCTGGCAGAAACCGGATGGAGAAATCATATCTCCCGGAGAGTTTATCCCTGTGTATGAAAAGAATGGTCAGATCGTAAAACTGGATGAATATGTATTCAGACGAGTCTGCTGTTATCAGAGAAGACGGATGCTGCAGGGAAAGGAGCTGATTCCGATCTCAGTCAATCTGTCCAGGGCAAGTCTGCATCGCAGCGGTACGGTGATGCGCTATGTGGAGATTGTGAAGGGTGCAGAAATCCCTTTTTCCTGTGTACCTATAGAGCTTACGGAGACTGTTGCCCTGTATAGCGACCGGATCAGGAGGATTACAGAGGCACTTGTCAGAACCGGATTCCTTTTACATATGGATGATTTTGGCTCCGGATATTCTTCTCTCACCAGTTTGAATGAGCTGCCCTTTTCTACTTTGAAGATTGATAAAAAGCTGATAGATTATATTGAACAGCCAAAGGGAAAAAAGGTGGTGCAGCAGGTAATTTCCCTTGCTCATGGACTGGATATGAAGGTGGTTGCAGAAGGCGTTGAAAACTCCGGTCAGGTTCAATTGCTGAAAGAGATGAAATGTGATGCCATCCAGGGCTTTTATTATTCACGTCCTCATCCGGAAGAGCAGTTTACTGCAATGGCAGACCAGGAGATATGAAATAGGGTTTGACTTTATAGATGATAGAATAAAGTCAAACCCTGTTTTTTTTGCCCCAGTATTTGCGAATGATTGTGAAAAACATAACAAAACAAAAGAAAAAATTGAAAAAAAGTCATCAAAAAGCTATAAAAATAAAATTTAACACTTTATTTGATAAAAATAACTTGTTAAATGATTGACGATGTGATATGATTTTCAAGACCACTATTGTACATATCTAGATACAATATCATCAAGATATGGCTGAAAATTTATCAGGAAAAAAGGAGTATTAAGGTTATGAGCAGTAAAATTACTATCATTGGTGCCGGCAGCGTCGGGTCTACAATTGCGTACACTTTATCAAGCCAGGATATCGCATCTGAGATTGTTCTGATCGATATCAACAAACAGAAGGCAGAGGGTGAAGTTCTTGATATCATTCAGGGAACCTGCTTCAGAGATCCAATCTCTATTATTGCCGGTGATTATGAAGATGCAAAGGATTCCGATATTGTGATCATCACCTCCGGTATTGCGCGTAAGCCTGGACAGACAAGACTTGAGCTTACACAGACAAATGTAAACATCCTTAAATCCATCACACCGGAGATCGTAAAGGCAGCACCGGATGCTCTTTATCTTATTGTAAGTAATCCTGTTGATATTATGACTTATGTCTTTACAAAGATTTCAGGACTTCCGGAAAACCAGATCCTTGGTTCCGGTACCATTCTCGACTCAGCACGTTTGCGTTGCGGACTTTCCCAGCATTTCCAGATTGCGCAGAGTAACATTCATGCCTATGTATTCGGGGAACATGGAGATACCTCCTTTATCCCATGGACCGGTGCCTATATTTCAGGCGTAAGTGTAGATGAATACTATGAAATTGAGAAAAAACTGGGCAAAGATATTGAACCTGTGGATAAAGAGGCTATGCTTCAGTATGTACAGAAATCCGGCGGACAGATCATTTCCAAGAAAGGTGCAACCTTCTATGCGGTATCCTCTTCCGTCTGTAAACTCTGCAGCCTTCTTGTATCTTCCTCAGAATCTGTCTCCACAGTATCCACTATGATGCATGGAGAATATGGAATCGAAGATGTCTGCCTCAGTACCCTGACTCTGGTAGGACCAAATGGCGTGCAGGGTAAAATTCCTATGAGAATGAACAAAGCAGAGATTGAACAGCTGCAGAAGAGTGCAGACGCACTGAAAGAGATTATTGCTCAGCTTGACCTTTAAAAATAAAAGTCCAAAAGGAAGTGGGAAATCCTGCTTCCTTTGGATTTATATTTCGTCAGAATCAATTAAAAGATTGTTTGTAAAATAACAAAAAAAGAGAAAAATCAGAAAAAAATACTTGTTAAATTGTTATCAATATGATATGATGTTTTCGGAAATCGAGCTGATACACTCCTTTAATGCGGAGGAAGGGTGTGCAAACTCTTTTATTTTCTATGTCTCAACAAAGATATAAAAAGTAATTGTATTAGACTTGATTTATATTTTTGTCTATATATCGTTAAAAAAAAGACAAAGAATCATATGATTATCACTATTTACCTGAACAACTAAGAAAGGATAATGTTAAGTATGAAGTACAGTTATTATCCGGGTTGTACCCTGAGAAACAAGGCGAAAGATCTGGACGAATATGCCAGAGCCAGCGCCAGAGCACTTGGGTTTGAACTGGAAGAGATCGAAGACTGGCAGTGCTGCGGAGGTGTTTATCCTCTGGGAACTGACGAGATTGCTACGAAGCTTTCTTCTGTACGTGCTCTTAATCAGGCCAAAGAAAAGGGCCAGGATCTGGTAACAATCTGCTCTGCCTGTCATCACGTGATCAAACGTGTCAATGATGATATGAAAAATGTGGAGGATATCCGCACCAGAGCAAATAATTACATGCAGCTTGATGAGCCTTATGAAGGCGAGACAACAGTGCTCCATTATCTGGAAGTACTTCGCGACAAGGTCGGTTTCGACAAGCTGAAAGAGAAGGTAGTAAACCCGCTTACAGGAAAGAAAATCGGAGCCTATTACGGATGTCTCTTATTACGTCCGGGCAAGATCATGGCTTTCGATGATCCGGAGAATCCAACTATCATGGAAGATTTCATCCGCGCACTTGGTGCAGAACCGGTGATCTATCCATATAGAAATGAATGTTGCGGCGGTTACATTTCTCTCAAAGAAAAAGAAATGTCCCAGAACATGTGTCAGAAAATAGAAGACAGTGCCCAAGGCTTTGGCGCAGATATGCTGATCACAGCCTGTCCATTGTGTAAATATAATTTAAATAAAAACGCTTCCAGCGAACTGCCTGTATATTATTTCACAGAGCTCCTTGCAGAAGCCCTCGGAGTAAAAGAGGAGGTGGCAAAATGAGAAACCAGCATTCAGCAGCAGAAAAGATCAAAGAGATCTCCGGAACCAATCCGCTGAAATGTATGAAATGTGGAAAATGTTCTGCTACCTGCCCATCTTTCAATGAAATGGATATCAAGCCACATCAGTTTGTATCCTATGTTGTAAATGAAGATATCGAAGCACTTGTCAATTCAAAGTCTCTCTGGAAATGCCTTTCCTGCTTCGCCTGTGTAGAGCGTTGTCCAAGAGATGTAAAACCGGGAAAGATCATCGATGCAGCAAGACAGTTAGTTGTCCGTGAAAAAGGCGGCGATTATCTGAAAGCAGATGAGATACCACAGCTTCTTGATCCGGAACTGCCACAGCAGCTTCTGGTAAGTGCATTCAGAAGATACAGGAGGTAAGCCAGCGTGCAGAGAATTGGTGTATTTGTCTGTCATTGCGGAAGTAATATCGCCGCTACGGTAGATGTAAAAAAAGTTGTTGAATTAGCTGCCAAAGAGCCGGGTGTCGTTCATGCAGAAGACTACCAGTACATGTGCTCAGAAGCAGGCCAGGCTAAAATTCAGGAAGCCATTAAAGAGAAAAACCTGACAGGCGTTGTTGTCTGTTCATGCTCTCCACGTATGCATGAGGCAACATTCAGAAAAGCAGCTGAAAGAGCTGGCCTGAATCCATACATGGTGGAGATTGCAAATATCCGTGAGCATTGTTCCTGGATCCACAAGGATATGGAAGAGGCTACAAAGAAGGCCGTGATCCTTGCCAGGGCAGCAATCGCAAAAGTAAACTTAAACACACCTCTTCAGCCAGGAGAGAGCCGTGTTACAAAGAGAGCCCTGATCATCGGCGGCGGTATTGCCGGAATCCAGACAGCCCTGGATATCGCAGATGCAGGATATGAAGTAGATATTGTAGAGAAAACTCCAAGTATCGGCGGAAGAATGTCACAGCTTGACAAAACATTCCCTACACTTGACTGTTCTGCATGTATCCTCACACCGAAGATGGTTGAGGCAGCAGCCCATGAGAAGATCAATATCTATACATACAGTGAAGTAGAACATGTCAGCGGTTTCGTAGGTGATTTCACCGTTGATATCAGAAAGAAAGCAAGAAGTGTAAATATGGACAAATGTACAGGCTGCGGTGTCTGTCAGGAAAAATGTCCGTCCAAGAAGATCCCTAATGAATTTAACAGAGGATTAAACAACAGAACTGCTATTTACACTCCGTTTGCACAGGCCATCCCAAATGTTCCGGTTATTGACCGTGAGAACTGTATCAAGTTTAAAACCGGAAAATGTGGTGTCTGCTCCAAAGTATGTCAGGCAGGAGCCATTGATTACGATCAGCAGGATGAGATCGTAACACAGAAATACGGTGCAATCGTAGTTGCTACAGGTTTTGATACCATCAAACTTGATAAATATGATGAATATGCGTACAGCCAGAGTAAAGATGTTATCACATCCCTGGAACTGGAACGTATCATGAACGCAGCAGGTCCTACAAAAGGACACTTAGAGCGTCTTTCCGATGGAAAAGCTCCGAAGGAACTGGTATTCATCCAGTGTGTTGGAAGCCGTTGCTCCGATGACAGAGGAAAACCATACTGTTCCAAGATCTGCTGTATGTACACAGCAAAACATGCAATGCTGATCCGTGATAAATATCCGGATACAAATGTAACCGTATTCTATATTGATGTCCGTACTCCAGGTAAAAACTTCGATGAGTTCTACAGAAGAGCCGTAGAACAGTACGGCGTAAACTACATCAAAGGCCAGGTAGGAAAAGTTATTCCACAGCCGGACGGAAGCCTTCTTGTACAGGGATCTGACCTGATCGACAACAAACAAATCCTTAAGAAAGCAGATATGGTCGTTCTTGCAACAGCCATTGAACCGAACCCGGATGTTCGTAAGATCGCTACTATGCTTACAGCAAGTATTGATACAAACAACTTCCTCACAGAAGCCCATGCAAAACTTCGTCCTGTAGAATCTCCTACAGCAGGTATCTTCCTTTCCGGTGTATGCCAGGGACCGAAAGATATTCCGGAGACAGTTGCACAGGCCGGTGCTGCAGCAGTTAAGGCAATCGGTCTTCTTGCAAAAGATAAACTGACAACTAACCCATGTACAGCAAAATCCGATGAACTGTTATGTAACGGATGTTCTACATGTGCAAATGTCTGCCCGTATGGAGCAATTTCCTATGAGGATAAACAGGTAAATGACCACGGTATCCGTGAAACAAGAAGAGTAGCCGTTGTAAATACAGCACTTTGCCAGGGATGCGGCGCTTGTACAGTAGCCTGCCCGTCTGGTGCTATGGATCTGCAGGGCTTTTCCAACAGACAGATTATCGCGGAGGTAGATGCAATATGTCGATAGAAACAAACGAAGAATTCAGACCTAAGATTGTAGCATTCTGCTGTAACTGGTGTAGTTACGCAGGTGCAGACCTTGCAGGAAGCAGCCGTCTTTCTTACCCGGCTGACGTAAAGATCATCCGTGTTCCATGTTCCTGCCGTGTCAATCCAATGTTCATCCTCCGTGCTTTTGAGAAAGGTGCTGACGGTGTGATCATGTGTGGATGTCATCCTGGAGACTGTCATTACAGCACAGGTAACTACTATGCAAGAAGACGTATGACACTTCTTTTCTCCATGCTGGACTACATCGGTGTGGAAAACGGAAGAACACGAGTAGAATGGGTTTCCGCTGCTGAAGGTGTGAAATTCTCCCAGACTATGAATGAGTTTGTAGAGAAGATCCATTCACTCGGTAAGAACGTAAGATTGGAGGATTTAAGATGCAGGAGCTGATAAATCGTGCAAAAGAACTGCTTGCTGGCGGTACAGTTGCAAGAGTTCTGGGATGGAAAGCCGGAGATCTGCCTTACAATCCGGAACCGGCTTACTTTGAAACAGAAGAATCTCTGAAAGATTTTGTATATAACGGATTCTGCGGTGCAAACTTAAGCAAATATATGATCGAAGCTTCCAAACTGGAAGGCAAGACACTGGTTTGTTTAAAACCATGCGATACCTACAGCTTTAACCAGCTGATCAAAGAGCATCGTGTAGACCGTGAGAAAGCTTATATCATTGGTGTTGGATGTAAAGGAAAACTGGATATTGAGAAGATCCGCAAACAGGGAATCAAAGGTATTGAGAGCGTTTCCGGTGCAGAGATCACAGATGAAGCAGAAACACTGACTATTCAGACTATTTATGGTGAGAAAACCTGTGCATACAAGGATGCAATGCTTGAAAGATGTCATGTATGTAAAGGAAAAGAACATAAGATCTACGATGAGCTGATGGGAGAGTCCAAAGAGACAAAAGATGCAGACCGTTTTGCGGAAGTAGAAAAGATCGAGGCAATGAGCCCTGAAGAGAAGTTTGCTTTCTTCCAGAATGAATTAAGCAAATGTATCCGCTGCAATGCCTGCCGTAATGTCTGTCCTGCATGCAGCTGCCGTAAATGTGTATTTGACAGCAACAAGTTTGACAGTGCACAGAAAGCAAATGTGGATTCCTTTGAAGAAAAGATGTTCCACATTATCCGTGCATTCCATGTAGCAGGCAGATGTACAGACTGTGGTGAATGCAGCAGAGTTTGTCCTCAGGGAATCCCCCTTCACCTGTTTAACCGTAAATTTATCAAAGATATCGATGAGTTCTACGGAGAATATCAGGCCGGAGAGGATACTACTTCCAAAGGGCCTCTTACAAACTTTACATTTGAAGATGTTGAGCCAGGAATCGTGGCAGAAAGGGGATAATGTATGTATAAAATAGCAGCAGAGAATCTGCAGGCATTATTCCATAAGATTGCCGCAGATCGGGATTTATATTTACCGGTTAAAGTCAGTGACCAGGTAAACTTTAAGGCATGGAGTGAAGATGCAGAAGTTTGTCTTGATACTTTAAAAACCGTAAAATCACCAAAAGATGCATTCTTTCCGCAGAGTGAAAATCTTTACACCTGTAAAAAAGAGGAAAAAAATATTTCCATCGAGCCACAGGCATTACAGGAAAAGGATTTCGTTGTATTCGGTATGAAAGCCTGCGATGTACAGGGAGTAAAGGTTCTGGACAACGTATTTTTAAGTGATCCGGTCGATACTTTCTATGCAGCAAGAAGAGAGCATGGAACAATCGTTGCACTTGCATGTCATGAACCGGAAGAGAGCTGTTTCTGTAAAGTGTTTGGCATTGACTGTGCTGATCCGGCAGCAGATGTTGCAACATGGATGATTGAAGGAGAACTTTACTGGAAACCTCTCACAGAGAAGGGTGAAGCTCTTACAAAAGCAGTTGCAGAGCTTCTTACAGATACAGACGAGACGAAAGTAGAAGCAGAGAAAACTGCAATTCGTGCGATCGTAGAGAAACTTCCATATTCTAATCTTTCTCTTGAAGGATGGGGACAGGAAGATTACATGGACCGTTTTAATTCTCCTGTATGGGAAGAACTTTACAAACCATGTCTGGCATGTGGTACCTGCACATTTGTATGTCCGACCTGCCAGTGCTACGATATCAAAGACTACAACACAGGCCATGGCGTACAGCGTTATCGTTGCTGGGATTCCTGTATGTACTCTGACTTTACCATGATGGCACACGGTAATAACCGTAACAGCCAGATGCAGCGTTTCCGTCAGAGATTCATGCATAAGCTTGTTTACTATCCGGTAAATAACAATGGAATGTTCTCCTGTGTAGGATGTGGGCGCTGTGTAGAGAAATGTCCGTCCTCTTTAAATATCGTAAAAGTTATCAAAGCTTTTGAAAATCAGGGAGGTGAAAAATAATGAGTGAATGTACCTGCCATAAAAATTATACATTAGATACACTGATCCCGAAGGTTGGTGTGATCACAGATATCCGTCAGGAAACACCGGATGTTAAGACCTTCCGTGTAAATGCTCCTGAAGGAGGAAAGCTTTTTGAACATATGCCAGGACAGTGTGCAATGGTCTGCGCACCAGGTGTCAGTGAAGGTATGTTTTCCATTACTTCTTCACCTACAAATAAAGAATATCAGGAATTCAGTATCAAAAAGTGCGGTTCCCTGACTGATTATCTTCACAGCCTTCAGGTTGGAGATGAGATCACAGTCCGCGGACCATACGGAAACCATTTTCCTGTAGAAGATAAATTAAAAGGTAAAAACCTTCTGTTTATCGCAGGTGGTATCGGACTTGCACCACTTCGTTCTGTGATCAACTATGTACTGGATAACCGTGCTGACTATGGAACAGTAGATATCCTCTATGGTTCCCGTTCTGCAGATGACCTGGTACAGTTAAAAGAAATCCAGGAAGTCTGGATGAAGGCAGAGGGAGTCAATGTTTATCTGACAATTGACCGCGAACAGGAAGGCTGGGACGGACATGTTGGATTCGTTCCTTCCTATTTAAAAGAGATTGGATTCGATACAAACAAAACAGCACTTGTCTGCGGACCGCCGATCATGATCAAGTTCGTTCTTGCAGGACTGGAAGAACTGGGCTTCTCCAGAGAACAGGTTTATACAACTCTGGAGCTTCGTATGAAATGCGGTGTAGGTAAATGCGGCCGCTGCAATATCGGTTCCAAATACGTCTGCAAAGACGGCCCGGTATTCCGCTGCGACGAAATCGACGAACTGCCGGCAGAATACTGATTGGTTGGTGAAGGGACGGACGCATTCCGGAAATTTATATTCCACGCAGGCAAAGGAGCAACGGTTCGGTGAACTAACTGTTAACTACGACTAAGCCGCTCAGGAGAGCCTTCGCGCCTAAGTCTCCGTAGCTGGCACATCACTATCGAAATAGCTATACCACTCACTTGTCTGCGAATCCGATTGCACAAATGAAAAAGCCTCGGCGTAGCCCGCTACACCTGCGTCTTTTCATCCGCACACTCGAATCCGCATCCTGCGTGATTGGCATAGTTATTTGCGAAGCGATGCACCAGTGGATTTCACCTCGCCTAAAAACGCTCCAAAAAAGCCTGCTTAGGAATATAAATTTCCGAAATGCTGAGCCTTCAAGACGGTAGGGCGAGACGCTAGTTTTACTGTAATGGATTTACGAGACAGTAATGGAGCTTGGATGATTTTTTTGTAAAAGCTGGCTGGGGCGAGGGCGCAGTGAGGCCCCTCCTGATTTTCCGCTCTATATATGGAGTGGGCATTATCGTTAATGGCAGGAGACCTTGCCTGTATACGGCGCCGCTTGGCCAGCGCACAGCCAGGGGAATTGGGTCTCGACCTAAGTGCCCTTTTAAGGAGTGGTTTTAGCGATGACGAAATCCAGCGCCTACGCAGACTTAGGCGCGAGGGCTCTCCCGAGCGGCTTAGTCGTAGTTGGCGATTAGTTCGGCAGCGCGTTACGACGGGGCCGTGGGCGAGACCCAATTTCCCTGGCGTCCCCCCTGATTAAAAAAAGCATACAGACAATGAACAATAAAAGAAAGGACCTTCAACATGGAAAATAAGGTAAACGTATATTTTTTCGGTAAGAAATACAGTGTACCTGCAGAACTTACAATTATGACTGCCATGGAATATGCCGGTTATACATTGAAGAGAGGCTGCGGATGCAGACACGGATTCTGCGGAGCCTGTGCAACCATCTACAGAATCAAAGGTCAGAACGAACTGAAAACCTGTCTTGCCTGTCAGACAAAGGTAGAAGAAGGAATGTATGTAGCAAGCATCCCATTCTTCCCTACAGACAAGAGAACCTACAATATAGAAGAACTTCAGCCAAATCAGCAGGTAATGATGGAACTTTATCCGGAAATCTACAGCTGTATCGGATGTAATGCCTGTACAAAAGCATGTACTCAGGACTTAAATGTAATGCAGTACATCGCATATGCGCAGAGAGGTGAACTGGAAAAATGCGCAGAAGAATCTTTTGACTGCGTAAGCTGCGGATGCTGTTCCGTAAGATGCCCGGCCGGCATTTCTCACCCGATGGTAGGTCTTCTGGCAAGACGTCTCACAGGTAAATATATTGCACCTAAGAGCGAACATCTTGAAAACCGTGTGGAAGAGATCCACGAAGGTAAATTTGATGACCTGATTGAGCAGATCATGCAGAAACCTATCACAGAGATGCAGGAACTTTATAACAACAGAGACATTGAGAAATAAGGAGGGCGTAAGAATATGTATGCACCATATCCAGAAAATATGATGGAATCCATCAAAAAGGTAGAGGCTACAAGAGCAGAGCGTATGGCAACAGAGCCAAGACGTCTGACAGCAGATGAAAAAGACGCTCTTCTTCAGAAATTCCATCCAGATTATAATCCAGACGCATTTGCAGAAATTAAAGTCGGACCAAACAAAGGACAGAAAGCTCCTCTGGAACTGGCAGAAATGTTGCATTCAACAAGTCGTCTGATCAACGAAAAAATCGATCTTACAAAAATTGATTATGATGTAGACGTACTTGTAATCGGCGGTGGCGGTGCAGGTTCTTCCTGTGCCATTGAAGCACACAATGCAGGTGCAGACGTTATGATCGTTACAAAGCTTCGTATCGGTGATGCCAACACAATGATGGCAGAAGGCGGTATCCAGGCAGCAGATAAAGAGAATGATTCTCCTGTACAGCATTATCTGGACTGCTTCGGCGGCGGACATTTTGCAGCAAAACCGGAACTTGTAAAGAGACTAGTAATGGAAGCTCCGGATGCCATCAAATGGCTCAATGACCTTGGTGTTGAATTTGATAAAGCAGAAGACGGAACCATGGTTACTACACACGGCGGTGGTACTTCCAGAAAGAGAATGCATGCTGCAAAGGATTATTCCGGTTCTGAGATCATGCGTACCATCAGAGACGAAGTAATCAACCTTGGTATTCCGGTAGTTGAATTTACTTCAGCTGTTGAACTTCTCAAAGATGAAAAAGGACAGGTTGCAGGTGCAGTTCTCCTTAATATGGAAACAGGAGATTATTCTGTGGCAAGAGCAAAAACAGTTGTAATCGCAACAGGTGGTGCAGGAAGAATGCATTATCAGGGATTCCCCACATCCAATCACTACGGTGCAACTGCAGACGGACTTGTACTTGGATACAGAGCAGGTGCTTCCCTTCTTTATCAGGATTCTATCCAGTATCATCCAACAGGAGCAATTTATCCTTCCCAGATCATGGGTGCTCTGGTAACAGAAAAGGTTCGTTCCGTTGGTGCACAGCTTGTCAATGCAAACGGAGAAGCTTATATCCATCCCCTTGAAACCCGTGACGTAAATGCTTCCGGTGTTATCCGCGAGTGCGAAGAAGGCCGCGGCGTAGAAGTTCCTGGCGGACTGAAAGGCGTATGGCTTGACACTCCGATGATCGAAATTCTTGGTGGTGAGGGAACGATCGAAAAGAGAATCCCGGCTATGTTCCGTATGTATATGAACTATGGTATTGACATGAGAAAAGTTCCCATCGTTATTTATCCAACACTTCACTACCAGAACGGTGGTCTTGAGATTGACGGTGACGGATTTACAAAAGAACTTCCCAACCTTTTAGTTGCAGGGGAAGCGGCAGGCGGAATCCACGGAAGAAACAGACTGATGGGTAACTCTCTTCTGGATGTGATCGTATTCGGAAGAAATGCAGGTAAAAAAGCAGCTGCAAAATGCAAGAATGTAGAGCTTGGTGAAATGAACCTGGATCATATCTACAAATATGCAGACGAACTGGACAAAGCAGATTTACATACTGACAAAGTATCTCCATTACTGCTTCCAAAATATGCCCGTCACGAGCAGCGCTGATAAAAAATATTCCGGTATCGGTGACAGGAAATTGCCGTTACCGGAAAGCTTTGATATAATAAAAAAGGGAATAGGTCATTGCTTAATGACATATCCAGAAATAGAGAAGGGAGCTTACCAGAATGCGTGAAGTAGAAGTAAGCAGACTTACAGATGTCATCGAAAAACTCTGTATCGAAGCAAATGAACATCTTCCGGAAGACGTAAAATGCGCTATCAAAACATGCCGCGCATGCGAAGACGGAGAGATTGCCAAGGGTGTCCTTGACAACATTATCGAGAATTTTGACATTGCAGACAGAGAGAATGTACCGATCTGCCAGGACACAGGAATGGCATGCGTATTCCTTGAAATCGGACAGGATGTACATTTTGTCGGGGGAAATCTTGCAGATGCCATCAATGAGGGTGTACGCCGGGGATATGACAAGGGATATTTAAGAAAATCTGTAGTAAAGGATCCTGTTCGCCGTGGAAACACAGGCGACAACACACCGGCTATGATTTATACAGAAATCGTTCCCGGGGATCAGGTAAAGATTACAGTAGGCCCGAAAGGCTTCGGAAGTGAGAACATGAGCCAGATTCGTATGTTCAAACCATCTGCAGGATTACAGGGAATCAAGGATTTCATCCTTGAAGTAGTAGAGACCGCAGGTCCGAACCCATGTCCTCCAATGGTAGTGGGAGTTGGTATCGGAGGTACCTTTGACAAATGTGCACTTCTTGCAAAGAAAGCACTGATGAGACCTCTGGATACTCAGAATCCGGATCCGTTCTATGCTGATCTTGAGAAAGAAATGCTGGAAAAAGTAAACAAGCTTGGAATCGGACCTCAGGGATTTGGTGGAAAGACAACAGCCATCGGCCTGAATATCGAAACAATGCCGACTCATATTGCAGGTATGCCATGTGCAGTTAACATTAACTGTCATGTAACACGCCATAAATCGGAGGTGATCTGAGATGGAAAAAAAGAAAATTACACTTCCACTTACAAGAGAGCTGGCAAGAACTCTCCATGCAGGTGATCAGGTATTATTAACAGGTACTATTTATACATCCCGTGATGCAGGACACAAGAGAATGTGCGAGGCCCTTGCAAAAGGTGAGAAAATTCCATTTGATCCTACAGATGCAACCATCTACTATGTAGGACCAACTCCTGCAAAACCAGGTGCAGTCATCGGTTCCGCAGGCCCTACAACCAGCGGACGTATGGATGCCTATGCACCCACAATGATGTCTGTAGGAGCAAGAGGAATGATCGGAAAAGGTGCCCGCCTTCCGGAAGTAGTAGATGCCATGAAGAAATATGATGGTGTATACTTCGGAGCTATCGGCGGTGCAGGTGCGCTTCTTGCAAAATGCATCAAAAAGGCCGAACTGATCGCATATGAAGATCTGGGAGCAGAAGCACTTCGTAAATTATATGTAGAGGATATGCCTCTTGTAGTCATCATTGACTCAGAAGGTAATAATCTGTACGAGATGGGAAAAGCAGAATATCTCAAAGAACACGGAGATAAGTAATTCTGCAGATACATAAAAAAATAACTTCCATATGCTGTAGACATACAGTATATGGAAGTTGCTTTATATAGCCAAAATTATATATATATTGTATCCAATATATAAAAATCATATATGCAATAATATGAATTATATCTTTTACATTTGGTCTATAAACGTATAACATGATAATCAGGGTCAAAAAGGGACCCGCCAAACATGAAAAAGCAGCAATTTACGCAGTAAAGCAGCGGATTTCGAATGTTTGAGAATAAACGGTAAAAGGATAAAGGCAGTTATCTGTACAGGAGATAACTGCAAATAAACTTGAACGGGGAAAATCATGAAAGATCATAATCAACACGAAATACAAATGTCGGAAGCCTTTTTAAACAGTGCATTCCTGGCACTGTCAGGAGGTTTCCAGGATGCTTATACCTATAATGCAAGAAACGAAGTATTCTGTAATGCACAGACAGGAAACGTGGTTCTTATGAGCCAGCATTTTATGGCAGGGGAAGTGACTGCAGGACTGGGGTACTTCTTTCCTATTATTTTCTTTGCACTGGGCGTATGGGTTGCGGAGAAAATACAGGCAAATTATAAATATGCTCAGAAGCTCCACTGGCGACAGGGTGTTCTGCTGGCAGAAATCCTGATCTTATTTACAGTAGGTTTCCTGCCAACCGAATACAACATGCTGGCAAATGCCATGGCATCCTTTGCCTGTGCAATGCAGGTACAGTCCTTCCGCAAGGTAAACGGTTATTCTTATGCAAGTACCATGTGTATCGGAAACCTGCGTAGCGGTACTGCAGCATTGTCCGTTTATTTTCGTGAGAGAAAATCAAAACAGCTGGAACAGGCAATGTATTATTTCGGAATCATTTTTATGTTTGCATTGGGTGCCGGAATTGGTGGAAACCTGTCCATATGTTATGGAACCAGAATGATCTGGGTATCCTGCGGATTTCTTATGGTCAGTTTCCTGCTGATGTTTGTAGAAAAATATAAGCATTTTCATGAAGAAAATGGAAATAAATAAATATGGCCATTTTTAACCATTATATATTGAATTTAAAGGATTAACATTCACGTATCATGTTATATCTTCACGTAACTTAACACAAAAATGGTGTACAAATGGTGTCAAAACCGAACAGTACAATGAGACAATTTTCCTAAAATAACTACCAGAGGAGGTAGATGAAACAATGTTAACACTCCGGTAATATCTTGCACCTCTTATAATTTTATGATATGATTATTTATAATTATATTAGGAGGTGCTTCAAATGAGAGGTAAAAGACGAGTAGTAGAATCAACATCAGAAGAAATTAAATCACAAATTACATCCATAGAAGAACAGATTATAAAACTCACAGAAGATATCAAAGGATTGAGAGCACAGAAAAAAGAGCTTGCTAAAGATCTCATTGCAGCAGAGAAGAAAGAGACAGCTGTGAAAGAAGAACAGGCTATGAAGGATCTTGCTAATTTACTTAAAGAAAAAGGATTAACTGTAGAAGAAGTTAGGAATATCATTGACAAATAAAGAAGAACGGAATAAAATATATGTATGATAACTTTTAGGTTGTCGTACATACACATACACACTTTTTTCCAATTAAGCAAAAAATAGACAGAAGAGGTTATACTCAACTGTCTATTTTTTTTAAACTATATTTCCATCTTCATCTCGTAAATACCATTCCATATCTGAAGCTTTAATATCTGGAACAGTCTCGAACACTTCACAATCTTTGTCGCACCCGTCTTTCATACAAGTGCATGCCATTCTAACTTTTTTGAAGTGCCCAGGGAATCCTTCATACTCAACTCTCCACAGACCATTGTAGTGGAGTAATTTGCAGAATCCTGGTTCATATCCATATCTTGTCATTGCGTTCACCTCTCTAAAAGAAGTATAACATAAAAGTAAAAAAATGGGTAGCCAAGCATAATGCCTGACTACCCATAAAATTTTATGCGGTCATTTCATAATATTTTTCTTTAATATCTTCATTAATAAAATTTAGATTGTCTGATGATATATCAGATGCAAATTTCCAATAATATCCACGTTTGGTTAATCTATCTTTGTTTGAACTGTTTGTAATTGTTGATCGGCTTTCTGATGTTTCATTAGTTGCCATATTCATGTTATTAAATATATTTATAATTTGCTTATTATTGTTAAGTTGAATAAT
>NZ_JACOQG010000009.1:0-127326 GCF_014297245.1 Blautia difficilis | reverse complement strand
CATATCCCCAATTCATAGTTAACAATAGATATAAAACAATACATTCACTTACAAGTCCAAACAATAATACTTTTTTATGATATTTCAGAAATTCACTTAACCATGTTTCTATACGAAAAGACTTTTGTAAACATAATACAACCATACATATCAAAATGAGATAAACACCGCCAGAATAGAAATGCATAGATTTACTAAAAACAAAATCATACATTCTTCTCTCCTTAACCAATCCGGTAATAAACATATATACTATTTTCATAAAACCAAGATTCGTTAAATACAAAACTTCCCATAAGTATGCTTGAAAAAAATCACATTTATAAAATATTATTAAAAAGAATGGAAGGTAAACATTTGCCAATATTACTGTTAAAAAAGACAAATACGACACCCAATACTGCCAAGTTAACATTGCCGATATATATATAAATAGAATCACTTTCATTGTTTTCTCATCAATTCTAAAAAAAATCCCATATTTATACACCGCAACATTTAATATAATAATTACAAGATAAATACAAATAAAAAAATACTTTTCATATATATACTCTTTTCCGTAAACCCGATGCATAGTATATGTAGTCAGAATCAAAAGGGTCCAAAGAATTATTCTAGCTACCCAGGAGTTTGAAACAGATTCCCGTCTTGGGAACATTTTCCCAAACATCCAAATTCCAATTCCCGTTTCCACGAAAGTAGCTATACCATACAGCAGTACCATTAGCACTTATTTATACCCCCCAGTAATTTAATATTGCCTTTCTTACATATTTGAATCTTTCTCTGCCAACTGCAATAATTTCTCCATTCCGTATATATAGGTCACGGTTTTTCATCTTCATCACATGCTTTATATTTGCCAGGTATCCTCTGTCCACAATAATAAAATCTTTCGAATTCAGTTCCTTTTCAATTGTCGACAGGCTTTCCCTGATAGCGGTTTCCCCATTTCTATGTACAAACACAACATTTTTTCCTTCTTTTTTCACATAGAAAATGTCAGAATACGCAATCTTCTCAATTTCACTCCGTTTTTTAATAATATAGTATTTTTCTTCTCTCGCCATAAGTGCCGGCAGCAGGGCATCATAGGTAAGGTATAACCTGTCCTTGAGCTGATCTTTTGGAATATAGCGATAGGTATTTACCTCATAGGCTTCCACAGCATAATTCAGATGATTGGTAATATATATAATAATAGGCTCCGGATACAGCTTCCGGATTTCTCTTGCAACCTCGATTCCATTCTTTCCCGGCATTTCTGCATCCAAAATATACAGGTCAAATTTCTCTTCCTTCAGTCCCAGCAGAAACCACTCTGAACTCTGATACAAGGTTATCTCACACTCTACCTTTTTACTGTAAAAATACTGCCTTGTAATCTGCTCTTCCTTCTCCAGAGCTTCTTCTTCATCATCCAGTATTGCAATTTTTATCATTTCTTTATTATTTCCTCCATAAACGTATAAAATCTGAATCTCTACTGTTTTGTCCGTTTCCCGTAGTATATCACGCACCGTCTGATTTTGTCCATCTATTGCAAATTTAAGATAGTATATGCTGTAGTGCCGTTACTATTCACACATCACTATCCCGAGACATACAAGCCAGATATTCCCCATCATAATTTGTGTCAGTAATTGATTGTATCTCTTACAGTACTTTTCTAAATAATTGTTTCCTCGAAATGCTCTTTTTTGTCCTCGAATCGTCAAAAAAATTATTATTTCTCTACCATTTTCCGTTGGAGGACAGTTCCCTACTGTTAGAACCAATTTTACATTCTCCAAACCTAATTATTATATACTTGTAACACAATGTTAATATATTTTCTAATCATTGTTGAATATACTTTATCATTGTGTTATTATAATACTATCAATTTGATGTCCGGTAAATGGCTTTTCCCAATGACATCATCATTATGAATTAGAGGAGGATATTTTCATGAAGAGAAAGTTATTTCTAATGACTGTGACAGCTGCGGCTCTTGTTTGTTCGGCTTCTGTCGGTACTTATGCTTCTGATGAGTTCGCTGCTCCGTCTGTTGCTTCTGCTGAGGATTTTTCTGCTCCGGCAGATGCTGATACTGTAGAATTTGATGCTCCTGAGATTGCAGATTCTGATTTTGCCCAGGATTCTGCTACTGCAGATGCTGTGACTCCCGCTGCCCAGGATGTGCCTATTGATGCCACCCATTTCCCAAATGAGCAGTTTCGCACCTATCTCTCCCAGCCAGAGAGAGATCTGAATAAGGATGGAATTCTCCAAGCATCTGAGATCAAGGCGATTAAGACTGTCAAATCCGATCTGAAGGGGATTGATATGGAGGGGTTCCAGTATCTTACCTCTGTGGAGGATCTCACACTCTCCCTTGTTTATGATAAGTCCAATCCCTCCAGAGCTCTGGATTTCTCATCCTTACCGGAGCTGAAGAGCCTTACGGTTTCTGTTGACAACGGATATGATTACTCTTCCGGTCTGAGCCTGGATCTGTCTGCCAACAATAAGCTGGACACACTGTCTGTTTCCTGTCTGACAGGTGCTATTAAGCTTCCGTCAGACTGCAACATCACAAAATACTCCATGTTATGTGATTATGACTATGATTATGCTGCCAGACCTGAGCACACAGCTCTGATCAATGCCTTATATGGCATGCCCAGGCTGAATACTCTCAGCATTACATATTTCAAGGATCTGGAGGGCATTGATTTCTCCCGTCTGCCAGAGCTTCAGCAGCTCAATATCCAGGGCTATGCCAGTGATGACGGGGAGACAGACTCCACAACCATCAGTTCCCTGGATCTTTCCAAATGTGCAAAGCTTAAGATCCTGGATATCCGGAATGCATATTTCACAAAGAACCTTGGAAGCTCCCTGAATATAAATGGCTGCACTTCCCTTGACACACTCTATATCAAGGATTCCAAAAATCTGGGAACTGATGCTGCCAATCCCTTTATCAGCCTTGGCAATACTTCCCCAAGCCATGTAGACATGGATCCTTCTTATGTCAATGTGGAGATACAGCACGGCGGATATCTGGATCTGGAAAAAGCCGGCTGGGATCCGGCCCTTATCACAAATGTGGAAAAGGGTGTACTGGTTGGTTCCCGTCTCTACATTGATCCTTCCGAGGGACACTCCGGGGAGGCTGTTGTTTCCTATTATATGAATGATCAGAAAACTGTTATCGGCCAGGTTCATGTAAGTGCTGACAATCTCTACAGTCCTCAGGCTGTAACAGGACTTACGATTACCAAGCGCACTACCGGCTCACTGACCTGCAAGTGGAACCAGGCCACAGATACCTATGACGGATATGCCCTGTATGTCCAGGACAGCAACAATAACAACAAGACTATCCAGAAGATCATGGTAAAGAAGGGTACTACCTCTGTAAAGGTAACCGGTCTGAAAGCCGGCCGCCGTTATCACCTGATCATCCGTTCCTATCGCAAGACAGAGGATGGCAATTATTATTCTCCATATTATAACTCCAGCCTGAGTACTGCTGACAGCTATGCCACACCAAAGACCCCCGTACTGAAGGCTACCGCTTTATCCAAAGGCAGAATCCAGTTAAAATGGACCGGTTATCCTACCAACTACAAAAATGGATATTCCAGATATGTGATCGAGTACAAAACCAGTGCCAAGGGTGCCTATAAACGCCTGAAGTTATCCGGAGATTCCAATGGAAGCTATACCCTGAAATCCCTGAAAAAAGGTAAAACCTACTACTTCCGTATCCGCAGTTATGTAAAGGATACCAACAGCTATGTCAAAGCTTACAGTTCTTATTCAAAGGTATTGAAAATTAAAGCAAAATAATATAAAATAGCCATACTGGCAATCAGAAACTGTCCGTTTGCGGGCAGTTTCTTACTGTCTGCAGCCCACAAACCTTATGAGATCAGTCTCCCTTAACCTAGATCCTGACTCATTCAACCAATTCAGATAAAGTGTGATGACATTGCAGAATAATACAAATATCCAAGAAAATAACAATCATAAACAACTTCATGAAGCTCCTGTTTCACAGAAACCAACTGGCAGAGGGGGGACGCTTTGCAGGCAGCTTCTGTCTGTCTTTCATCTTCTTCTCTTCCTTGCTATTTCCGGCCTGATCGTCTATACAGAAGGCGGACCCAGTGCCTTTCTCTCCCTGGGAAAAAGGAAGCTGGTTATGGTAGCTTTGGCAGGTGTAATCTTTTTCATTCTGCTGACAGCCGGAGACCGCCTCAGTACCTTTTTGCACAGGACTGGTATCTGCAGATGGCTGGAACTGCTATTGCTGTTGGGTACTCCCCTGGCCATGTTTGCAGTGGTGCAGATCATTGTGCAACTTACAGAGCTGAGATCCACTGCCTCCACCTCCTATCTTCGCATTATCAAATACGCAGTCTTTGATATGCCTGTGGGAGATTTTCTGAGAAACCTGGTCATCTATTATTTCATCCTGGTACTTCTGATCCTGCTGATCAGGAAAATAAACATTGCCTGTATGGTCTACTGCCTCCTTATGGTTCTTCTGGTGCTGGTGAATTATTATGTAACAGAGTTCCGGGGACAGGCCTTTCTTCTGCTGGATGCCATGGGAATGAGCACTGCCGCTGATGTAGCAGGAAATTACAGACTGGATATTCCCATCTATCTGGGGATCACGCTGCTATTTACCGTAGATTTCAGTATGCTCCAGCTGCATTTCCAGAGACTTCGTATTCCTCACAGATTGCAGAAAAAAAGCCTTCATATTCTGAGCCAGCTGGTGGTTCTTGCTGTTTTTGCCCTGGGTTCCCTGTATGCAGTGGTAAATGCAGCCAATGTTTCCTTCTGGAATACCAACCGTTCCTATCGTGACAACGGATATCTGTGCGCTCTTGTCAGTCAGGTCCGTTACATACACCCTGAGAAACCGGCCGGATACTCTGTCGGCAAAGTACAGGAGATCGGAGAACAGGTTTCAGATTCTACCCAGAGTAATGTTACAGTTCCTCAGAATATTATTATGATCATGAATGAAAGTCTGACAGACTTTGAAAGCATAGGCCAGGTAAAGACAGACAGTGAGATCCTTCCTTTTCTCCACAGTCTCAACAGAAATGTAAAGAAGGGCCAGCTCCATGTACCTACCTTTGGAGGTGGAACTGCCCGTACAGAATATGAAGCTCTCACAGGAAACAGTATGTATTTTCTGCCTGCCGGAAGTGTTCCCTATCAGCTGTTTGTACATGATCCGGAATCCGGTATGGCCCAGATCCTGAAAGCCCAGGGCTACACTACCATAGCCGTGCATCCCAACAATGCTTCCAACTGGAACCGTGCAAATGTATATGCGGATATGGATTTTGACCAGTTCATAAGCACAGAGAACTGGGGGAATGACAGCTTTGACAAAATCCGGAATTTTGCCAGCGATGAAACCACCTATGATAAGCTGATCAAGCTGTTTGAGCGTAAGCAGTCCGGCGAAAAGCTTTTTACCTTCTGTGTGACCATGCAGAATCATGGAGGCTATGGTACTGAGACTCTGAATGGTTATCAACCGGATGTGAAGCTTCACTATAACCGTGAATATCCACTCGCAGAGACTTATCTGTCTCTTGCCAGAGAATCTGACAGAGCTTTCCAGAAGCTTCTGTCCTATTTTGAAAAGGTGGACGAGCCTACCATGATCATTATGTTCGGTGATCACTGGCCAAAGATCGAGAATGGATTTACAGCCAGTGTGCTGGGAAAAAAACGCTCCGAGCTCAGCCTGGACGGCACCCAGAAAACTTACACCACCCCCTATGTGATCTGGACCAATTATCCCTCAGAAACAGTGGAGCAGGACATGAGTTCTAATTACCTGGGAAGCTACGTGCTCTCCCTGGCCGGAGCAACACTCACTCCCTACAACCATTTCCTGCTGGATCTGAAAGACAAGCTTCCGATCAT
This sequence comes from Blautia difficilis, assembly GCF_014297245.1. Taxonomy (NCBI): domain Bacteria; kingdom Bacillati; phylum Bacillota; class Clostridia; order Lachnospirales; family Lachnospiraceae; genus Blautia; species Blautia difficilis. Next base: position 121,374 of record NZ_JACOQG010000009.1, on the reverse strand, counting down.
TGGAATCGGTGCCGTATGTGATACAGACGGTACCTGGTATTCCCAGAACAATTTACCAGAAAAATTTCAGAAGCTGGTAAATGAATATCACATTCTGGAATATAACAATCAATTTGATCAAAAACATAAAATCACAGAGTATTTTTCCATTGAAAAAAGACCGCAATGAATGCGGTCTTTTTTGTAAAAAGGGATTTTTATCTGCTATATTATTTACAGAGCTTTTTAAACTCATCTGCTACGAACTGAACTTTCGTACCGATTACAACCTGAACAGAATTTTTACCAGGTCTGATCACACCGGCAACACCGGCTGATTTGATTTTCTTTTCATCAACAGCTGTATAGTCTTTGATTTCCAGACGAAGTCTTGTAATGCAGTTATCGATAGATGCAACGTTTCCTTTTCCGCCAACACCTTCTAAGATAATTTTTGCAACTTCTGTAAAGTTATCGTTTGCAAGTTTTACAGTTGTCTCATCCATATCATCATCTTCTCTTCCAGGAGTCTTCAGATCAAACTTAAGGATTGCAAATCTGAATACCACATAGAATACGATGAATGCTGCGATTCCCAACGGAATGATCAACCATGTTTTCTGTGCTGCTGGCAGAGATGCTGAAAACAGAAGGTCTGTTGCACCTGCTGAGAATGAGAAGCCTGCGCGGAATCCTAATAATACTGTAACAACTGTAAAGATACCATATAATAATGCATAAATAACATAAAGCCCAGGAGCCAGGAACATGAAACCAAATTCGAATGGCTCTGTAACACCGCAGATAAATGCACAAAGTGCTGCGGAAGCTACCAGACCAATAGCAACTTTTTTCTTATTGTCCTTTGCACACTGGATCATTGCCAGAGCTGCACCAGGAATACCAAACATCATACATGGGAAGAAGCCGGACATATACATTCCAAGGCTCCAGCTTACATCTGCTGATGTCTCACCTGCCCAGAAATGAGTCAGATCACCAAGTCCGATCGTATCGAACCAGAATACATTGTTTAATGCATGATGCAGACCTGTAGGAATTAAAAGTCTGTTCAGGAATGCATAGATACCAGCTCCAAGAGCTTCCATTCCGGAAATTGCGTTACCGATGGAGATCAGTACACCGAAGAGGATCGGCCATACAAACAGTAAAACTACGGATACGAGAATAGATATAACACCTGCGATGATGGCTACACAACGTTTGCCGCTGAAGAAAGAAAGCCAGTCCGGTAATTTTGTGCTTTTGAATTTGTTGTAACAGCTAGATCCGATCACACCTGCAAGAATACCGATGAACGGGTTGGCAATTTTGTTAAATGCCAGTGTTTTGTCTGCATTGTCTGCGATAGACGGGAACAGTGTTGTAACAAATCCTGTGCTTAACAGTGTTGTGATCATAAGCCAGGAAGCAAGGGCTGCAAGACCGCCTGTACCATCGTGGTCATCTGACATACCCACACCTACGCCGATTACAAATAACAGTGCCATATTATCGATCAGAGCACCACCGGCTTTTACAAGGAAAATACCAACCATCGGACCAAATCCGGTGATATCACCACCCTGCATACTTGCAGGGCAAAGTAAATAACCAATACCCATGAGGATACCGCAGATTGGAAGACAAGCTACCGGTAACATCAGGGCTTTACCTAATTTCTGTAAATACTTCATACTTTTTCCTCCTTAGATAGAATGATTTACTCTTTCAAATCCCCTTTTATTTATTTTTACCCGGACACCTCCGGGAAAAATACATAATTCTTATTTTGTGATTACGATCACATCGTCACCGGGCTGTACCTCTTTGTTATCCAGCCCACGGACATCTCCATAGTCATCTGTATTACAGATAACAACAAGAGTACTGGTATCATATCCTGCAGCTTTGACCTTGTCCAGATCCACCTCCAGAACCAGATCTCCTTTCTTTACTGCATCCCCGGAATGTACATGACCTGTAAATCCGTCACCGTCCATTTTGACTGTATCCAGACCCACATGGACCAGAACCTCTACACCATCTGCTGTAGAAAGACTGAATGCATGAAGGGTATCAAACAGTGTTTCAATGGTTCCGTCTGCAGGTGCATAAATTTTCCCCTCTGACGGAAGGATTGCCGCACCCTTTCCCAGCATCCCCTCACTGAAAGTCGGATCATTTACGCTGGAAAGAGGAACTGTTTTCCCCTTCACCGGAGATCCGATGATCAGTTCAGGTGTCTTTTTCTTCTTAAAAAAATCAAACATACTTAAAAGCCTCCTTGTTTTTTGCATTTATTTTTACATTTATAATTATAATTTTTCTATAGTACTAACTCTGCGGATATGTACAGACAGATACATGATTTCTTCCTCAGATAATCTGCTGCCGGTTGCCTGCATAATATATTCTGCAACCTTTACACTGCATTCATATTCCCTGGGGTATTTCCGCTGCATCATCAGGGACAGCTCTCTGTCCTCACTGGAAAGCAATTCTTTCCGGTAGATCCGCTGTATCAGAAACTTGATATGTGTCATAAAGCGCTCATAATGTAAAGATGATTCATCCAACAGTATTCCCAGATCACGTTCCACAATATCCACGATTGCCTGCATCTGATCCGGAAACTTCACCGCATCCCGGATATCTGTACCATATTCTGCATTTACGAAATGAAGGGCAATAAATCCTGCTTCATCCTCTGGCAGAAGAATACCAAGTCTGTCATGGATCAACTCTAACGCATAAATTCCTAATTGGAATTCCTGAGGATAAAAGCGCTTAATCTCCCACAATAATGCATTCTGCGGTTCTATTCCCTGGCTCACTCTTTCAATTGCAAAATTAATATGATCCGTCAGTGTCACATAAATGCTCTGATTCAGTTTTAATTTCAGATGATCCTTTGCATGAGAGATGATCTCGTCTGAAATCCTCACTCGTTCCAGTGGCATATTGGCCAGCAGCTCCTTGAACTGTTCCGTCAGTGTCCGGCTTTTAATGCGAAAGATTTTACTGATCTGGTCAGCAGGAACCACTTCTCCCTGTTTCTTTTTGAAACCGATCCCACGTCCCATCACAATTACTTCTGCACCGGATTTCTCATATGCCGAGATAATATTGTTATTGATCACTTTTTCAATTATAATATGATCCATGTCTTTCCTTTTCCAAACCATATGTTGCCTGACAGTGATGTACTAGTCCCCTATAAAAAAAACCAGAATTTATAGACTGATTGTCTCAGCCATAGATTCTGGTTTTGCCTGCCAAACAGTAACAATCCGTGTGTTTTCAATTGATGAAATCATTATAACAAAGTTACAAAGATACGTCAAGTACACTTTTTATTTTGTGGATAATTGCCATTGCATTTGTATTTTCCTTGCATTTTATCTGACTTTTTCACATTTTATGCTGTGTTTTTGTATTTCTTCTTTCCTGCAATAAAGCAACAAATCGTTTATTCTACACTTTTCAGGGATTCTACCATATCAATCTTCTTTAATTTCTGATGCATAAACAGATTTACGATTATGGAGAATCCAATTGTCAGCAGTCCGCAATACAGGAAACTGACAGGATTGATATTTCTTCCGAACATAACCGCATCCACTTCCACAGTACGGATAATATACCTGTGCAAAAAGATTCCGAATACAGCCCCTGCCAACACGCCTATAAAGGTAAGGATAACATTCTCCCTGTATACATAGGCAGAAACCTCAGTATCATAGAATCCCAGTACCTTCAGGGTTGCCAGTTCTCTCTGACGTTCCGTAATGTTGACATTGTTCAGATTATACAGAACCACGAAAGCAAGCATTCCTGCAGAAATGATCAGCACTATGATAACCGTATCCAATGCCCCCAGCATTCTGTGAAGCTGAGCCTCCAGACTGCTGGTATAGCTTATGCTTAACGCAGCCGGATGCTTCAGGATTTCATTTCCCACCTCAGATTCTGATTCTTTATATTCCTCTTTTACCGTGAATACAGTTGCAGAATAGTTCGGCTTCTCCCCGAAGGTCTGTTCATAGACATTTCCTGTCATATAAATATAATGTCCCATGTAATTCTCTGTTACTGCTGCGATCTTTGTCTCATAATTTTTCCCATCCTTTGTGATGGTCATGGTATCCCCGACTTTCAGCCCTGTCAGAGCAGCCGTCTTCTCACTGATCACTGTACCTGCATCCGTCAGCTGATATTTCTCTTTTGTCTTTCTGTCCTGAAGAGTTACATCCTTATTAAAGGTCTCAAGATTCTCAGGCACATACACATATACGCTGATATTGGATTTATTTCTTGGAACACTCATCTTGGTAAACTGCACATGGGTATATCTCTCGATCTGGCTGTTATTTTTCAGAAACTCATCCAGTTCCTGTCTCTCCTTATCTGTTGCATCCTCATCATCAATAATCGTTCCTGTATAATGCTGAAGCTCCTGATATTGCCGTCTGGCAATATCCATAATGGAATCCCTGAGTCCAAAGCCTACCAGCATCAGTGCCATACTTCCGGAAATACCGAAAATCGTCATAAAGAAACGCTTTTTATATCGAAAAAGATTTCTAAGAGTAGATTTCCATGTAAAATTCAGATGCTTCCAGAAAAATGGAATCCGTTCCAGCAGGATTCTCTTACCCTCTTTGGGAGCAGGGGGACGCATCAGTGATGCCGGAGTTTCCGCCAGAGCCCTGTAACAGGAGAAAATGGTGGCTCCGACGGTACACACAGTTGCCGCACCTGCTGCTATCATTGCAAATTTAAATTCGTAACGGATCTGGATATTGTTCATCATTCCCTTATACATAATGCCATACCCGTTAATAATAACCCAGGGCAGGATCTTCTCTCCGATCAGAATCCCCAGGATACTGCCTCCCACAGTGGCAAGAAAGGCATACAGCAGATATTTGGATGCAATCGCATACTTGCCGTATCCCAGAGCCTTCATTGTACCGATCTGGGTTCTCTGTTCCTCCACCATTCGTGTCATGGTAGTCAGACTTACCAGTGCAGCCACCAGGAAAAAGATAACAGGGAAAACCTGTCCGATACTTCTCATTCTGTCTGCATTATCCCCATAATCTGAATATTCCGGCAGATCATTGCGGTCCGTTACCATCCATTCCGGCATACTGATATCATCAATCTCATCCTGGGCTTCCTGAATCTTCTTCTCACCGTCTGCGATTTCTTTCTCTGCATCCTTCTTTCCGTCTTCGTATTCCTTTTTACCTTCTTCCAGGTCTTTTTCTGCTTTCTTGATGTCCTTTCTGGAATCCTTCAGCTTCTGCTCGTTCTCAGTGATTTCCTTCTCGCCATCCCTCAGCTTCTGTTCATTCTCGGTAATCTCTTTCTCTCCGGAAGCAAGCTTCCCTTCATTCTCCCGGATCTGTGCTTCTCCCGAAGCAAGCTCTGCCTCCTTCTCCTCTAACTGAGCCTGGCTGGAATTTAATTTTGCTCTTGCAGCATCAATCTGTTCCTGGGCTGACACAAGCTGAGCTTCTTTTTCCTGAATCTCTTTTCTGGCTGGCTCCAGTTTCTTCTCCTGAGCCTTCACCTCTTTCCAGCCTGCATCGATCTTTGCCTGGGCATCGGGAAGTGCAGCTTCCTGCTGATTCAGTTCTGCTTCTTTCGCATCAAGCTGGGCAAGTCCGCTTTCCACCTGGCTTAACCCACTCTCCAGTTCACTTCTTGCTGCTGCGATCTGGTTTCTGGATGCTTCCAACTGGGCAGCCTGACTGTCCACCTGCTCCTGATAAGCGGAAACCTGTGCTGCCAGAGCCGCCAGGTCTTCCTCAGAATATGTGCCTGAAGCTTGTGCCTGCTCATACTGTGCCTGCAATGCTGCAAGCTGACTTCTGGCACTCTCTAGTTGAGCCTCTCCTTCAGAAAGCTGGGCCTCCTGCTGCTCAATCTGGGCAAGTCCCTGATTGCAGCTTTCCTTTTTGGCATTTAGGTCCTGTCTGGTTGCTGCGATCTGCTCTCTGCCTGACTGAATCTGCGCCTTGCCATTGTCAAGCTCCTGCTGGCTCCGGGTAAGCTGCTCCTTTGCATCCGCAATCTGCTTCTCACCGGCGCTTAACTGATTCTTGCCATCCTGTAGCTGTGCTTTTCCATCATCAAGCTTTGCCTGGTTCTCTGAAACCTCCGCCCATCCTGCATTCAGCTGTTCCTTTGCAGATGCGATCTGTGCTCTGCCACTGGCAATCTGCTCTTTCCCACTGGCAATCTGGGATCTGCCATCCTCTAACTCCTTCTTTGCATCTGCAAGCCGGGCTTTTCCGTCCTCCAGCTCCTTTTTTGCATCTGCAAGCTTTTTCTTGCCATCCTTATATTCCTTCTTGCCATCTTTTAACTTCTTTTCGCCGTCCTCCAGTTCTTGTCTGGCATCTGCAAGCTTCTCATCAGCCTCCTTCTTGCCGTCTTCAAGTTCCTGTCTGGCATCTGCAAGCTTCTCATTGGCTTCCTCTACGATCTCATCATATCTGATCTGACACCGTTCTGCCTCAATCCCCTCCACTTGCTCCTGCACTCTCTCTATCAGGGAATCATAAGCATCTGTATAGCTGATCAGATCCTGCGTTCCATGAGCCTGCACATAAATCTGCGTATACACTTCCTGGTCAAAATCCTCAGGGAGCACATAGGCAAATCCATTAACCTCACCGGAACCCAGAGTGGAGTTTCCCCTGTTATAGGATATGTAAAGCGGACTCTCGCCTAAACCTACAACTGTGTAATCCGTCTTTTTCAGCAGTTCGCTGTCTCCGCCCTCTTTCAGGGTAATCTGATCCCCCACCTTATATCCATTGCTCTCGGCAAAAATACAGTCAAGGAAAATCTCCCCGCTTTTTTCCGGAGCTTTTCCCTCTGTCACAGAGATCCGGTTCATAGTTTGATTCACAGCTTCCACATGGAGTACCTTCTGCTTCTCGCCTTCTCCACACATTACATCTGTACCATAGGCGCCCTCTGCATTCTCTACTCCGTCCACCTGCTTAATGGCGGCTACATCATCCTCCGTCAGTCCCAGAGTTCCCACTATTTTGATATCCATAAGATTGGTTTCATCATAATAGGCATCACCTGAGAAACGCATATCCGGTGACGAGGCCTGTATCCCGGAGAAAAATGCAACTCCCAGAGCAACGATCATAAATATGGAAATAAATCTGGCTTTGCTTTTGCGTATCTCCATCCAGAAATCTTTATGCATTGCTTTCATACTCATCACCTACCATTCTATCTCCTCTATGGGTGTAGGATGGTCATTCATTGTCATCCTGGAAACCTTTCCGTTCTTGATCTTGATCACCCGGTCTGCCATAGGTGTCAGCGCCGAGTTATGGGTAATGACGATCACTGTCATTCCACGCTCCCTGCACATATCCTGTAAAAGCTTCAGGATTGCCTTACCAGTCTGGTAGTCCAGTGCACCTGTAGGCTCATCACACAACAACAGCTTGGGGTTCTTTGCCAGTGCCCTGGCAATGGAAACTCTCTGCTGCTCACCACCGGAAAGCTGTGCCGGGAAATTGGTCAGTCTGTCCTTCAGTCCCACTTCCTCCAGAACCTCCCTGGCATCCAGCGGATTCTTACATATCTGCAGTGCCAGTTCTACATTCTCCAGTGCTGTAAGGTTGGGCACCAGATTATAGAACTGGAATACAAATCCAATATCATTTCTCCGATAGCCGGTAAGCTGCCTGCTGTTATATCTGGCAATATTCCTGCCATCCACCAGAACCTCTCCACTGGTAGCCTTATCCATACCCCCAAGAATGTTCAGCACTGTCGTCTTGCCCGCACCGCTGGGACCAACGATCACCACGAACTCTCCCTTGGCGATCTCAAAGCTGATCTCATCCACTGCAACGATCTTTACTTCTTTGGTTCCATATATCTTGGAAACCTTATCCAGTTTTACATATGCATCTGTCATCTCACTCATCCGCATTTCCCCTGTAATTTTATTTTTACTACATCAGTAATTTTATTACAATTATTAACGCTTCTTTTGCCCCCGATTTATTTCCGTATTTATTTACAGGCAGGTCAAATTCTGACCTGCCCGGTAGTCTTAATGGTTATATTCATTGTAACACATTATATTTATAATTCAAAATAAAATATTCATAAACAAATGCAATAAACAAATGCAAAATCGTTACCGTCCGCTCCGTTCACGGTAACACAAAATCACTCAATCCACGGAATCTCATAATTCCAGGATTTACGGATATCGTCCATGATTTTCATAATCCTTATTGTCTCTGCATGAGGCATTTCCGGACACTCCAGTTTGCCCTCTTGGATTGCTTTCATGCAGGATTCTACCTCATATTCATATCCTGAGATCTGTTTCGGTACAACATAAGAAGCCACTTCTTTATGGTCGGTATCAAACACTGTAATCTTTTCCGGATTATTGATATTCTGCACCTGCATATATCCTCTGGTTCCAAAAATACTTCCCATTCTGTCTGAGATTTCTCTTGCTCCACACTGAAGGGTTGCCATGCGGTCTCCCTCAAACACCATGGCAATACTGTCCAGAATATCCACTCCATTCTGAAAGATTGCAGTAGCCTTTACATCCTTTACCTTATCGCCAAGCACCATGGAGGCAAAATTGATTGGATATACGCCTACATCCAGAAGAGCACCTCCTGCCAGCTCCGGTTTACGGATACGTTCTACATGACTTATTGTATAACTGAGATTCGCCGTAACTGCGGTAACTTCGCCGATCACACCACTTTCAATAATATCGTTGATCATCTTTCTGGACGGCATATATCTTGTCCAGATTGCTTCTGTGATCAGAAGCTTTTTCTCTTTTGCAAGGTCAAATAATTTCTGTGCCTGCTCTGCATTTACAGTAAATGCCTTTTCGCAAAGTACATGCTTTCCCGCTTCCAGACACATCTTTGCATGCAGATAATGGTGTGAATGAGGAGTGGCGATATAAACAAGTTCAACCTCATCATCTGCCAGCATTTCCTCATAGGATCCATATGCTTTTTTTACTTCATATTTCTGCGCAAATACCTGGGCACGTTCCAGATCACGGGCAGCAACCGCATACGCCTCCACATCTTCCATTCCTGCCACTGTTTTTGCCATAGTAGAAGCAATGCCTCCGGCCCCCAAAATACCTAACTTCATCTTATTGTCCTCCCATATTTATAGCAATCCTCGTAAATAATGCATTTAAGACAGTTCACTATTTGCTCTAATTTTACAGCATCATTGCCCGGAGAACAAGTTTATATCACTTATTTTTCCAATTTCTCTTTTTTTCGTTTTGTCATCAATCCTCCGATCCGTCCGGTCTCTTTTGCAGACAGACTTTTCCATCCATCACTCAATACTCTGTCCAGCAGTCCCATTTCCTCTGCAATTTCATATTTCATCCTGGTGTCCGGTAACAATTCTCCATCAAGATAAGCTTTTATTTCCTTCTCTTTATTCAAAACAGCCCACACTCCTTTTCTTTGGAGTATGGGCTGTTTTCTTAATTTTTATACTGTCTTTTCTTATTACAGATTGGATTTTGAAATTCTGTTATCTTTTGGGAATAATAATAGCTGCAATGATATATGCCCAGATTCCCGCACCGCCAAAGCAGGTCAGTATCACCCATGCCAGACGCACCAACGTAGGGTCAATATCAAAATATTCTGCGATTCCTCCACATACGCCGCAAAGCATACTGTTTTCTGATGATTTGTATAAACGTTTGTCACTCATGCTTCATTTCCTCCTTAAACCCAGATTATTAAATACTACTTTTATTTTTACCCGTCAGAGTGTATCCTCCTCAGAATATCTACAAATCCCTGTGCTCTTTCCCAGAGAAATCTACTGATACATTTCCCATACCGCACTCCAGATTCAGTTTCCTGTCTGCACCTGTATTGGAAATGCTTTTCTCCCGTCCAAGTCCACTGTAAGAATCAGAACCTACATCCAGATTTCCCACGCCGCATTCCAGATCATAATTATAATCCTCCTGAGTACCGGTCATTGTAAGATCCAGTTCCCCAAGGCCGCATTCTCCAGATATTTTCTTTGCACTCAGATCTGCAAATGTCATACTTCCGGTTCCGATTTCCAGATCTGCTTCTTCTGCAGTTACCGGATTCTTGCTGTCAAATTCCCCGGCTCCCATTTCCACACTCAGCTTCTCTGTCTCAATATCTCGGTTCAGATAAACAGTACCTGCACCCATTTCAATCTCCAACTCCTGAAGCTTAACTTCTTTCGGATAGGAGATACACACCTTTCTGGTTTTAGACAACTTTTTCGAGCTTCTGACCTTAAGAGTATCTGAACTTTCTTTTACTGTCACATTCTTTCCATTATCATCATAAACTCTGACACAGAAACTGTCACCCTCTTCCAGAATCAGCTCATCGTACTTCAGCTCTATATCCAGCTTTGTGGGCGGATACTTCAACTGATATACAGTGCCATCTGTCGAGCTTTCATTTCCCACTACTGCAGGCGCCATGTCCTTCTGCCCCATTTCCGTACTATATTCCATCCCATCATGTTCAACATGATCCTCATAATCATCATCGATATCATCATGGTCATCATCATAGTCATCATCCCACTCTGTCATCCTGAGAATCCGCTTCAGACTGTTCACCCCTGTCAGTTCCGACATACTGGCTCCCATAACACCACCGGCAGCTGTCAGTCCGATTCCTGCTGCAGCGAAAATTCCTGCTGCGATCAACATTCCTTTTGTAAACTTCTTCATTTAACCGCCTCCTTTCTCTTTCTGTAAAGCAACCTGTTAAAAAAGTCAGTAATCTTCCGAAACCATTTCGGCACAATGCATACTGCGATGCTGATCAGTCCCAAAACCATAAGGATTGCCAACGCGATCATCAGACAGCCAATTCCTATGGTCATGACTCCGGTTCCGGTCATCACCACGCAAAGCCCTATTCCTACCACAATAGCAGCAAATCCACCGATCAATAAAGCAACCGCACCTATGCCCAGTCCAACGATCAGCCAGAAGGGAAGTAACAAAATACCAACTGTCAAAGACAGGATTCCGCCAACAGCTCCCTTAACAAAAGGAGAAATAAAAACCAGCAGGATCACTGCCAAAATCAGCGCTGCCTGGTTTCCCTTCCTGAAAAAGCGCTTCTCTTTCCCGGATCCTTCCCCATATTTTTCAGGCATCTGCTCCGTTTCTTTTGCCCGTGCATCCTCATAACCATGCTCTGTATATTCTCCATACTCATAACCCTTTTCAGGATCCTTCAGATCTGCCTTAATGATTGCCGCAACCTTCTCAGGACTTCCAAGGTCCCTGATCACCGAAGCCTCATTCTCAATTCCCGCATCATCAAAATAATTATTATAAAACTCAAGGGCATCCTGCCTCTCTGTCTCAGAAATATCCGCAAGCAGCTCCTCCAGCTCCCGCATAAACTGCGCCCTGTCCATCATCCAATTCCTCCCTCGTCAACACCGTCTGCCCTCACATTCTGTCCATCAAGAACGCCTGTGATCTTCGACGAATAAATTTCCCATTCAGCCCTGTACAGGCTCAACTGAGCAGCCCCCTTCTCCGTCAGCTTATAATATCTCCGGTTTCTCCCGGCAAAGGCCATATCATAAACCTCCAGACAATCATCCTTCTGCAATCGCCTCAGTACCGGATACAAGGTAGATTCTGAAATTTCCAGAACTCCCCGTACATCCTGAGTAATCTTATAACCATAGGTCCCTTCCTTTTCCTTGGAAACCACAGCCAGAACAATCGCATCCAGAAGCGCCGCACCCGTATTAAAAACCATATGCACACTCCCTTGTCTCATTAACACCCTGCACATACATCTGCCACATTGAAGTCCAGTTATTCCGTTCTTAGTAACGAAATCTATCCAGTCCAGTACATATTATACAGCAGTGCAATATTGTTTTGTTGCTGATATTATATGTCGTATAATATAATTTTGTCAATACTATTTAGCAAAAATATCTTTTCTATTATAATAAACAAGACCAATCACAATATACCCAGCACCATCGGATGTTTTTGTATCGGCAGGATTCACAGCCGTGGGAAAGATATCTATGCTGGTTCCTCTGTGCAGGGGTCTTAGCAATTCTTAGTCTGCAAAAATCTGCGTTATGAGAAAAAAAGCCGCACTGTCTGAGCGAAGCGAGTTTGCGCTTTTATTCTCATGCCTTTAGCAGATTTTTGCAAACTTAGAATTACTTAGGCCCCGGAACCGAACCAGCATAGATATCTTTCCCACGGCGTCCCCCTTCCCATCATATTCATCCCCACTATAAATATTTTTTTCAGAAAGGGCTTCACACATTATGACAATAACAACTCCCCTCCATCCCGCCTTCCTGGCACGCATGCAGGAAATGCTTTCTGCTCAGGAATACACCGCCTTTTTAGAGAGCTTTAACGCCCCCCGCACCTATGGCCTGCGGGTAAACACCTCAAAAATCTCCTGTGAAGAATTCCAAAAACTCTGCCCGTTTCCAGTAAAACCAATCCCCTGGATCCCCAACGGATATTTCTATGATGAGGATACCCGCCCTTCCAGATGCGCATATTACCAGGCCGGTCTCTATTACCTCCAGGAGCCAAGTGCCATGACCCCAGCCTCCCGTATTCCCATCGAACCTGGTGACAAAGTCCTGGATCTCTGCGCGGCCCCTGGCGGAAAGGCAACTGCAGCAGGAGCTGCCCTTCAGGGACAGGGACTTCTGGTAGCCAACGATATCAGCACCTCCCGTGCCAGAGCACTTCTGCGTAATCTGGAACTTTTCGGAATCCCCAATATTTTCGTGGCAAACGAGACACCGGCAAAGCTAACCAAGACATTCCCGGAATTTTTTGACAAGATCATCCTAGATGCCCCATGCTCCGGCGAAGGAATGTTCCGCAAGGAGGAAGCCCTTGCAAAGGACTGGACTCCTGAAAAATCCCGGGAGCTTTCTGAAATCCAGAAAGAGCTTGTGCTTCAGGCGGCAGATATGCTTCGCCCAGGTGGACTCTTACTTTATTCCACCTGTACCTTCGCCCCTGTGGAAGACGAACAGACCGTGGCTTATCTTCTGGAAAACCGCCCGGATATGGAACTGGCAGAAATGGAAAACTATGAGGGATTTTCCCAGGGTGTGCCGGAATGGGGAAATGGCAATCCGGAGCTGACAAAGTGCATCCGCATTTTCCCCCATAAAATGAATGGGGAAGGCCACTTCCTGGCTCTCTTCCGTAAAAAAGGACAATCCATACAGGAAAGCAGCCGTCCACACACAAAGCCTGATAAAAATGCATTCCCGTTAATCGAAGAATTCCTGAATGAAATTGGTCTGAAAACTCTGGGCGGCCAGCCCTTTGACTGGGAGCGGGTAGAAGTTCGCAAGGACAAAGTCTATTATCTGCCACCTGTACTTTCCGATTTCCGCGGAATCACCTTCCTCCGAAACGGATTATATCTGGGTGACCTTAAGAAAAATCGTTTTGAACCCTCTCAGCCTCTGGCACTGGCCATCCGCAAAGGGGAGGCGGAAGCTGTGATTTCTCTTCCTGTCTCTGACGAAAGACTCACCCGCTATCTGAAGGGTGAGACCTTAAACATTGAGCCTGAAGAAGCAACCCACAAAAAAGGTTGGCATCTTCTCTGTGCAGATGGATATCCGGTAGGCTTCGGAAAGCTGGTCAACCAGATCCTAAAAAATAAATATCCGGCAGGATGGCGCGTATAATACGCGCTACTCCCTGCCGGATATCTTTTTATACAAACACCTTCTGCAATCCAAAAGCAGATATTTTTATAAATTTTTATTATCCCTGCAATACAATCTCTTTCTGCAGGGTAAAGGAATAAATAATCTTTTCTTTTACTTTTTTCCCGGTCATCCTCTCCAGCGCCTGGGCATAATCCTCCAGCTGCACATGATACAGATCGATCAGCTTCTGTTCCTGCCCCCTTCTTACTCTGTCTGTTTTGTAATCTACCAGAACAATCTCACCGTCCTCTACGAAATATGCATCCATAATTCCCTGCACCAGTACTGTTTCCTCCTGCCACAAATCATCCAGCATAGCTGCGCTTCTCTGAATCACAAAGGGCTGCTCTCTGTAAAGTCTCTTCTGCACAGCAGCATTTTTCATCCTCTGTCCCAGTCCGGAATCTACAAATCTCCGAATATCTAAAATACGGATACAATCTCTTTCCTGCTCTGACAGTTTCTGGCTTTCCACCAGTCTCTCCAGCTGTTTCTTCAGCTGTCCGTCTGTTTCTACCTGCAAATAGTCCAGACACTCCATTACCCGATGATAAGCAGTACCCCGGGCAGCTCCCCTGTATTCTTCACCGGAAGCTTTCATAAATCCGGGCACAGGCATCTCGGCCTCTGTTTCTGTATCCTCCGGCACCATCTGCAGAACCTCCTTGTCCTGCCAGCTTCTCTTCTTTAACTCGGATACACTGACCTTCACAGGAATTTCTTCCAAGTATCGGAAGGGATATACATAGGAAAAACGTTCTTCGATCTCCTCTCTCACCTTTGCATCATAAATCTGTTCCGGATCCCAGTTTTTTAGTACTTCTTCCTGCATCTGGTTTCCTGTCTGAAGAAGGATCTCCTCCTCTGTCATCTGGTGCAGGGTGATCTTTCTTATGTTAAAGTCCGCAGGGTCATCATAAAAACCTTCTACCCTGTGCATGGGCACACCGTATTCTCCAAACAGCTCTGTCATGGACCTGTGTCTGGCCAGAGCCGGCAGTACAAAATCCCAGTAATTTCTGGCCTTTAACCGTACTCCCAGCGGAAGCACCTGCCCCTCTTCCTCCAGAAATCCGGCCAGGGACGGAATACGTTTATCCAGTTTTCCCACAGCTCCTGTAAGGATCAGTTTCTCTTTTGCCCTGGTCATAGCCACATACAGTACTCTCAGCTCCTCTCCCAGACTTTCCTTGAGAAGCTCTCTTCGTACCATCTGTTTATTCAGGGAGGACGCAATGATTCTTTTTTCCGGAAGTATTGCATCTGTCCCCAGTCCCAGCTCCGGATGGATCAGCAATCTGGCATTCAGATCCTGGAAATTAAACTGTTTTCCCATTCCTGCCGCAAACACCACAGGAAATTCCAATCCTTTGCTTTTATGAATAGTCATAATTTCTACCGCTGTACTTCCTGCACCTACCAGATTGACTTCTCCGTAATCCACTTCATAAGCCTGAAGCTGTTCAATATAGCGAACAAAATTAAATAACCCTCTGTAGCTAGTCTTTTCATAGGCCATAGCTTTTTCCACCAACATGGAGAGATTTGCATATCTCTGCTCTCCTCCCGGAAGTGCCCTGGCATACTTTCCATAACCGGTTTCTTTCAATATGAAAAGGATCAGCTGGTGCACCGGAGTATAGGTTGCCATATTTCTCACCTTCTCCAGCAGTTCCAGAAATCTCTGCAGCTTTTCCATCAAAGGCTTCTCTGCAGCATCGTATCCTTCTTCCCTGCTTTTCACATATTGTTCTACACTGTCCCACAAAAGTCCCTGTGGATACAGAACCCTGATCTGAGCCAGTTCCTGGGAAGTGCATCCCACCATAGGTGACCGGAGCACTCCGGTAAGTGGGATATCCTGAAGGGGATTGTCACACACCTTCAGATAATTCAGCACAGTAATGATTTCCAGAGCAGAGAAATATCCGGTTCTGGAAGTGCAGTACACAGGAATCCCCTGGGAAGCCAGTACCTCTCTAAAGGTTTCCGACCATCCATATGCACTTCTCAGCAGAATTACAATATCCCCATATTCCACCGGCCTGTATTTCCCGGTTTTTTTGTCCACAATTTCTTCTCTGCCAACCATTCCCTGAATCCTCTGGGCAATAGCCAGAGCCTCCAGCTCCTGTGCATTCTGGTCTCCCGCCTCTTCCTCCAGCTCTGCCCCGTCCTTCTCCACCAGAAGTACCTCGGTTTTTGCAAATTCCCGGGATCCCCCTGCCGGAAAATCAGCTCCCGGATAGAGAGCTGCGTCCTCGTCATAGGAGATTCCTCCCAGATTCTCTCCCATGATCTGCCGGAAAATAAAATTTACACTCTCCAACACCTGCGCCCTGCTTCGAAAGTTTTTGTGAAGATCAATCCTCTGCTCCTCTCCGTCCTCTACAGAATAGCTTTTATATTTCTCCATAAACAGCTCCGGTCTGGCCAGACGGAATCTGTAAATACTCTGTTTCACATCTCCTACCATAAAGATGTTTTTCCTCTGATTTACCCATCCGGATACTGCTGTAGTCAGAAGCTCCTGAACCAGATTACTGTCCTGATATTCGTCCACCAACACTTCCTCATATTTCTCCGAAAGCTCTATGGCAGCCTGGGACAGCTGTATCTGTCCGTCCTCCTTTTTCATCAGGATCTTCAGTGCAAAATGCTCCATATCTGTGAAATCCAGAATATTTTTTTCACGTTTAGCTTTACTGAACCGCTCTGCAAACTGCCTTGTAAGTTCCACCAACATCTCCAGAGGCTCTCTGCTGCATTTGAGCATATCCAGGATTTCTTCCTCTGTCCCCTGGAAATATTTCTGTCCCAGCTCCCTGAGGATTTCCTTTTCCTCCTCACGCAGCTCCTTTATCCTTTGTTTCTTCTGCTCATCTGCCTCCGGCATCTTCTTTCCGCTTAATCTGGCAAAAGAAGGTTTCTCCAGGAGCTGTGCCAGAACATTATAATCTCTTTCTTCTGCAGTCTTCTTCAGCTTACGGATAAAAAGGAGATCACTGTCCAGAGCTTCCCCGTACAGATTGGGACCGTCAGGAGCATCACAAAGCTTCCTTGCCTCTCTGGCCAGGTGCTCTGCAGTTTCCAGCTCATCAAATGCAGCCTTCCACAAAAGCTTTATACATTTTGTTTCTCTCAGCTCTTCTGTAGTTTCGATTTTATAATCATCCAGACATGCATCCAGCCACTCTTCCGGGAAAGGATTACTCATAGCCATCTCATACAGCTTCTGGATCATCCCTCCCAAAGCTTCATCATCCTTACCGGAAGCAAAACATTCTACAAATTTCTCATACTTCTCCTGCTTTTCGCTGTAATAATCCTCCAGAAGCTTCCCTGTCACATCTTCACGCAAAAGCTTCAGTTCCCCCTCATCTGCAGTCCGATAACCGGGATCCAGCCCTATGAGGTGAAAATAATTACGGATAATATATGCACAGAATCCGTCAATAGTTGTAATCTGAGCAGTATGAAGCAGGGTGGACTGTCTCTGTAAATGCTCATTGTCCGGATCCTCATAAAGGGCTAACTCAATAGCACTTGAAATTCTTTCCTTCATCTCACCTGCCGCTGCTCTGGTAAAGGTCATGATCAGAAGACGGTCAATATCCACCGGCTCCTCAGGATCTGTGATCTTGCTGAGAATCCTTTCCACCAGTACTGCAGTTTTACCGGAACCTGCCGCTGCGCTGACCAGAATATTTCTGTCCCTGAGGGAAATTACTTTCTGCTGTTCTTCGGTCCATTTTACTCCCATCAGTTCTCTCCCTCCTCTTCTGCAAATATCTGCCAGAGTTCATCATCTGTAAAATTCTTCAGTCTCCTGAATTCATATCCGGCGATCTTACGGTCAAACCCACATACGGAAATATAAGGACAGTAAGTACATGCATTTCTGTTTCCCAGCTCATAAGGAGAGATCTGGGCATCTCCTCTTAGAATATCCGTCCTGATTTCATGAATTTTCTTTTTCACATAGTTTCCCAGCATCTGAAACTGCTTTCTGTCTGCCACAGAAGAATTACTGTAGAAGCCTCCGTCCTTTTTAAATGCTACAGGAATGGAAGACAGAGTCTGATCCATTTTCCGGATCATTTCCGGGTCCTTCTGTACCAGACCGTTCATTTTTAATTCCTTCATAATTCCCTGGCTGACTTTCTCCACATCAGCATCTATTTTCTCCTTGATCATGGGATCCTTAATATTATAGTAAAATACACCTGCCGGGAGGATTTCCCTGTCCGGAAATTTCTTCTGTTCCACCTGCAGAGCTCCATCCAGGTAGATCATCAGCTGCAGCTGCAGACCATGATACAGACACACCAGGTCAAAGGATGTATTCCCTGTCTTGTAATCAATGACCTTCACATATACCTTATCCTGATCCTCCATAATATCTACACGGTCAATCCTGCCGCCTCCAAAGATTACCTCAAAGCCTTCCGGCTGAAAATCCCCGTTCTGGAGCTGCTTCTGCAGAGCCCATACAGTTCTCTGCAGGATTCGTCTGGTACGTTCTATCATATATTCATTTCTGGCATTACTTTTCAACACTGTATTTCCATAATCTGCTACGATCTCATTCAGACACTGATCTGCAATCTGCTCACGCTGTTCATCTGTAAGCTCCGCCCAGTTTAGTCCCATTTTGTGTACACACACTGCAAAATTTTCCAGTGCCTGATGCATCACATTTCCCATATCCATTGCCCTGAATTCATATTCTGTTCTCTCCGCCAGCCTTAGGCCATACTGGAGAAAATGAGCAAATGCACAGGCCGAAAACCGTTCCAGCCTGGTGGCACTATAAGGAGAAATTTCTCCATAAAGAGCTTTGGCCACACTCTGGCTGATCCTGTCCACAGGCTTTCGCATAAAAGCAGCCTGTACCAGATTCTGTACTATATCTTTGTATTCCGGTTGACGAAGATACCAGCTGTAAAGTTCCTGGAATATGCGGTCATCACTGCATCCTGTTTCCTGCATTTTAGCTGTTTCCTGTACCAGCTTATCCAGGAAAAGCTCCAGTCCTGCCTCCGGAATCTCCGGAATCCAGGCTTCCCGTGTATCCTGGATTCTCTCTGTCTCCAAATCCGGAAAAAGTCCCCGGATGCTTCCAATAAGATAAGCCGGGCTGATACCCTCTCCCGCTCCATTGGTCTCACTGTAGGAAAGCACCAGCTGCCTGGAGGGCTTGGTCAGATTCAGATACAGATAGAATCTCTGCATATTCATCAGCTCCTTTGGTCCGGGTGCCAGCTCCATCCCCTGTTCTCCCAGGAAATCCCGGTCCATCTCTGACAGGATTCCTCCCGACTGTGTATTCTTGGGAATATTCCCCTCATTCATTCCAACAAAAAACAGTACTTTAATATCCTTCAGTCTGGATCTCTCCATATCTCCTACCATTACCTGATCCATACTTGGCGGGATCAGGCCTACCTCGGCCTGGGTAAGCCCTGTCTCCAGAAGCTGTCTGAACTCCTGTCTGCTCACCGTCTCTTCTCCCAGTATTTCCACCATTTTATCCAGCAGGTCTATCACAATACCATAAATCTGGCTGTATTCTTTTTCCAGAGCCTTCTCCCCCAGCTTTTTAAACTGCTCTTCCTGGAGCTTCAGCTTCTGCCATACCTGGCTTTTCACAATAAAAGCATAGAGGATCCTACAATATTCCTCCACCCTCTTTTTTCCCGGACCAAAGCCCTCTGCCAGCTCTCCGATCTCTTCCAGAAAGATTTCCCTGATTTCATTCATCTGCAGGATCTGTCCGGGATCCATTCCTCTGTATACCCGGGTCCATTTATGGGACCATTTTTCATATCCTCGGATTCCTAAAGCCAGCACATAATTTTCCAGCTGATCTGTCTGCTCTCTGGTAACTGCTGACATACCACAGCGCAGATAGCGGAACACACTTTCATAGGGAAAGCCCTGGACCACCATTTCCATGGCAGCCCGAAGGTATTCCACAAAAGGATTCATCAGTACAGAATGCTTCTCATCAATAAAAAAGGGAATTTCTCCAGCCTCAAAGGCCTGTGAAGCCACTCTTCCATACTCTTCCAGATTCCCTGTGATCACAGCCATTTCCCCATATCTGATTCCTTTTGTCCTCACCAGATATGCCATTCTTCTGGCAACCTCATTCATCTCTGCCAACGGCGATGGTGCAGAGAACAGCTGCAGTTCCTTCTGTTCTCCCTTCCAGACCTTCTTATGATACCGGAAAATATGGTTTTCCAGAAAACGAAGGGCTCCGGCTCCGGCAAATCTGGATTTCTCAGAGGGCTTCAGATATATAGGATCTTCCAGGTCCTTTGTAAGCCCGGCCAGAGTATGGATCATCTTTTTACTCATATAGAAAAGCTGATAGGGCTTCCCCACAGAATAAATATCCTCTTTCTCATCCATTGTCACTGTTACGGAAACTTTTCTGGTCAGCAGAAGCAGCTCCCGTATTACATTGATCTGGATCGGAGTAAAGCCGGTAAATCCGTCAAAAAGAATTTCCGCGCCCTTTATTTTCTCCGAAAACGGAAGTACTTTTAAAAGGACATCCATAACCTCTTCCCCTGTCATATAATGTCCCTTCAGAAATTCAGAAAATGCCCGATACAGCACCGTTACATCCTGAAGCTTCATGGAAAGCAATGTCTGAGCTCCCGCTTTCTCCTTCATTTCCTCCAGATTCTCTTCCTTGATATCATACTGCATAAATTCTGACAGGAGAGATTTCATTTCGTCCAGATATCCCGGCTTGTTCATCTGGCTTCCCAGATAGACAAGCTCTCTCCTGTGCTGCTGGACCATTTTCTGCAGAACCATGCTCTTGCCTGTATCTTCCAGGATTTTTTTATTATCGCCCCCCGTCTCTTCAAAAATCCGATAGGCAAGACGCTGGAAACTGAGAATATCAATATTCAGGATTCCCTTTCCCGGGTGCATCTCCACCAATGTTTTCTGGGTCTGCATGGTGAACTGCTCCGGGACAATAATATAGTAATTTCTCTCCGGATGTTCCATGGACTCCCGGATCACTCTCTCATATGCAAAATAAGACTTTCCGGCACCGGAACTGCCGATAATAAACTGTAATGACATTCTTCTCTCCTTACTGTCAGTTGCTCAACATTCATGATCCCAGTATATCATAATTTAAGCACTTCTGTAATAGAATATACAAAACCATCCAGGAGGCGTGTACCATGAGTGCAAAAACCAAAATCATAGTCCTACATATGAAGGAAGTTATATATACCGGCATTTTTCTCCTTCTTGCAGTCATACTGGGAATTGTACTTTTCTTTATGTTCGGTCCTGTACAGAGGCAGCACTCTGCCGGTACTTCTCTCGACCGGTATAAACCGGGAATTTATACTTCCTCCATTGAATTAAACAGCAACACCTTTGACTTGGAAGTATCCGTAGATGCAAAAAAAATCCGCAATATCCGTCTGGTAAACCTAAGTGAAAGCACTTCCGCCATGTTTCCTCTCATGGAGCCGGCTCTGGAATCTCTTTCCAGTCAGATTTATTCCTCACAATCACTGGAAAACCTGAAGTACCCCCAGGATCAGAAATATACCTCCCTGGTACTTCTGAATGCCATTGAAGATGCTTTAAAAAAAGCGGAGAACAACTGACCTGTTCTCCGCTTTTGCTCTTCTCATTCCTATCGAATTAAACCTCAATCTTGAATTCTTCTTTCATCCTGTCAAGCTGCTCCATCCACATGGCTGCGCTGGAATCACTGGACATTCTCAGATCTCCTCTTGGAGAAACCGCTACACTTCCCACTTTTGGGCCATCCGGCAGACAGGAACGCTTAAACTGCTGGGCAAAGAAACGCCAGCAGAAGGTGCGAAGCCATTTATAAATGGTCTCTTTGCTGTAAACACCCTCAAAGGTCCTGCAGGCCAGTCTGTATATTTTCTCCGGTTCAAATCCGGCACGCAGCATATAATATAGATAAAAATCATGAAGCTCATAAGGACCTACCAGATCCTCTGTCTTCTGGGCAATTTCTCCATCCTTTGGAGGCAGAAGTTCCGGACTTACAGGAGTATCCAGAATATCCATCAGAACCTCTGTCAGCTTCTGATCTCCACAGGTATCTGCATAATAATGCACCAGATGGCGTACCAAGGTCTTTGGCACAGAAGCATTCACTCCATACATGGACATATGATCCCCATTGTAGGTAGCCCATCCCAGAGCCAGCTCTGACAGATCGCCGGTTCCTACCAGAAGTGAGCCATCCTGATTGGCGCTGTCCATAAGAATCTGTGTACGTTCCCTGGCCTGACTGTTTTCATAAGTAACATCATGGACAGAGGGATCATGAGAAATATCTCTGAAATGTACATTTACAGCCTCTTTAATATTGATCTCACTTAAGGTTGCACCAAGGCATTCACTTAATTTGCAGGCATTTTGATAAGTTCTGTCAGTTGTACCAAAACATGGCATGGTAATACAATGGATATCTTTTCTGTCTGCGCCTGACAGATCAAAGGCTCTGGCAATTACCAGAAGGGCCAGTGTGGAATCCAGACCTCCGGAAAGTCCCACGGTTGCTTTATGGCAATGAATATGATCCAGGCGTTTCTTCAATCCCATAGCCTGAATATTCAGGATTTCATCACATCGCAGATCCCTCTCTGACTTTTGGGAAGGCACAAAAGGATATCTAGAATACTGTCTGGTAAGCTTTGTCTCCTCCATCTTGAGATGAAAAGGAATTCTCAGATGATCACTGTCCTCGCAGGACTGCCAGGTGGTCAGTCTTTTTCTCTCATCATTCAGTCTCTGAACATCAATCTCACTGTATACAATTCCGTTTTTAAACCGCTCTCCCTCTGCCAGGATCGAGCCATTCTCTGCGATCATATTCTGGCCGCCGAATACCAGATCCTGAGTGGATTCCCCTTCACCGGCATTGGCATATACATAGCCGCACACCAGTCTAGCTGACTGTCCTGACACCAGGCTCCTGCGATAGCTGTCCTTGCCAACCATCTCATTACTTGCAGATAAATTCACGATCAGATTTGCGCCGGCCTGGGCATGGATCACGCTTGGCGGCATATTAACCCAGAGATCTTCACAGATTTCTGCTGCCACAATAAGCTCCTGCAATTCTTCACACACAAACAGAAGATTTGTTCCAAATGGAATTTTTTTTCCGTTAATACTCATAAACTCCAGGCATCCCAGTCCTGATACGAAATGTCTCTGCTCATAAAACTCTCCATAATTCGGCAGATATGACTTGGGTACCAATCCCAGAATTTCCCCTCTGTTAAGCACAGCTGCTGCATTATAAAGCTTTCCTTTATTTCTCACCGGCACTCCCAGAAAGATCAGTGCATCCACATCTGCAGTCGCAGCTGCAATTCTCATCAAAGTTTCCCATGCACTGTCCAGAAGGCGTCGCTGCAAAAACAGATCCTGGCAGGTATACCCTGTGATGCAAAGCTCCGGGAAGACCATAACCTTCGTATGCTCCTTTTCCATTTCACGGATCAGACGGATAATTTCCTCTCCGTTTGCCCTGCAGTCTGCCACTGTGATATACGGTGTTGCTGCTGCTGTTTTAATATAACCGTGTCTCATTTTCTACCTCTTTTCTGACTCTTTCCCTTCCGGTATCTCTTATTTCTGTAAAACAATTATTTACATTTACGCAGGATTTCCTTCAGCTCTTCCACTGAAAATTCATAGTTTTTATTACAGAAATGACAGTTCATTTCAATGGGCTTTCCTTCCTGTATCATCTCATTTAACTCCTTACGGCCAATACTGATCAGTGCCCTCTCTACTCTCTCCCTGCTGCAGTTACAGTAAAACTCTGTGGGAATCTTATCATTGATCTCCATATCAAAACCATCCAGAACCTTTTCCAGCAGACTTTCCGGAGTATGTCCCTCTTCCAGCAGATCTGTAACAGAATTAATTTTCTTTATATTCTCTTCCAGCCTGGAGATTGTGCTTTCCTCTGCAAAAGGCATCAGCTGAACGATAAATCCACCTGCCTGGCGAACTGTATTATCCTTATTCATCAGCACACCCAGACCTACTGCTGACGGAACCTGCTCACTTGTTGCAAAATAATAGGTCAGGTCCTCCGCAATCTCACTGGTCTGAAGTACAACCTGTCCCACATATGGTTCCTTCAGTCCCATATCCTTGATAACATTCATAAATCCAACGCCTACAGCTCCTGCCACATCCAATTTTCCCTTACTGTTTGCCGGAATACATACATCCGGATTTCCTACATATCCCTTCACTCTTCCGCGAGAATCTGCAGTTACTGTAATTCCCTCCAACGGTCCGCCGGCTTTGATCTGGAGAGTCAGGATATCCTTATCCCCTTTCATCATCACTCCCATCATAGCTCCCGCTGTAAGCAGACGTCCCAGTGCTGCTGTAGCAACCGGACTTGTATTGTGATCCTGTCTTGCTGTCTCCACTGTTTCTGTAGTTACTGCTGCAAATGCACGGATCTGATCATTTGCTGCAATTGCTCTTATAATATAATCATTCATTTATCTGTTGCTCCCATTCCATTACTATATTTTATGTTTGTTACTTTCTATTTTATTTCCTGCAGAATTTATTCTTCTATATGACGGGCACGTTCCGGAATATTTCCATGATAGTCATTCTCTGCACTCTTTCCATGTTCTTTGGCAATAAAAGTCAGACGCTCACAATTCTCATCACCTGGAGTATGGGTATATGCATCATAAACTGCCACAAGCTCCATCCCTGCTTTCGTGATCATGGCTTTTACCGCTTCTATGGAATATGCTTTCTGCACATGCTCCTCTTCGCACTTCTCATACAATCCATCTTCCCGCGGAAGGAAAAGTGCCAACTCATACACATTCAAGGCATTCTCACTGTCATAGCTGTTCTCCCAGATAAAGCTTCCATCTTCTCTGTCCTCTGCAATGGTCCTGTCCCCAATCACATCACGATATTTATGGATCGTATTCATATCAAAAATAAAAAGTCCGCCCGGATCCAGATAATTATTCACCAGTGCAAATACATACTCCAGATCCTCTGGCTCTGTGACATAGTTCATACTGTCACACACACTGACCACAGCCCGGACTGTACCGTACAATTCGAAATCCTGCATATCCTGAAGTAAATACAAAATATCATGTCCTGACTCTGCCCGCTTTTCCATTGCTTCTGCAAGCATCTCCTCAGAATTATCAATTCCGATCATGTCATAGCCGGCATCTGCAAGCATCTCCGTCACAGTACCGGTTCCACATCCCAGTTCCAGCACCAGGCCATCCTTTATTCCGTCCTGAACCAGTGCTTCTATAATATAGTCCGTCCATTCACCATAATTTACATTGTCCATGAAAATGTCGTAAACACCGGCAAATCTTCCATATGCTTCCATTTATTATCCCTCATAATCCCCGGTGTACTAGCAGGCAGATTTAACCATCCACTTATGGGCACACCAGCTTCCAATTTCTCTGCTATTGTAACATAATATCTGTCAGTATGTAAATAAGAGGTTCCTTTTAACATTAACGCAACAGGACGACTGCCTTTTACAGCAGCCGCCCTGTTTTTCCTGTCATTCTGTCACTTAATTCTTTGGCATGTATCTTACATATGCCGGCTCTCCGCCATAATAGTAATCTCCGCCATTCTCATCATATACATCCTCATCTGTGCTGAATGTATAAGTATTGCCGTCATCATCACACCAGCTGCCATCACCATTGGGATAAATAACCAGTGGATAACCGTCAGAATTTCTGTAAATAGTTCTGGTCTGATTGGTATCATAATCCGGATCATCTGTTCCTACCGGAGTACCATCTGCATAATATCCGTTTGAAGATCCGTCATCACCATAGCTGCTATCATAGGAGCTTCCGTCATAGGAACTTCCGTCAGAAGAAGATGCATCTGAGGTAGTTCCATCTGTAGATGTTCCCTCTGCTGTTGTTCCATCTGATGTTGTACCGCCAGCTGCTGTTCCTGTGCTCTCTGTACCTGCAGCACTGCTTCCGGTCTCAGGTGTTGCTGCTTTCAATCCTGATTCTCCGGCAATCTTAAAGGAATCTACAGAAGCCTTGATCTTTGCCAGGGAATCCTCTTTCTTGACAGATCCTGCTACACTGTAAAACTCTGTAGTATTATCTGTAAAATATTTATTTACCACATATGCATACTCGCTCTTGTCATTCAGATAATGAACGGTATAGCTGTATACATTTACTCCGCTTACTTCCTCTGACTTGTAATCCTGGATCTCAAAGTCTGTACCCTCAACCAGATTGTCAGCCTTTACCAGGGCAGATGCAGTATCCTGAGAACTTGGAATGATGGCTACAGACATAGCCTCATCTCCGGAACCATGCAGAACCAGAAGCTTACCCTGATCAGGTGATTCAAAGCTTACCATATCATCAGAATCTGATTTATTTGCCCAGGTAGCATCCGGAAGCTTAATGGATACAGCCTTGTTCTTGGATGTATAAGTCGTATCCTGCTTGTCAGCCGGTACCGGTGTAGCAGTCGCTTTTGGTGCCTTGGTCGGTTCCGGTGTAGGAGTTACCTGTACTACGCTGGTATCCTCGTCATTATCCCCGCCGCCAAAACTGCAGGCTGTCAAAGAGCCGGATAATACAACTGTTATCGCTAAAAGCATCAGTACTTTTTTATTTCTCATAATATCCTCCTTGGAATAGATTCATCATTCTTTTCTGCTGTTATATTGTATAGTTTACAATTTCATTACATCAATGTCAATGTTATTTCCCTGTCAAATTGCCTGCGGCAATGGAATTTTGAGAAACTTACAATTATTCTTAATATATCAGTTACAGAAAGCCCCTCTGTAAAATCCGGATTCCCGGCAGACACTGATCTGCTCAGTCTCCAAGCTCATACACATGAAGCTCATGAAGTGCCCTGGTTGCGGCAATATACCTTGCCTGCTGTACCAATGGCGTCTGATCCCTCTGTGGAAAAACAGAAAATACCTGATCAAATTCCAGGCCTTTGGCCAGATAGAAGGTGGTAACCGTCAGACCTTTGCGGAAGGTACTGCTATTTCTGTCCAGATAAGACAGCTTATTTTCCACATCAAAATCCTTTCCTGCCAGAACCTCCTTTAAGATCATCCACATTTGCTCTGCTTCTTTCTCTGTCCGGAGGATAACAACTGCTGTTTCATATTGGTCTTCCCCGATTTTCAACATAGCTGCTATATATTCTGCTGTCTTTTCCACATTTAAAAATGTTTTTTCCTCAACAGGCATTCCATGTCTCTGAAAAAGCTCCATATCTGTAATTCCTGCCATGCTGTTGGCATAGGAGGCAATCTCCACAGTATTCCGATAGCTTTTATTCATTACAATCCTGCGGATATCCCTTCCAAATATCTTGGGAAGAAAGCTCAGTACATCCTGCTGTTTATCGTCCATAGTCTGTGCCCTGTCCCCCAGGATGGTCATGCGGCAGGAAAAAATCCTCTGAAGGATCTCATACTGAAGTCTGGAATAATCCTGCATCTCATCTACCACCAGATGCTTGATATTGCTTCTTCCCTGCTGGCTGAACAAACGATATTTCAGATACAGCACAGGATAAACATCCTCGTATTTCAGTTTTCTTTTCTCATAGGAAGCTTTTGGAAGCCCTTTATATCCATTCTCCTTCAGGAACTGGCTGTAGATCACATAGAGATCCCTGGTGGCATATAATTTCATGAATTTCTCACGGACCAGCTCTCTCTCATCATCTGCCAGATCACGGTCTCGCAGGGTCTCCACTTCATCGATAAAGTAATCTGCTACTGCTTCCATTCTGGAAAGCAGCGGAAAATCCTGGAATTTAAAATAAAACAGTTCAATGATCTCTGACTCTGTCTTTACAAATCCATTGTATTCCACATCCCTGAAATTCATCAGCCGGTCTTCCAGTTCCACCAGATAACGTTCCAGAAGATTAATAAATTCCATGGACTGCTTTTCCTCTGCCAAAGAAGCCTTCTGCGGAAAACGGATTCTGCGTTCAATTTCATCATAGCGGTCTTCGCAGTCAGAAACTGTATCCCTAAGCTGCTTATAGGCAAAAAGATCAAAACTCATTTCCTTAATATTCTCTTCTCCAAGCTCAGGAAGGATATGGGATATATAATCGGAAAACACTCCATTTGGCGACAGGATCAGAATATTGGAAGACTTCAGATTCTGTCTGTCATGATAGAGAAGATAGGCAATCCTGTGAAGTGCAACAGAAGTTTTCCCGCTTCCTGCCGCACCCTGGATTACCATGATCCTGTCTTTGGTATTTCGAATGATGGCATTCTGCTCTTTCTGAATGGTACGGATGATGTTCTTAAGCTGTACTTCTCCATTACTTCCCAGTTCTGCTTTCAGGATCTCATCATCAATTTTTACATCACTTTCAAATTCATAGATCATTTTTCCGTTGCGGATCTTGTACTGCCATTTGGAAGCAACCTCACCGTGGATTTCACCCATGGGAGCCTCATAGGAAGCTGGCCCTTTATCATAATCATAGAAAAGGCCGCTCACCGGAGCGCGCCAGTCGTATACAAGAGGAATATGGCCTGCTCTCTCCGAAAAGTTTCCAATTCCAATATAAAAAATCTCCGGTTCCTCTTCTCCCTCATATATAAAATCCACTCTTCCAAAGAATGGAGAATCTGCCATTCTGCGAAATCTCTGCTTCAGGATCAGCTGCTCTTCATTTGCGGAAATCTGGCGGAACAATGCCTGCTGATTATCATAATTCTCATAACCATACTGGTCCATCTCTGTATAATTTTCCCAGTAATACTCATGCATTCCCTCAATCTCTTTCTGGCCTTCCACCAGAGAAAGGCTGATCTCTGTGATACGTTCTTTTAATTTTTCCAGCACATAGCCCAGATATTCTCTGCCGTTTTTCTTATCTGTCATATTGTTGATATCCTCTGATATTTGCAACTGTTCAGTAACTTTACAGTTACAATACTCCTTATTATTGTTATCATTTTCTCTTGTTATTATGATAATAAAAAATACCAATTTTCGTAGATTGGTTTTTAATTATAACATATTACCAGCTAACAGAAAAGGCAAAAATCCGGCAAATTTACAGGTGAAGTTACAGACAAAAATCCCTCAGCCGGTATCTGTGTGATCCTATATCTTTCTGGCGAAGGAAATATCTACATTAACCTGGAGCCGAATATATTCTCTTTCACAAATACCCCTGAGGGATTGTAACTTTATATTTCAGGCAGTTGCCTTATTCTCAAACTGGCTGTTATACAGGTCTGCATAGAAGCCTTTCTTAGCCAGAAGTTCTTCATGATTTCCCTGCTCGATAATGTCACCGTCTTTCATAACCAGGATCAGGTCTGCATCCTTGATGGTAGAAAGTCTGTGCGCAATCACAAAGCTTGTTCTGCCCTTCATCAGATTGTCCATGGCTTTCTGGATACGCACTTCGGTTCTGGTATCTACAGAAGAGGTTGCCTCATCCAGAATCAGAATCTTATTATTTGCAAGGATTGCCCTGGCAATAGTGAGAAGCTGTTTCTGTCCCTGGGAAATATTGCTGGTTTCTTCATCCAGAACCATATCATAGCCGCCCGGCTGCTGCATAATAAAGTTGTGCACATGGGCTGCCTTTGCTGCTGCGATCACCTCTTCATCTGTAGCATCCAGACGTCCGTAACGGATATTTTCCATAATGGTTCCCGAGAACAGCCAGGTATCCTGAAGCACCATTCCAAACATCTCTCTCAGACTGCTTCTGTTAAAGTCTTTGATGTCATGACCGTCTACCTTAATACTTCCGCCATTGAGATCATAGAATCTCATAAGCAATTTCACCATCGTTGTCTTTCCTGCACCTGTGGGACCTACAATGGCAATCTTCTGACCATCCTTCACATCTGCAGAGAAGTCATTGATAATGATCTTATCCGGATTGTAGCCGAATTTTACATGTTCAAACTGAACATCTCCTGTAAGTGTATCAATATCTACAGGGTTCTTCTCATTCTGGCTCTCTTCCGGCTCCTCCAGGAATTCAAATACGCGCTCGGAAGCTGCAGCAGAGGACTGTAACAGGTTAGTGACCTGTGCAATCTGCTGGATTGGCTGTGTAAAGTTACGGATGTACTGGAAGAAGGACTGGATATCACCGACCTCAATACTTTTTTTGATTACAAACACACCGCCCAGAAGAGCTACCATTACGTATCCAAGGTTACCTACAAACTGCATGATCGGCATCATCATTCCTGAGAAGAACTGAGATTTCCATGCAGATTCATAAAGCTTCTGATTGTCTTTTTCAAATTCCTCTACTACATCATTCTCTTTGTTGAAAACTCTGACCACATTATGACCACCGAAGTTTTCTTCGATCTGACCGTTTACTTTACCCAGATAGCTCTGCTGATCCTGGAAGTATTTCTGGGAATGCTTCATGACAGTCTGGATGATGAACATGGAAACCGGCAGGATCAGAAGTGCTGCCAGAGTCATCCACACATTAATGGAAAGCATCATAATAAATACACCGATCAGGGTTGTCACTGATGTGATCAGCTGTGTCAGACTCTGGTTCAGACTCATCTGCAAAGTGTCCACATCATTGGTGATACGGGAGAGGATCTCACCGTTTGTTCTGCTCTCATAATAATTCAGAGGCAGTCTGTTGATTTTCTTTGAAATATCTTTTCTCAGATTATAGGTGACATCATTGGAGATTCCTGACATTACAAATCCCTGTACAAAGGAAAAGCATGCACTTAACACATACAATCCAAGTGTCCATAACAGGATCATCCCGATCTTTCCAAAGTCGATTTCACCGGTTCCGTTTACCTTGGCAACCAGGCCGTTAAACAGCTCTGTTGTCGCCTTACCTAAAATCTTAGGCCCTACAATACTAAACACAGTTCCCGCTACTGCAAAGATAAACATCAGTATAAAGCGGAATTTATATCGTCCCATATAACGGAAAAGCTTAGCCATGGAGCCCTTGAAGTCTTTCGCCTTTTCGCCGGACATCATACGTCCATGTCCTCCCATAGGACCTCTTCTTCTCTGTTCGCTCATGCCAGTTCCTCCTCTGATAACTGAGATCTTGCAATCTGCTGATATACCTCACAATTTGCCATCAGTTCCTTATGAGTTCCAATGCCTGCCATATGTCCGTCGTCCAGTACAATGATCTGGTCTGCACCAAGGATGGTACTGATCCTCTGGGCAACGATCACAGTAGTTGCATCTTTGGTATATTCCTTCAATGCCTTTCTTAACTGACTGTCAGTCTTAAAGTCAAGGGCAGAGAAGCTGTCATCAAAGATAAAGATCTCCGGATCCTTTGCAATGGCTCTGGCAATGGACAGACGCTGTTTCTGTCCGCCTGAAACATTGGTACCTCCCTGTGATACAGGGGATTTATATTTCTCCGGTTTGGTATCAATAAATTCTGTAGCCTGTGCAACCTCTGCTGCTTCCTTTACCTGTGCATCAGTAATTTCCGGCTTACCATAGCGGATGTTTGAATCAATGGTACCTGAGAAAAGTACACCCTTCTGCGGCACATATCCCAGCTTATCACGAAGCTCTTTCTGAGTCATGTCGCGGACATCCACACCATCCACTTTAACAGAACCCTTTGTCACATCATAGTATCTGGGAATCAGATTGATCAGGGTACTCTTACCACTTCCAGTACTTCCGATCACTGCGATTGTCTGACCTTTCTTTGCCTTAAAGGAAATGTCTGTCAGTACATTCTCACCTGCTTCCGGGTAAGCAAAGGATACATGGTCAAATTCAATCTCACCCTTTACCTCTTCTGACGAATGTACCGGAGTTTCCGGATCCTGAATGGAAACCTCTGTTTTCAGAACCTCATCAATACGAAGCGCTGCCACATTTGCCCTTGGAAGCATAATGGACATTGCAGTGATCATAAGGAATGACATAATAATCTGCATTGCATACTGGATGAATGCCATAACATTACCAACCTGCATGGTTCCGTTGTCTACGGCATGGGCACCACTGTAAATAATGAGTACAGATACTCCGTTCATGATCAGCATCATAAGGGGCATCATAAAAGTCATACATCTGTTGACAAACAGGTTTGTTTTTGTCAGATCCAGGTTTGCCTTCTCGAAGCGCTCTTCCTCATGTTTCTCACGGCTGAATGCACGGATAACAGGAATACCTGTAAGGATCTCACGGGATACCAGATTCAGTCTGTCGATCAGGGTCTGCAGGATAGTGAATTTGGGCATTGCCACCTGGAACAGCACAAAGATCACAACCAGGATCAGTGCAACTGCCACCCCAAGGATCCATGTCATAGAAGAATCTGTATTCAATACCTTGATCACGCCACCAATACCAAGGATTGGTGCGTACAGAACAATACGGAACATCATTGCCATAACCTGCTGTACCTGCTGCACATCATTGGTGCTTCGGGTGATCAGGGATGCTGTGGAGAATTTGTGATATTCTCTGCTGGAGAAACTCATAACCTTGCGGTAAATGCTGTTTCTCAGGTCATGACCAAGTCTGCCTGCCACTCTGGCCGAAATAAATGTGACGCTGACGGCTGCCAGCATGATCACCAGAGCCATGGCAAGCATTCTGATACCTGACATCAGGATGTAATGCATCTGAATGGCATCCACATCTTTTCCCAGTGCTTCATATTCTGAAGTAACAAAGGAAACACCAGCCTGTGTCACAATAGACTCCGGCATATCTTTCAGCTTCTCATCCATCTGACTCATGATCTGCTGTACTGCTTCTTCCGGCATCTGCGCCAGTGCTGTCAGTGGATCTGTTCCTTCTGGAAGACCCATCTGTGCAACCATTGCCTGCCCCTGCTCACTGTCTTCGGAAAAGGCAGATACCATCATCATTGCCTTGGAGAAATCCTCATTTAAATTCTCTCTGGTTTCTTTGGAAATATCATCATTTAATACCCAGGTATCCTCTTTCTGTGTATAATTCTGTGAAACTTCCTTTTTCTGATCCTCATCCATAAAAATCTGAAGATTCTGCAAGGTTGAATCCCGAAGCTTATCCGGCACACTGTCTTCAATACCTTTCTGCTGGATACCTACATTAATGATCTTGGAGGTATAATCCGGCAGGGAAAGATCACAGTACGCCTGCAGAAACAGAAGTGCTATGATCAGGACAATGTATCCCACTGATTTCTTCAGATATTTCATCAGTTTAATCATTGCTTGATTCCCTCTTTTCCTATTTTTAATGTATGTCTGTGTCAAAGTCATAGGTCATTTCTTTCACAGACAATATTTTTATCTGAACATGCTGATACAGTTTTTTCAATCTGCTCCATCATGTATTTTTCAGCTTCTACCTGTTGACAGGTATCTCCGAAATATTATCCAGAATCTGCCCAAAAAACCTTCGTAAAAGACATAGCTCCGCTTCGCTGAAATTGTTGAACATCACTTTCTCCACAGCTTTACTTTCCTGTTGGAGCTCCTCCACGATTTTTCTCCCGTTTTCTGTCAGATACACACGCATGATGCGTTGGTCTTTATCATCACGTCTCCTGCAGACAATGTCTGCTTTCTCCAGACGCTGGATACTTACATTTACAGTGGGCGGCGTTACACCCATACATTCTGCGATTTTCTTCTGGCTGCAGCCGTTATTTCTGTATACGATCATAATGATCGGCATCTGTCCCTGCTGGATACCTATTTCCCGTATACGCTGCATACATCTCATACCATATTGGCGGTTGATCTCCATAAAAAGCGCAGGCATGCTTTTCTCTTCTCGTTTCTCTTTCTCATTCTTCTCCTCTTCCGGGCACCACATAACTTCACTCCCTTCCGGCCTCTGTCCTCTTTCAGGTCTGACATTGTTCTTTGATTAGCCTGACTAATCATATATAATATACTTTTAGACAAAAAATGCAAGTGTTTTTTGTGCAGTTTATAATTATTTTAGATTTAACTTTGATATTTTCAATTTGGAAATATTCAATTTTATTTTGCCCGGCTAATATTTTATATTTCTTTCTATCTCTGCATGACTTCTTTATAAAATTCTATAAACACATTAATTGCCGGAGACCGCCATTTATTTTTATGGAGCAGCAGCTGTGTCCATACAGTTACCGGGCAGCCGGCAACATCCAGTCTTTTAATCTGTCCGTCTTTCACATATTTCTCCGAAATGAAATCTGGAAGGAAGGAAAGCAGGCTGCTGTTTTTTACCAGTTCACATATCTGGAGCGGATTTCCGATTTCAAGAACCGGACGGATTTCCAGTGATTGGGATGCAAGGGTTTCATTCAGTATTTTTCTGTAACTCATGGCTTGTTCTGTTAACACAAACTCATTCTGAGAGATTTCACTTAATTTCCATGAGCAGTCTGTAACAGAATTGTCAGCCGCTGCAATAAAATGAACCTGTTCTTCCTGTTCCGCGCAAATAATAAAATCCGAATCATAAATATGCCTGTCCAGAGTAAAAACCAGATCTGTTTCGTTCTTCCGCAATTTATCAAACATCTGCTCTGTACCGTTTTCTGTTATCTCCACTTTTATTTCCGGATACTGATGATGAAAACGCAGAAAATCATTTTTAAAATATCTGCTGCAGACAGAACTGGACATAGACAACCGGATCTCGCCTTCAATGCTTTCAGCCGAATTCAGCGAATCAAGCATTTTCGCCTGTGCCTTCAGAATGTTTCGAGCCTGCTGCAAAACTAAAACTCCCTTTTCCGTAAGATTGATTTTATGATAATAACGGTCAAACAGCCTGACATCAAGTTCCTTTTCCAGTTGTTTAATCTGTGAAGAAACTGTAGACTGCGTATATCCCAGTTCTTTTGCAGCAGCCGAAAATCCGGAATATTCACATACTGCAATAAAAGTTTTTAACACATTTGTATCCATTTCTCGTTCCTTTCCCATATTTTTTTCAATGTTTCCCATCGAAGCGCAGAAGCGTTATTTTTCTTATATAAACGATATTTTCAATAATATACAACAAAACAATCAATTTTACAAATATTGTTTTTTATCTTATAATATCTCTTATATGAACTTCTGAAGGGAGCGTTATCTT
This sequence comes from Blautia difficilis, assembly GCF_014297245.1. Taxonomy (NCBI): domain Bacteria; kingdom Bacillati; phylum Bacillota; class Clostridia; order Lachnospirales; family Lachnospiraceae; genus Blautia; species Blautia difficilis. Next base: position 86,416 of record NZ_JACOQG010000009.1, on the reverse strand, counting down.
ATGAAACGTGAACAGCTTGGAAGCCGGCTTGGCTTCATTATGCTTTCCGCCGGCTGTGCCATTGGCTGCGGAAATGTGTGGAAATTCCCGTGGATGTGCGGGCAAAATGGCGGCGGCAGCTTTATGCTGATCTATCTTCTGTGTCTGGTCATCCTGGGAATCCCAGCTCTTGTGTTGGAATTTTCCATCGGAAGAGCGGCTCAGACAAGTCCCCTTTTCATGTACCGTAAGCTGGAAAAACCAGGACAGAAATGGGGAATATTCGGTTGGTTCTGTCTGATCGGAAATATTGCCCTGATGGCATTTTACACCGTTGTATGCGGATGGATCATTTATTATTTTGTCCAGTTTCTCAGAGGCCGGAATTCTTCACTGGGATTTTCAGCCATGATATCATCCCCTTCTGTGAATGTATTCTTCTTACTGGTCACTGTAGTCATTGCATTTTTCATCCTTTCCTTCAATCTTCAGGGAGGACTGGAGCGTGTCACAAAATATATGATGCTTGCACTGCTGGTACTGATGCTTTCCCTTGCTGTACATAGTCTTTTCCTCAATGGAGCAGGAGAGGGAATGACATTCTACCTCAAACCGGACTTCTCAAAGATCAACGGTTCCGTGGTTGTAGGTGCCATGAACCAGGCATTCTTCACCTTGTCTACCGGTATGGGCGGTATGGCCATCTTTGGCAGCTACATTGGCAAAGAGCGTTCCTTAATGGGAGAAGCTGTTCATGTGATCACTCTGGACACACTGGTTGCTTTTCTTGCAGGCGTTATTATTTTCCCTGCATGCTTCACCTTTGATCTGGAAGTAAACGCAGGACCAAGTCTTCTGTTTGATACAATGGCAGCAGTTTTTAACAATATGTCTGGAGGACGTATCTGGGGATCCTTATTCTTCCTGTTCATGGTATTTGCAGCTATGTCAACCGTCCTGGGTGTGTGCGAGAATATCCTGGCAATGATCCGTGAACTTACCGGCTGGTCACGTCCAAAGGGCAGCCTGATCTGTGGTACAGGAGTCTTCCTTCTGGCACTTACCACTGCTCTTGGTTTCAGCGTATTCCACTTTCAGCCATTTGCTGAAGGAACTACCTGGCTTGATTTCTGGGATTTTATTGTTTCCAACAATATTTTACCCCTTGGTTCTCTCGTCCTTGCACTTTTCTGCTGCAATAAATTCGGATGGGGCTGGGATAACTTTATCAAAGAAGCCAATACAGGTAAGGGCTTAAAGGTACAGAGCTGGATGAAACCGCTCTTCCGGTTTGTGCTTCCAATTATGATTGCCTTTATCTATATTTATGGAATGTTCACATTCAACTGGAAATAAAAAAGAAAAATAAGCTCCGTGGATCAAAACTTCTATCCACAGAGCTTATTTTTTATCCAACCATCATTTTTAATTTTAGTGAACCTTCTGATCCAGCATTCTTTGGATCAGCTCAATGGTATCCTTCAGTCCATAGTTGGCACTGTTGATACACAAATCATAGTTCTCCGGTTTTCCCCATTTCTCACCGGTATAAAATTCATAATATTTCTTATGCTGCTTATCCATCTGTTTCAGGAAACGTACTGCCTGCTTCAGATTCATATTACGGATATCCATAACGTGCTGCACACGAACCTGGAAGGGAGCACTGATAAACAGACTGATATGAGGAATATGATTATTCTTAAGAATCGCATCTGCGCAACGTCCCATAATCACACAGTCTTCACTCTTTGCCAGTTCACAGATCAGATCACTCATATTGAAAAATACTGCATCCTGCTTCGGAAGTCCATGATAACGATTGAATTCCCTGAACCAGGTTTTCAGATCTGTGTGTTTTTTCTTTCTGTATTTATCAAATCTTTCAAAATTACCAGTATCACTGACTGCATTTTTGTCTGCCTGCAGACGCTTCATAACCTGATCAAAAATTTCTGCATCATAATAGTTGATCTGAAGCTGATCCGCCAGTTCAAATCCGATATCATTACCGCCACTTCCCTGTGTACGACTGATACAGATGATCAGATGGTCATTCTCTGAAATCTCGTTCTGGCGTCTTGCGATCAGATTATTCAGACTGATACGCGCTTTGTCTACAATATCTGTCTTCCCAAATGTATCAGGAAGACTTTCGATCTCTTTCAGAATACTGTCATACTCTATCATAAGGCGTCTTCTCTCGCTCTTATCCCTGATAGTACGGGCCATGTTACTGATCAGCGCCAGCTCACTTCTGAGCAGATGTCCGTCCGGCTTGGTATACATCAGTGCTGCCAGATGACGGATAGTTGTTTCTTTCTGTCCTGTAAATGTACGTCCCAGAGAGGAACCCACACATTTATAAACTTCTTCATCCAGGTTATAAATGCGTATTGCAAGTTCTTTACATTTTTCCTGATTATCCTGCATAATGATCCTCCCTCCTTATAAAAAGAATACAAACATATCGATAATAAACACCGGAACCAGAAATACAACAGACCACAGCATATATCCGAAGAATGACGGCATCTTCACACCATTCTCATCAGAGATTGCCTTTACCATAAAGTTCGGGGCATTTCCGATATAAGTGTTGGCACCCATGAATACTGCACCACAGGAAATGGCAGACAGAATCTTGGTAGGTACAGTTCCCAGTGTGGTTGTGATTCCATTTGTAAATGCCAGCGTTCCTGCTGTTGTAAGGAATACCAGATAAGTAGGTGTGTTATCCAGGAAACTGGAAAGCGCACCGGTTGCCCAGAACATCTCTGCCGGTTCAGTAACTCCCAGATTTGGTCCTACAGCTTTCAGAAGCATCAATGCGGGCTGCATAGTGATAAAAATACCGATGAATAAAACCGCAACCTCCTGGATCGCACCCCAAGTAAAATGGTTTCTGATACGAATCTGCTTATCTGTTGTCTTAAAGGAAAGAAAAGCAGCAAGCAATATGATTACAATTTCAATCAGTGCCGGGAATGTCAGGGTTACTTCTCCAAAAAGATGAATGCCTCTTACATTGCCTGCAGCATCCTGAAATGCGGACATTCCCGGAAGTACACCGCTTAAGATTACCGCGCCAACGATCATCACAAGGAAGATAATATTGTGCAGTCCATCCAGACGGAACTGAGTACCCGGTTTACGGATATCCGGTTTACGTCCATTTGCAATATCCTTTCTGTAGGAACGTTTATCAATCTGATAAAATACAAACAGCAAAATGACCATATTAAAGATCAACACAGGGAACAGATGCAGACTCCAGAAGAATGGAACGCCTCGCATAAATCCCATTAACAGCGGCGGATCTCCGATCGGGGTAAGACATCCACCCATATTGGAAACCATGAAGATAAAAAAGATCATAATATGTCCTTTTCTCTTTCTCCATGAATTCATTTTAATTACCGGACGTACCATCAGCATACTGGCACCCGTAGTGCCGATACAGCTTGCCAGAAGGGTTCCCAGTGCAAGCAGACCTACATTAACACGGGGGGAACCTGCGAAATCACCCTCCATGGTAATATTACCTGATACGCAGAACAGGCCGAATAACAGAATGATGAATGTAAGATAATCATTCACAATACAGTCCAGAACTGTCTCTGCAGTCTTTCCGGCTCCATAAACGAAAGCAAATGGAATGACCATCAGAATGATCCATAAGGCAACAACCAGTGGCTGATGAGACTCCCACCACTCCGCTTTTACCAGAGGCATCACTGCAATACATAACAAAAGCCCTGCAAAGGGAATGCAAAGCCATACAGGTACTGTAGATGGTGCTTTACTGCCCTCTGCCGCAAATACACTCAACGGACAAGCCAGAAGAACTGCAAAAAAAGCACCCAGTACGGTCACCAACTTTTTCAAAACTGCCACCTCCATATTTTATTTTTTCGCTCAATGCAGATATAGCAGTCAGAAAAATGGTTCGACTTGAAACAGGTGTTTCTTCCTATTATAAATGCATTCGATTTTTTACAGATGCAATTATATCATACAGCATGCAAAAATCAATTGTAGGGATATTGAATATTTATACTTTATTTCCTATTTTTTTATGCATTTTTAACATATTATCTGATAAATTTCGTTTATTTTTTAACAAGATAATCTGTTTTTCAGCTATTTTCCACTCCGTCTTATATATTTTTTTAAATTGTACTGATTTTGAAACACATAACCCAATAACAGCTCCACAGTTTATTACTTTTTCGCAATTAGCACAGTAAACTTTCTTATATAAGAAAGTTTACTGCTTGCAGGATTCTCCGCCTGCGACGGGTCGCTTCAGCGACATATTTCCTATAACACGAAAAATGCTCCCCGACAGCAATTCCCGCTGTCAGAGAGCATTTCGCATATTTCTTATATGAACTGATTGGTTGCCTCATCATACTCATAGTCGATGGAATGCATCTTCGCCACCAGTTCGTCTTTCTTCAATCCTCTGCATGTGCAGAGTGCTTCCAGGGAATCATAGTAATCCCTGAGCTGAGTATTCACATAGCTCAGCAGAATCATTGGATCTTTGGGTATCATTTAGTTTCCGTCCTTTACCGTAACAATGAATTCCCCATTCTGAACATCCAGCACCAGAGTATCACCTGCGTGAACATCTCCGGACAAAATCTTTCGTGCCGCAAGAGTCTCCACATATTTCTGCAGATAACGTTTCAGCGGACGTGCACCATATACCGGGTCATAGCCATTCTCGATAACCTGATCCTTGGCTGCATCTGTCAGTTCCAGGGAAAGCTCCTGGTCTGCAAGACGTTTGTCAAGCTCGCCGACCATCAAATCTACTATCTTACCAATATTAGATTTTGTCAAGGGCTTAAACATAATTATTTCATCCAGACGGTTCAGAAATTCCGGACGGAAATGACCTCTCAGGTCATCCATAACCTGACTCTGAGCCTCAGGTTTAATCTCTCCATTCTCATCAATCCCATCCAGCAGATACGGAGAACCGATGTTGGAAGTCATGATAAGAATTGTATTCTTAAAGTCAACAGTACGTCCCTGAGAATCTGTGATACGGCCATCATCCAGTACCTGCAACAGTACGTTAAACACATCCGGATGTGCTTTCTCAATCTCATCGAAAAGTACAACACTGTATGGTTTACGGCGAACAGCCTCAGTAAGCTGGCCGCCCTCCTCATATCCTACATATCCGGGAGGCGCTCCGATCAGTCTGGATACAGAATACTTCTCCATGTATTCACTCATATCGATTCTGACCATATTCTGTTCATCATCAAACAGATTCTCTGCTAAAGTCTTGGCAAGCTCTGTCTTACCTACACCTGTAGGACCAAGGAACAGGAAAGAACCGATTGGTTTGGTCGGATCCTTGATGCCGGCTTTAGAACGAAGGATTGCATCTGTAACCCTCTTCACACCTTCATCCTGGCCTACAACTCTCTTATGAAGCTGATCTTCCAGAGTAAGGAGTTTCGCTCTCTCGCCTTCTGTCAGTCTTGTTACAGGAATACCAGTCCATCTGGAAATGATCCTTGCGATCTCATCATCAGTAACTGCCTCATGTACCAGACTTCTGTCACTTTCTTTGACACTCTTTTCTTCGATTTCCAACTGCTGCTGTAATTTCGGAAGTTCACCGTACTGTAACTGTGCAGCCTTCTCCAGATCATAATTCTGTTTTGCTTTCTGGATCTGCTTATTCACATCCTCAATCTGCTCACGAAGCTTCTGTAATTTCTCTACAGAATGCTTCTCATTATCCCACTGTGCTTTCTGGGTATTAAAGGTATCACGAAGCTCTGCCAGCTCCTTCTGAAGTGTTTCCAGACGTTCCTTACTCAGGTTATCTGTCTCTTTCTTCAGTGCAGATTCCTCGATCTCCAGCTGCATGATCTTACGGCGCTGTTCATCCAGCTCTGAAGGCATGGAGTCCAGCTCTGTCTTGATCAGGGCACAGGCCTCATCCACCAGGTCAATAGCCTTATCAGGAAGAAAACGGTCTGTGATATATCTATGTGAAAGTGTAGCTGCTGCAACCAGCGCACTGTCTGTGATCTTAACACCATGGAAGACCTCATATCTCTCCTTCAGACCACGAAGGATGGAAATGGTATCCTCCACTGTAGGTTCATCTACCATAACAGGCTGGAAACGACGTTCCAGAGCGGCATCTTTCTCAATATACTGACGGTACTCATCCAGAGTTGTGGCACCGATACAGTGAAGCTCACCTCTGGCAAGCATAGGCTTCAGCATATTGCTTGCATCCATGGCTCCGTCAGTCTTACCTGCACCGACGATCAGATGTAACTCATCAATGAAAAGAATGATGTTTCCTTCACTCTTCTTTACTTCTTCAAGGACTGCTTTCAGACGTTCCTCAAACTCACCTCTGTATTTGGCACCTGCTACCAGAGCACCCATGTCCAGGGCAAAAATCTTCTTATCCTTCAGACCTTCCGGCACATCCTCTGCCACGATTCGCTGTGCAAGGCCCTCGATTGCTGCAGTCTTACCTACACCAGGCTCACCGATAAGTACAGGATTGTTCTTGGTCTTACGGGAAAGGATTCTGATGATATTACGGATTTCCTCATCACGTCCGATCACAGGATCCAGCTTCTGGTTACGTGCCTTTTCAACTAAATCCTCACCATATTTATTCAAAGTATCATAAGTAGCTTCCGGATTGTCACTGACTACACGCTGATTGCCTCGTACTGTAGAAAGTGCCTGCAGGAAACGTTCCTTAGTAATACCAAATTCCTGAAACAGCTTCTTCATGCTTGGACTTGGATATCTTAATAAAGCAAGGAAGAGATGCTCTACAGAGACATATTCATCTCCCATTGCCTTGGCTTCATCCTCTGCACTGACCAGAGCCTTGTTCAGATACTGTCCGAAACGAAGCTCACCGCCGGATACCTTAACCTTAGCATCCAGTGCCTGATTCAGAGAATTTCTGAAATAATCTTTATCTATCTCCATCTTCTCGATCAGTTTAAGAATCAGGCTGTCTTCCTGTTCCAACAGAGCATATAAAAGATGCTCCTCTTCAATCTCCTGGTTGCCAAACTGATAAGCAACCTTCTCCAGATCCTGGACAGCCTGTACGGATTTCTGTGTGAATTTACTGATATTCATAGGCTAACCCTCCTCTTATATGAGAAATATCTCTCCCGAAGGAGAAATATGTTGTTTTCTTTGTTCTGCATGTAATATAACATATGTTATTAGCACTGTCAAGAGGTGAGTGCTAATTCTTTTGTGAAGAATTTGTTAACGCTACGAACCATCGCTGATAGTACAATAGAATTATCAAATAGAAAGCAGGAAATCTGATATGACGATTGGTGATAAAATAAAAAAAATCCGGACATTCCGGAATATGACACAGGCAGAACTCGGTGCAGCTCTCGGTTGGGGCGACAAAGGTGCAAACCGTCTTGCTCAATACGAAACCAACTACCGGGTTCCCCGTAAAGATCTGGTTACAGAAATGGCTAAGATTCTGGATGTGAATCCACTGACACTGCATGAACCAACTACAATGAATGCTTCTGAACTGATGGAAATTTTGTTCTGGATTGATGAATTTAATCCCGGCATGATCAATCTTTTTCAACTAGAAACTTATCCAGGCGAAAAATCAAATTCCAATGACGATACCTCTAGACTCTACCACAATTCCGATAGTTGGCCTGCTCATCCACCTGTTGGCATGTGGTTTAATTATGGGATTCTTCATGATTTTTTGAAAGAATGGACAATTAGAAAAGAAGAACTGAAATCCGGCGAGATTACCCAAGATGAATATTTTAAATGGAAAATCAACTGGCCACAGACCTGTGATGATTATAGAAAACGAAAACCGTCAAAGCAGTGGCGATGCTCAAACGAATAGAATTTAGCGAAACTTAGCAAAACTTAAATTTATTATATTTTTCTCTTTAACTAATGGAAAAGGCACTGAAAAGCCAATATTTCTACGGTTTTCAGTGCCTTTTTTGCATTGTCCATTCAGAAAAATTAATTGCCCAAATAGAAATATATAAACAACCCTATAGGTTCTCTCTTGCCAGACATATTTCTTTCAGCGCTTCCCCAATATCTCCATCTACCCCGATTGACTTTCCGGCAATTGCTGAAGGAATATAGACTTCTCCTTTATTGAAGGTGATATAAACTGCTTCAGGTTCAGAAGCAGCAAGGCTCATGAAAGGCTCTTTGATCATACGGTTTCGCCATCCCACGCCCAATTCCAGGATCGCTAGTCTTTTACCATGATATTTCTTAATAAAGTTCTGATAGTCTTGCATTTTCTTTTGGAACTGTTCGGTCTGAAAGAATGCATTGCTGTTTGCCATATTGACCGTAACTGGCCCTCCACAGCAGAAACAGCAGGGGACCAGTTCTGAGGGGATCTGTCCGTTTTTTTCAGCTTTCGCCATTTTGAGAATTTCATTCTGGTTTTCGTAAGGATCTGTTCCGCATCCATTCTGGCACCGGGACTGGGTGAGACGGCCTTCCATCTCAAAGACTTTATCCCTGTCAAATCCTGCAGGCACGAAATGGTCCTCGCCATTGGAGGTCACAATAAAATAATCTTTGGAACCAACCAGACGATACAGATCCTCCATTACAGGACCGGGCTGTTCCAGATAACATTTCCGGCTGATCAGTCTGCTGAAAAATGCCCATTTAGATTCTTCTGTAGGATACTGAAAGAATAATCCCTGCAGTATGTTTCTGATCCCGTATCTGCTGCGGAAATCTCCGAAATCTTTCTGAAAGCAGTGATCATCTGCAAAAATATTGTATCCTTCTGAAATAGATAATCCGTTACTGGCGCCGATGAGAAGAGCGTCTGCTTCCTGGATAGCTTTATAAATATTTCTGAAGTTTTCTTCCATAATGTTATTTCTCCTTTTCCAACTGTATCCGAAGTTCCTTTAATATATCTGCCAGATCGCCTTGCAGGTAAAGACTTCTCCCTTTTAAATGTTCCGGAGTAGAAGAGGCTTCCTGGTTCAGACAGACGTAAAACACCTGGCTGTTACGGGCCGTCATGTCCCAGAAAGGCAGTCTGATCACCCCCGGTGTCATCTCTCTAATCTTTTCCGGCAAGTACAGCCTTAAGAGCCAGATATAGCTGACCTGTAGGCAGATGCCACATACTGTAAATATATTTTGTATAGTAGGCCCATTGCTGTTCCAGGGATGTCTTTGTGACTATGCTTCTCCATGCTCCTTGTTTTCCTCTTTCTTTACCCTCACTGCCTCCTGCAGCACCAGGGCAATGTCTTCTTTGATAGCCAGCCCCTTCTGTTCTATTTCTCTAGGAAGAATGGCGTCCTTTGGATTAATGGTAATGTAAAACGCCTTAGGCAGGGAGTATGTGAGATTCCAGAAAGGTTCCTGGATAAACATAGGGGTCATTCGTCCTACGCCCAACTCCAGAAAAAGAATCTTCTTCTCTTTATTCTTTTCCAGAAATTCGTTGATTTTCCGGTATTCGTCTTTATACTTGGCACCTTCCAGAAATGTATATCCCCGTACCCAGGGCTCCATCTGGGCTCCGCATTTGGGACAGCGGGGGATCATTTTGGCGGGGATACACAGATTCTCGTCAATAGCTGCATTCATGGCATAGACCATATCCTTGTTGTAATAAATCTGGTCATGACATCGGCGGCTGCACTGATAATAGCGGGAATCACCCTGGATGGCGCTTAATTTTTCTTCGGACACCACACGGGTAAACTGGAAGTCCTGATTGGTGGTCATAATATGATAGTTTTTACCCTCAAGGAGTTCCATGAGATCGTAGTAAGGCTGTCCTGTAGGACACTCATATTCCATATAGCCCATACGTACAAGAAATGCCCAGTGAGCTTCCGGGGAAGGATAATGATAGTAAAATCCGTTAAAGGCTCCGGTAAATCCATATTTTTTATGGAAATCCCCCAGATATTTCTGAAATATCGCATCATTCTGATAGAAAAAATTATAGCCACAGGAAGCGGACATGCCGGCTGCTGCTCCTACCAGAATGGCTTCAGCAGAATTAAGTTTATCTAATAAGGTCCGGGCATTTTTTTGATATGCATTTTCAAAAACAATATTTTTCATTGGCTGCATGGTTGACTTTCCTTTCTTGTATTGTTATTATTAAAATTACATCAAAATTGTACCATGTTAAAATATAAATTACAAGAAGAAAAAGAGCATCTGACCAGTGCCCAGATTGCAAAAGTTGTTTCAGTCTCTTGAGGCACCTCTTTTACATCTCAACTTATTCAATCATTTTTTGCGCCGCCCTGTATTTTCCGATCCCCGTACTTCTTCATGATAGAAATAGTCCACGATTACAGGATGGCCTGGCTCTGCGCGGCCATAAGGCAGTTCGTTGTCTACAAAAGGACAGTCGTATTTTTGGGACATCTGTGCTGCCTGGTTTTCCAATGCCCGAAAATAGCTTCGATCTCCCTTGCGATAGATTTCATCATACAGGGTAACAAGGTGGGGATAACATTTCTGAATATAATCCAGGATCTCCTGTTTGAAACCACCGCGGAGATTTAGATTTTCTAACCATACCAGGTCACACTGATCTTTCACACGTTCAAAAATCTTTTCAAAATCTGTGATGCCCGGAAATACTGGGGAAATGAAACAAACCGTGCGTATTCCGGCTTCGTATACCTGCTTCATTGCCTCAAGTCTGCGGCTGATGCTGACAGCTTGATCCATGTCTGCCTGAAATTTTTCATCTAATGTGTTGATCGACCATGAGACAGTGACTTTTCCCATTTCTTTTAGCAAGTCAATATCCCGGAGTACAAGATCCGATTTCGTACAGATAAGGATTTCTGCACCGCTATTTTTTAACTGTTCTAAAATCCTGCGGGTATTTCTTATCTCCTTTTCCTGGGGCAGATACCCATCTGTCACGGAACCAATCACTACCCGTTGGCCTTTATATTTTCTCGGGTTTTTAATTGCCGGCCAGTGTTTTATATCCAGAAATGTTCCCCACGATTCGGTATGCCCGGTGAACCGTTTCATAAAAGAGGCATAGCAGTATTTGCAGCCGTGGGTACATCCTACATAAGGATTGACAGAATATCCCCCTACCGGAAGACTGGATTTAGTCATGATATTTTTTGTTTCTATATCCCGGATCAGAATATTCTTTTCCATTATTTTTTCCATGCGTTCTGTTCCTCCAAAACCTGGATAAATGCCGAGGGCAGATCCTGGATCATTTGATTATCTCCCATAACGGGAAGTAGATCCTCTTTCATAAACACCGGTTTTGAATCATCTACAATCAGAATTTTTTGTCTTTTATTCATATTTTTTTACCTTTATCCTTGTTGATTTTATGATGTTCCAAATCATATCCGATTGACTACCAGTTTCTAACATCTTGCTATTTTCTTCTATTCAGCCTTCCCCTCTGGGAAAATAATTTTAAACACAAAGAAAAAAATCACCATGGAAACTCCACCTGTAATAATTGTCACAAGCATGTTATAGACTGCCGGTGCCACATATGCAGATGCAACTGGCATCCACAGATTATTAAATCCATTACAGATCAGTGAAATTACCACCCATGCAACAAAATACCAGATTGCCTGATATACAGGATTTCCATGGCTTTTAAAAGTAATATTTCTCTGAAGTGGAAAATTGATACACTGTGCAAGAAATGACCCCAATTCATAACTGATAAAATAGCCAAGTCCACCACCGATCAGTATATTCCCCGTTGCATCACGCAATACATTATACCCCAGCAAACTCCATGTAAATTTTACTCCAAACAGATTCATGGAAACCTTTGGCCACATAAATTCTGTACCAGCCAGACCAATTCCCAAAATCCCTGGTAAAAATGTAAATACCAGATACTGGAATACGGTCACGCCCATACTGAATATAACAAAATAGAATATCTGATAAAGCCATTTTGCAAAAGTAGCATGTTTCTCTTCAAAACATTTCCATATATTTTTTATATGATTCATCTGCACTTCCCTCCGGCTCCTTTTAATAATTTTTCATATTTCTTATTATTTCTTCTGTTTCTGAAATATCCGCCAACTACTTTTTTTACTCCAAGCATAAAGTGGCCATTCACAGCATCGACAATTCCATATACCATTTCCATACTGACTGCCCCGCCGGTCATCTTGGCAATCCCCCGAAACGGCATATTGTAAATAAAAAGAATATTCAGATCTGGCTTTCCCTGTGCCTCACTCTTCTTTTTCATTTTTGTGAGACATCTATATATCAGCCTTGCAAATCGGCTTTTTGCATAATACATCTGACAGATTGCATCATTGATTTCCAGATTTCCACTCCATCTTCTGTTCGGTATCTCATGGCCAAGAAGTTCACGAAATTCCTCATCTGATATTTTCTGCACGATTCCTGTATAATAGTAAGGCATTTTTGCCGGATTATACGGATACCCTTTACTATTTCCAGTTCTCTCAGTCATACCTGTTAAACGAATATCTGCAACACTGGCTCCTACCATAATCTGATAAGTTCCTGTTTCTATTTCCCACTGTCCCGTTTTTATATTCCAATAACGGAATGTCTTATCATCAAAGGGAATCCTGAGCTGTCTGCTTTCTCCTGCCTTTAGATAAACTTTTGCAAAACCTTTCAGTTCTTTTTCCGGTCGGAACACGATTGCATTAGGAAGTCCTACATACATCTGAACAACCTCAGCTCCATCTCTGTCACCTGTATTGGTAACCGAAACTTTGATTCCATCCTCTTCTATGATAAGATCAGAATATGTAAATTCCGTATAGGAAAGTCCAAAACCAAATGGAAACTGCACCCGTACTTTTGAAGTATCATAATAGCGATATCCTACATAAACACTCTCGCGGTATTCCGATGTTTTCTCATTACTTGGATAATATCGGAATGCCGGTGTCTGTTCATAAGATATGGGATAAGTTTCTGCCAGTCTTCCTGATGGGTTCACCTTTCCGGTCAGAATATCCAGTGTTGCAGAAGCGCCTGCCTGTCCATTCAGATAGCCATGCAAAATCGCTTTGCAGCAGGTGTGCCATGGCATTTCTATCGCAGATCCTGCACTCAGTATTCCAATAATATTTTCATTCACTTTACTGATATCCTGCAGAAGATCGATCTGATTCTGTGGAATACGCATATGTGTTCTGTCCAGTCCTTCTGATTCGCTAATCTCATCAAGACCAAAGCAGAAAATTACAATATCTGCGTTCATTGCCAAATTTAATGCAAACTTTCTATCATTCTCATCTACATCTCCATTTCTCTGATAGCCTCTTGTCATCCCTAGAATATTCAGATCATATTGTTGTAAAATCGATGACACATCTTCTACTTTTGTTGGATTGACCATAGAAGATCCTGCCCCCTGATATCTGGGTGAAAAAGCAAAATCTCCAATAACAGCGATGGATTTTTTGGTATCCAGCGGAAGAATCTGTTTTTCATTTTTCAGAAGAATCATGCTTTCTGCTGCTGCTTTCCTTGCCAGTTGATGATGTGCGTTTCTGTCAAAGTTTTTATCTGAAAGCTTCTTCCCTGATGTCAGTTCCATCACTGCATCCACCAGTTCTCCAACTCTTTCATCCAAATCCGCTTCCTTCAGCTTTCCATTTCGGACAGCAGCAATCACTTCTCTTGCAGAATCGTACCCACAGGACGGCATCTCCAGATTTGAACCGGCAGCAACACCTTTCACATGGTCATTGCTTCCGCCCCAGTCTGTTACTACAATTCCATCAAATCCCCAGTCTTTGCGCAGGATGTCTGTCAAAAGATGTTTGTCCTCATTAGCATAAATCCCATTAATCTGGTTATAACTGCTCATGATTGCTTTTGCCTGTCCTTCTTTAACAGCTATCTCAAAACCGGTCAGATAAATTTCTCTTAATGTCCGTTCATCAACAACTGCGTCCATTGCCATTCTCCGAAGTTCCTGACTGTTAACCGCCAGATGCTTCGGGCAGGCATAAACGCCTTTACTCTGTATTCCACGAATATATGACGCCGCCATCTTCCCTGAAAGATATGGATCTTCTGAAAAATATTCAAAATTTCTTCCACATAATGGGCTTCTTTTAATATTTAATCCCGGACCAAGCAGGATATTTACATCCATACTTGCTGCTTCCTCTCCAAGAGCCTGTCCAATCTCTTCCCCCAGATCCTGATTCCAGCTGTTTGCTATCGTCGCTGCTGTGGGGAAACAAGTTGCTTTCAAGGATGCATTCAGTCCCAGATGGTCTCCTGCCCCTGCCTGCTTTCTGATCCCATGCGGTCCATCTGAAAGAAAGATGGACGGGATGGAAAGCCTGTCAATTTCTCTGGTCTGCCAGACAGTTTTTCCACTGAGTATTGCTGCCTTTTCTTCTATTGTCATCTTTTCAACCAATTTTTGCTGTTTCATAACTGTTTTCCATCCCACTTTCATCCTTATTCAGCATTCTTTCTTTTCTTATATCCTCTGATTACCAGTACTTCCATTCCTGCCATGAAAAGTACTATTACAATATCGATACCAATTCCTGCTTTTTTCCAGTTTTCCATACCTGTTTCTTCGTGTTCTCCATCATAAGCCCAGCTGCTTACAACTGTATACATGACATTTTTGCAGGCATTTCTCATCTGAAGTACAGATGTCGGATGCTCCGGATTGGCTACATTGTTCTCTTCTCCGTTGAATGTGGACAACATTACATCTACTCCATTTGCCAAAGCTGCATCTGCATTCATAAATCCATGACCATTGTTTCGGAAGAAGTCTGTAAGCGCCATTCCCCTGAATCCCCATTCCTCTCTGAGGACTGTATTCATAAGGTTACTGCATTCTCCAGTCCATTTATCTCCAAGGAAGCTCCAGGAAACCATAACTGCATTTGCGCCACCCTGTTTTACAGAAATTTCAAATGGTTTCAGATAGATTTCCCGTATTGCCTGCTCATTCGACCAGGCACTTACCATTTTGGCATTTCCTTCATACAGAGCAAAATGTTTAATATAAGAATAAACTCCATATTTTCTTGCTCCTTCTACTGCTTTTGCTCCCATATTTCCTGCAAGAACTCCATCTTCTGAAAAGTATTCATAGTTTCTTGCTCCAAATGCGGTTCTATGAGTATTCATACCTGGTGCATACCAGCCCTCTGCGCCCATTTCCTGACTGATCTTGCCCATGCATTCACCCCAGGCCTGTGCAAGTTCCTTATTCCATGTGGAAGCAACCACAACTTCAATTGGAAATCCAATAGAACCAACTCCTGTAAAGTTGTTATTAATTGCTGCTGGTCCATCGAAATCAAGTGTAGCCACTTTTCCCACAGAATCCATGGCTGCTGTCTGATAACCAGCCATTGCAATCATATTTGCCATTTCACCAACAGTAAGCTGATCCAGAAGTTCTTCCCAACGAGGATCGTCATAATCTGCATCACGCATATCAGCTAATGTAAGTCCGTTATCTGCTCCCGTTGTCGGCATTACATCCTCATCATTAAGATATGTAGTCTTATCAAAATTACTGTTCAGATGATATTCAGAAGCATATGGCTCGCCCAGTTCTGCAGATGCCGGTGCTGCTGTAGCCTCTTCATAATTTGCAAAATGATCAGCACGTGACAGATATGTCACATCGCCTTTTGCATCTTCAAATACATTTGTTGCTGCAATATCATCTGATGCTCTTTTATTTTCTCCCTCATATACTACATCAGCATCTGCAGTATAAGTTTTCTGATCAAGCACAGTGTGTGAATCACTGTTAATAGAGATCACGTAATCGCCTTTTTCAAGAACATACGCTTTTGCATTATTCTCATCATAAGAGGCCATATCTTCTATACTGAATGTAACTGTAACGGTCTGAGATTCTCCCGGCTGAAGCAGATCTGTTTTTGCAAACTCGATCAGATTTGCAGAAGCTTTCTCAATTCCGCCATTTGTATATGGTGGGTTATAATACACTTCTACTACATCTTTTCCGGCAACATCTCCTGTGTTGGTTACTTCTACATCTACAGAAATCTGTCCGTCTTTTTCCTCCAGTTCACCCATTTTCTGTTCAAATTCCGTATAACTCAGGCCATATCCAAATGGATACTGTACAGTCTTATCGTAATCAATCGCACCTTCCTGTGCAGCTGTTTCATAGTACTTGTATCCTACATAAATACCTTCCACATAATTGGTAAATGCCGGAGCATACACCTGCGCAGTTCCTGCGTTCATTCCTTCAACTGCCATATCTGCCAGATTTGTATACTCCGTTTTTTCTGCATTATTCCACCACGGAGCAGTCGTCATATCATAAATAAATGTATCCGGTGTTTTTCCGGAAGGATTGACTTCACCTGAAAATACTTTACCAAGTGCATTAAATCCCACATTTCCCGTTCCGGGGCACCATACAACAGATTTAATCTGAGGATATTCATCTGCGAAACCAAGTTCAAACTGATTTGCTCCATTATAAACCACAATCACATTATCAAAGTTTGAGCAAACCATATCCACCATATCTCTCTCAGTTTGTGAAAGCTGTAAATAATGCTCTCCCTCAGGAAAATCATCATATTCATCTGAATTATTATCATATGCTGCTTTTCTTACATCCATAGGAATATCATTATGACCTTCACCTGCTTTTCTGGAAAGAACCACAACTGCCACATCAGAATACTCTTTCGCACTTTTAATAAGCTCATCACTGTAAGTATCTACAGGTGGCTCCGGTAATGTCCAGCTCTGTTTCTGGATAGACATTTCTGGATTATCTGCACCATAATTGTTATAAAAATCAACCAGTTCCTGGTTAATAGAAAATCCGGCATTTTCAAGTCCCTGATTCAGACTGACAATATCATACAGATCATTAATTCCACCGGAACCAGCTCCTCCGTAAGCCGGATTAATAGATTCCCAGCCAAAAATATTCAGTTTTTTTGTTTCATTTAAAGGAAGTAGGCTTTCATTTTTCAGAAGAACAATTCCGTCTTCCATAATTTCTTCTGCTACTTCCGCAGCTTCTTCATTTGTTTCATCGCTTAAAGTTCCATTTCCCGTTGCCAGTCCAATCAACGTAGACATTGGTCCAAAACAGATCATATTCACGCAGACAACAACTGCAAGAACCATTGCGATCGCAGCTTCTCCTCTTATCAGAAATCTTTTGCCCCTGGACATCCTGCGGCATGCGATCATAATTACGATTCCAATTACAAGTGCAGCAATAATACCGATAATATACGGTTTGCATAATTGTAATACCGCCAGAACATCTTCCATTTCAACACTGATCATTCTCTTTTTTCCTCCTTTGACTCTCTTGTCTTTTTCAGGTATCATTTCCTGTTGACATTACTATAACATGGTTATTATTTCGTGCCGTTTTTGGCACAAGATGCAGCAAATATGGCACAAAATACTAAAAAAGGTCCACCGGACCTTTTTGTCGTATGCTTGGCAACAAAAATACCCAGAGCATTACAATACTCTGGGTAAAAGAATCTTTAATTCAAACCAGTTCTGCTGTACTCCAAATACTACAGAACCATCATATTTTTCTACAGCTTTACGAATACTCTTCAATCCAAAACCATGGTTTTTACTATCCTTTTTTGTTGTTGTAATCAGATCCTCTTCATTTTTGGAAATTTCTGCTTCACAATAATTCTCTATCTTGATGAACACAAATCCTTTTTGAGCGGATACTGTCAGATGGATCAGTCTTTTTTCCGGATCTGGAATCAAAATTACATGTTCAATCGCATTATCCAAAGCATTTCCAAATATAGAACATATATCTGTTACATGCATATGATCCAATAATTTTCCATCTGCCACACAGGTAATCTGTATATGATTTTTTCGACAATGGAAAATCTTAGCTGCCAAAATCGTATCAAGTACCTGATTCCCCGTTCTGCTTATATTTTCAAAAGCAGCGATTTCCTTTTCCATGGAATCAATCCATTTTTTTCGTTTCTCTTCATCTGATTCCGCACGAAGTCCCGTTATCTGGTGTTTCAGATCATGGTATTTCATTTGTATGAGATCCAGGCTGTCCTGATAATTTCGGTATTGATCATACTGGCTTTTCAGCATCACGTTCATTACTGAAAGTTCTTTCTCGGCAACATACTCACTGATCCTGCTCTGATAAGCATGCAGGATTGCAATTCCTCCAAAATCGATCAGTGTTCTGATAGAAAAAATATCTGCACGTTCTCTGCTAGCAAATGGTGCATTTTCATTTAAAAAGCTCAGATTACTAAAAGCAAAGATTGCAACAGCCATGATTGCCGCCGCTGCTACTTCCTTTACTGTCATCTGTTCAAGATAATTCTGCTTCAGGAGATCTTTTTCTAAATAAATATTAATAGTAAAGCAGCCTCCAAAAATAACCATCGTGATCAGAATTTCAACCCAGATGCTTTGATTCCCCCATGCCTGTACAATAGATACAATCTGCCACTGCAGCGAAGCTACAAACTCAGCAAGAACAAATGCACGGGCACAGCAATAAGCCGCTCCCAGAGGCTTCATATTTCCTCCGACCATAAGAAATCCATACATCATACCTGCAGCGATCATCATACAGGGAACCCACAAAATTTCAGTTACGCTGCCTGTCAAAGTCAGAAAGATACTCTGCATTGCCAACATGAAAAGACTGCCTATAAGAAAATGTACAGATTTCATGTTTTCTTTTTTTAGGATATAAAGATAAACCAAACATGATCCCCACTCTGCTATTGCCGTATAAATTCTTGGAATATCCTGATATAACATAGTATTCTCCATTTCGCATGAAATCATTCCATATTGAGGTTTTGCAGAAGCAGATTCATGAATTCTTTTTTTCTGGTTCTGCTGACAGGTATATGTACATTATGGATCACACAATCAGAACCAACAAATCCCTCTACATGATTCATATTTACCAGATATCCCTTTGCACATCGAAAAAAATTATGTACCGCAAGTTTTTCTTCGAGTTCTTTCATCGTAATTCTTGAACAGTAATCTCCTCTCGAAGTATGATAAATTACATTATGTCTCTGCCCCTCAATAAAATAGATATCTGCTATATCTATCTTTACAACTCCTTCCCCAATCGGAATCGTAAGAAATTCTTTAACCTCAGAACGCATACGACCAACTGCTTTATCCAGTTTCTGCGAAAAAGAAAAATACTCAACTGGTTTTACTACATAATCCATTGCATCAACTTCGTATCCACGTACTGCATATTGAATCATATTTGTAATAAACATAATAATTACTTTCTGATCCATCTGACGGATTTTTTCTGCTGCTGTCATACCGTCCATGAACCGCATCTGAATATCCATCAGAATAATGTCAAAACCGCCACTGTAATTCTCAGTGATATCTTCTCCATCACCAAATACCGTAACCTTTATTGATCTTCCCCTTTCCGTTTGATATTTCCGGATATACTCTGTTAATTGTTTTACGTAAATTTCTTCATCTTCCACAATTGCAATCTGTATCATCCCATACCCTCCACAAGAATTGCATTTTTTGTAACTGGATCAATCACACAATATAGTCCCAGGTTTTATTGTTATTTTATAAATAACTTTTGTTCCAGTATATCACTGCATCTCCCTTGCGTCAAGTGGATGTAATATTACAAATTATATCTGTATAATCTGGTTTTCTTTTATCATATATCCACAGTAAATCTCCTCATTCTTTAAATAGAAAGTAGAAATTCTGTTAAGTTTTCAATAGCATCTGGTTTTTCTGATAGTTCTTTCCCCATCAGTCCCTCTCTCATAATACTAGTATCCGCACTAAGAGATACAGCGACTCGACTTGAATTCCATACAGCTTCATACATCATTTCCTGATTCTCTTTTGTTGCTTTATTGAGAACGTAATAAAATGGTTTTCTAATACTTTCCGATAATTCCCCGATTTTTTTGGAAAGCTGTAGGGATTCATAGGATGGATCTATAATTATCAATATCAAATCTACACCGTTATCAATTCCACGTCCAAAGTGTTCAATACCAGCCTCCATATCCATTAGCGCAAATTGGTCTTCTGTAAGCCTGAGATTTTGGATAAATTGAGTCATAACAGTTCCCATAGCACAAGAACACCCTTCATTTGCTTGATGAATTTTTCCACTGCTCATCAGTTTTACACCATCCTTCAGACTATAATAATCTTCCGGTATATCATCTATTGTCCAGGTTTCCTCAAAAAACTGATGAGTAAATTTTGATAACATCATATCATTTAAAACATTTTGCTTACCACCGAAATAGTCTGTAAAATCTCTGGGAAGCTTCATACCTAGCTGTCGGTGTAGACCATAATTAGATTCATCGGAATCAATTACCAAAATTTCTTTTCCTCGTCTGGCTAAAGCCTTAGCCAAAAGGCTGGTTACTGTACTTTTTCCACATCCACCTTTTCCACAAACTGCTATTTTCATCTCTTATCTCCTTAAATACTTCTTACTCCACTTCCTCCAGTTCTGTTCCTTCTGGAAGAATATATCCGCAGTTATCACATACTCCGTCCTCTGCGAGTATCCCGTCTTTCACAAAGGCTTCAATGCCTCCCGGTTCATGACAGTGTGGACAATCTAATTCCTGTATCTTTTTCTGATTTCTTACATCCTGGCAATTGGCAAATTCAATTTTTCCCATAGTGATTTCTCCATTTTCATTCCATATCAATTTGTCTTCGCAAAAAAGTTCCTACCATACGGGAAAAATCGCTGATATTACGAATATAGGCAAAGTCTTTTCCATAGATTCTCTTTTCCACGGAGAGCTCTTCTTCATTCCCTACAAAAATACCAATTACGAAAATTCCCTGATTTCTGGCCCGACGCACCTCATATGCAGTATCTTTCACAGCTCCTTCTCCGTCATAGATCTTGGGCTGGCGGGTTCCTGGTCGTTGTATGCTCATATCACAGGGTTTTCCATCACTTAATACGATTAAAATCTTATTTTTTTCCGGTCGCTCCATGAGAGAGGAACAGACTGTTTTCAGTGCAAGCCCATCTCTGTTATTGGCATACGCCCGAAATTGAAAGATTCTTTCATTTGTTTCCCTTGGATCTTCATAATCCCGAAATCTCTGAAGTACTGTATATCCCCAGAAAGCACAGTATCCTGTCACCCGATGAGGAATTCCTGCCTGGCTTAATGCTTCACTGATAATATATCCCTGCGCCGCTACCTGAGCCTGTCTGCCAGCTTGGGAACCACTGGAATCAATCAGGACGTCTATTACAAACTCAGAATCTTCTGCTCTCTTTTTTCTATTAAATAACTTGTCATCGTCTGTTCTTCCAATTTTCCATAACCTTTCAGGAACAAGCTGCCCTGCATCAGATCTGCTGACAGAATCATCCTTTCGGATTATAAATGCCCGTTTCAGTGACTCTGCCAACACAGAAATATTTCTTTTGATGATCCAGTGATTATTTCCATAATAGGCTTTATTTTTTTCAAACTGCAGCTGAGAAAAACGGTATTGATTATTTTTTATGACAGGGTTCTGTAAAATTCCATCTGTAAGATACAGGATACAGTTTTTGTGGATTCCTGTACAAAATTTCCGGCTAATTCTGGCCTGCTCCGATTCACTCAGATACGATTTCCCGTAATTCAGTTCCACATATTCCCGTATCCGTCGCACTGCCTGTGGATTTATATTCTCCGAGCTTTCCGGAACTTCTTCATTTTCCGGAGAGAAATAAAATCTTTTTTTCTTTTTGTTTCTGATATCCAGACTCATCATCTTTTTTTTGAGATTAGAAAGATATTTTTGAATGATGTCTTCCATCTGTTCATCCGTCATGCATTCCTGCCACGCGTCATTGGCTAATGCCATATCCGGTAAATTCAGAATCTTCTCCAGATTTCCATTCCTTTTTTCAAAAGAGGGATCCAGAACATGATTATAAATCTCATCTATCACGTTTATGACATCTTCCGTATTTTCCGCATCCTTCAGAGAAAGAATCTTGTACAATGCAATCTCTGCCTGTGGATCCATTCCCTCATCGTCTGTGTTCTCCAGAACATGCCTTATATACAGAAGCCTAATCCTGTGAATCAGGTCTGTTCCAGCTTTGTCTGATACCTGCTCTTTCTCGGCCTTTTCCAATTCTCTGAACGCCTGTTCTCTGATTTCCTTTGTTCCCAAACGTTCTCGAATGATAAAACGCTCCACAGCAGCATCCATGCATAATCCAGCAAGAGGCAAAAGTATATCTTCTCCAGCAGAAAAATGTAATTTTTTCATCAAATACATGCCAAGTTTCTTCTGATCAAAATATCGTGCAAAGGCACCCTGCTTCACTGCCTCATATAGAACCGTTTGTTTTGAATAAACATATTTTTCTGTGTCCGGTTCAAATTCCATATCATAATCACCACTGACTGTCCAAAAAAGATTTCTGATACGATTGCTGATCTCCAGACGATGTTCTTCCAGTTGTTTCGCCGGCCATCTGACATCCTCCATACAAGTTTACCCCCATATGTCTTTTCCGGTCCAGGAAGATGGGATTCTGGTAGAAACCACATCTTCTATGATCTCTTTTTCAAATACATCAAAACTTTTATTTATGATCCCCATCTGGATTGCATCAATTGGAGAAAGTCCGCTTTTTGTTGCTTTTACAGCAGAAACCAGTCCTCTCAGGTCAAGAGATTTTGTTGAGATTTCTCCATGATAAGCTTTGATCTGCAAATCCAGAAACAGTCCTGCAAAAGCTTTCAGTGCACTTTTTTCCCCATCTGGAAAATGTTGTCTTAATACAAAAAGGACACTATCCTCATCCATTTCAGGCATATCAATTACCATAAACCTTGAAACCAATGCTTCATTTAGCTCTCTGGTACCTGCGTAGCCATAATTCATCGTGCCGATAAATCGTGTTGCCGGATGAAGTAAAATCCTGTTATATCCTGGAATATCGATTCTGCGCCGATGATCCAGTGTGGCATGCAGTACAGAAACCGCATCATTTTTTGCCATATTGATTTCGTCCAGGATTCCAAACCCTCCAAATTCCGCGCATTGGTAGATGGGGCCTTTCCGAAGGCGAACCTCATTATTTATAAAGGTATCCGTTCCAATCAGATCGGCACTGTCTGTATTTACATGAAAAGAAATGTCGTATTCCGGTCTTCCGAATATCCATGCCAGTGTCTCACATAGTACATTTTTCCCTGTAGCTTTCGCACCGGAAAGTAACAGGTTATCTCCCTGAAGAAGCGCTGCTATTGACATTTCCAGAATCTTTTTCCCATAAAACAGGATATCCGGTTTTTCTACCCGTTCCTTTACCTGATCCTCTACCTCATAACGCATGTGAAAATCTCTCAGTTCTCCAATTAGTTCCTGCGCTATCTTCTGGTCTTCTAAATATTTTTCTATTTCTGCCCAATGATTTCTCATGAAGATTTTCCTTTCTTTACAATTAGTTATGCCAAATCAGATAATATTTCTGTTTACTCAATCTTCAAACTTTCAATCCTCCAACTCACAATCCCAACTTCTTTACAATTTCTCCCAGTGCACTTCTTACAGGAGAATCTTTCGGAAGCTGTATGATCGGCTTTCCATCACAGTCATACTGATATACCTGGTCATCATGTGGCACAACCCCTAACAATTCCAGTCCCTGATTTCGAATTTCTTCCAGAGTTCCGGCATCCAGTTTTCCATCCGGAACACGATTCACGATTAATCCAGTTTTCTGTGGTTTAAAGTTTAACTCCTTCATCAGCTTTGCAATACGTCCGGCTGCCTGAACACCTCTTCTGGAACAGTCACTTACAAGAATCGCAACTTCCATCATTGGCAGGATTCCTCTGCTGATATGTTCCATACCTGCTTCGTTATCAACCACAATATATGGATAATGGCTTTGCAGTTTCTGAACCTGGGTCTGTACAAGACCATTTACAAAGCAATAGCAGCCCTGTCCCTGGGTTCGCCCCATTACCATCAGATCATAATCATCTTCTTCCGCAATCGCATCAGAAAGACGCATTTCCAGATATGCCTGTTTCGTCATACCAGATGGAATCTGATATCGTGGATCTACACCTGCCCGCTCAATTTCCTCTCTCAGCTCCCCAAGTGTGACCTCCGGCTCAACACCGAGCACTTCGTTCAAATTTGCATTTGCATCTGCATCCACCGCCAGGACCGGACGTTTTCCGCTTTCACATAAATACTGGATCAACAATCCACAAAGAGTTGTTTTCCCTACGCCACCTTTTCCTGATACTGCAATTACATGTCCCATGTTTTTCCTCCTAAAATTCTGAACAATCTGTTGACTTTTTCTTTAAACCTCATTATAGTTGTTACTATATAAATTACAATAATCAATCTGTGAGATTTGTATGGTTACTCAACACATCAGAAAAATTGTTGAGAAATTATATGATACTAACTAATACAGGAGTATATAATGTCAGAAAAAACGAGAAAACAAGATCGCCGTACCCGCTATACCAGGCAAACCATAAAAGATACGTTCTTAGAATTGTTAAAGCAGAAAAGTTTTACGAAAATTACAGTTACAGAGATCTGCAAAAATGCTGAAATCAACCGTGGCACTTTTTATCTTCATTACTACGATATCCATGATGTATTATCAGATATTTTTAATGATATGACTCAGGATATGTTAACAACTGTAGATCATTTATTCTGTCTAAATCAAAAAAGCTGTTCCTATCCGTTCTGTCAGAAAATACAGATGGAATCACAATACAGGGCACTGTTTCTGGATGATGCAATTGCCCCTATTCTTCTGGAAAAAATAGCAGAAAATACAAAAGAAGGCTATGTGACCTGGCTTATGTCACACAGCCTCCTGACCTTTGAACAGGCAGAATCGGTTTTTTATTTTCAAATGAATGGCTGCCTTTCCATCAACAGACTGATGCTCCGCAATCACTGTAATGACTGGAAACAGATTCAGACAGTAATCGACAAATTTATCAAAGCCGGACTGGAAAGTTTTCTGATTCATGATCAGAGAGAAGAAAATGCTTCCGATAATTTTTGCAGTAAAATTTCTCCAACTGTTACTGCATCTTCTACACTCAGATAATGATCGGCATGATCTTGAAGAAATAGTTTTCCCGATGCAGGAAATTCTTCATCCGCAAACCATATCTTTAAAGTTACCGGATATCTTGGCAGAACTGGAAAAACAGCACACAGATCCGCCTTTGTCTCTGTGAATTCTGCACCCAGACTTGTACATGCTTTCTGAATTTTCTCAGGCTCTTTGTCCTGCAAAAGTTTTTCCAGTTTCTGCTCTGCAGTCCGGTCAAACTTGGTTCCTCGAATCAATCCATCTTTCAGGTTACCAAAAGTAACGAGCTTCTGTGAGCCTTCTGTTCCATCGGCCATGTCCAGATAATGCAGCAATGTCAGATAATGCCATTCGTCCATGTTTGAGTTAATACGAAACTCAGGGAGTTGAATTTCAATCGTTTCATAAAAACTCAGTACTTCAAGCACATTTCGGCTGCTATGAAAAACAGCCCCACTTTTTGCAGCAATCTCCTCTCCAGAACGATTTTGTAACCGTTTTACTGCTGCCAGCAGCATTTCCTGAAATGCACGATTTTCTGTTTGATTTTTGTATTCCATAACTTCTCCTTTGCAAACATTTTATCGCATCATATAATAATCAATGTTTATGCAAGAATTTGGGTGGTTTCATAAATCTGGCTTTGTCCGGATTCTCTTTCATCCATTCCCGGGTAAAATCCATTACCTCAGTCATAGTTTCATAATCTTTTCCACAAAAACAGCAACTTGGGCATGTTGGACATGGCCATCCCTTATTTTTGAATCTGCATGCGTCTAAATGTCGGTATGCTCTTAATAAATTTGCTTCATATTCTTCTTTAGACTGTGAAGCTTCCCTGTTTTCACGATAATAAAGGTGATACATTTTTTTAGTCATATGTTTTTTGATTCTGGTATATAAATTTCCTTTTAATTTGTCCACAATCAGCATATTATACAATCCTCCGTAAGTTTTATTACTATGTTGACTTTTCCTTTAAATTTCATTATAGTTGTAATTATATTATTTACAATCATCAAAATAAAAAATATGTACAGTTTCTCAACACATTAAAAAGAGCTGTTGAGAACTTGGGATGTTTTTGACAAACCAGAAATATTTTCGCCTCAAAAACGTGAAACCAAAATCATTATATCATACTACAAGGAGTTTCTTATCATGAAATACTCAACGAAATTAAGCGATACTGTTCATGTGATGGTTCTGATTGCCATCAACAAGGAAAAATCTCTCTCCAGTGCCTCAATTGCAGAAAGTGTCCATACAAATCCCGGATTTGTACGCCAGCTTATGTTAAAACTAAAAAAAGCCGGACTTATGACCAGTGTAGCCGGACATGCCCGTCCTTCTCTTTCAAAACCAGCAGATCAGATTACATTGCTGGATATTTATAAAGCAGTTGAAGGTGATAAACCATTGCTTCATTTAGATACTCATACCAATCCAGAATGTGGCATTGGCATTAACATTCAGTTATCTTTGCAGGGATTTTATAATGAAATTCAAAAGACTGCCGAAGAAAAAATGAATACGATTACTTTACAGGATATCATAGATATCTACTATCAGCGGATATCTATAGAAAACAACTTACAAAATATCATTTAACAGGAGAACATTTTCATGTACCTTCAGCAAATACGAAATGCCACTATTTTTTTATATTATGGTGGAAAAACATTTTTAATTGATCCTATATTAGCTCCAAAAGGAAGCTGGCCTCCACGAACCATCAAAGCAATGACAGATTGAAAATATTTCAAATTAACCTTTCAAAGCCGATATTTTATTCCAGTTTTACTGAAATAAAATATCGGCTTCTATTATTTCAACCTGCTATCCAAATGGATGAATTCTATGAGACATTTTCAAATATCGGTAAGCTGAATGTACAGTTGGAATAGCAACTATTAACGAACCTTGACAGCCTAATAACTGCTTAGAACATTGCCAGAGGGATTTTATACCCTTTTGACAGGTTAATTGAGTGATGTTATAGCTGCATGGATCAATTTTTAGATTCATGGTACAGTTATCAGTTCAGATACTGTTCCGTGAATAATTCAGGTTTAAGTTCTTTTTTTGACATTTTCACGGATTTAATTCTGCTCC
The DNA here is from genome assembly GCF_014297245.1 of Blautia difficilis. NCBI lineage: Bacteria > Bacillati > Bacillota > Clostridia > Lachnospirales > Lachnospiraceae > Blautia > Blautia difficilis. Next base: position 59,133 of record NZ_JACOQG010000009.1, on the reverse strand, counting down.
ACTGGAAAATCCTTCCCTCGCCTTCCTCTGTCAGAGATTCTGTCATATCCCTTTTCATATACTTTCCGCAACAAATACAGAAAACAGGAACCCCCTCCTGCACAAACCGTTTTCCCGCCAAGAATCATACCTTCCGTCTGGGATACCGTCTTCGGAAGCATCAGATACAGCTTAAATTCTGCCACAGCCTGATTCACCTTTTCTTTCCAGAACCCAAAGTCAGACCACCTTGACGGAATCCATCCCTCCGGCCAGGTCAGATGTGTAAAAAGAAGCCAGACCACCGTCCCTGCCATTACACTGTACAGCAGGTTGCAGAACCAGTACTCTGTATCTTTCACTGTATAGTTCTTTTTTTCTCTGCTTATTTCCGTCCACAGACTGCCAGAAAGAACCGCCGGAAGCAGCAGTAATGCCGCCAGTCCTGCATTTTTCGGTAAAGTCGAGGATACCACAGTTCCCTGAAGTCCGTATTTCATCAGAAATCCGTTCACTGTACTTTCTTCGGTTTCTCCATTTCTCCTTCTGATAAACAAACGATTATAAAAAAGTTCCGTCTCGGTATCATCCGCAGAAGCCGCCCCGAAAACCAAAATTTTCTGTCCCCAGTCCGCAACTTTCCTGACAGTATAAGTACGTCCCTGAAACAGAATCTGACCACCCGGAACCTTATTGCCAAAGAGCTCCCAGGCAGTTGTACCATCAATCACGCAGCCATCCGGATCACCTTCTGTCAGAGCTGCTGCCTGCCAGTCATACCCTGCGGGATTTCCCTTAAGATACACAGTCATCGCCTGTGCCTGCCGGTTTCCTTCTTTCGCAGAAATCTCCCTCAACCCTGCATCTGCATAAAAACATACATCATAAGGCTTCTCACTTTTTCTTTCCTGCTTCAGGATATTTTCTGCTCCTTTCCTGTCAGGATAAGCTGCGGACAGAAACACCGATACTGCTGTATCATTTCTGATCTGCACATAATTATAGACTCCCAGAAAATAAATACAGAAAATAATCAGCCACACAGTCAGAGTACCGGCTTTCCTTAAAAAGGCACTCTGACTTCTGACACTCATTCCTCCAGCAGCCTGATCCGGCTGCCGCTGCCGATCTCTCTGTCACTGGAAGTCACGATTTTCTGGTCACTTGATAAATCCCCGTTCTCCAGCGCAGCAGTGGAAGAATTTTTATCTTTCACATTCACATACGTTTTTCGCGCTACCAGTACCTCACCCAGGACGGTGTTCTGTGTATCTGTCACATAAACATAGTATCTGCCATTTTCCTCATACAATGCGCTCAGCGGAACACAGACATTAAAAGGACCTGCATCCTGAGAAATTGTAAATTCCGCAGTATCTCCTATGGAAAGAGTTCCCTCCGGTACCTGTACAGAAAGAATGTACTGATTTTCATTACTGCTGTCCTCTTTCACAGACTCTACTTTCGCTCCTGTAATCTCTTTTTCATCCGCACCTTTTAAAATTACCTCTCCGCCACTCTTTATGTATTTCAGATCATCTTTGCTGACCTCTGCCTGAAACCGAAAGGTTCCTTTGGATTCATAAAGGACAACCGCAGCTTCCGCTCCTGTCTGGCTTCCTGTCACTGCACTCAGGCTCTTTATCACACCATCACAGGGTGCTTTCACTTTTCCCTTTCGTGCCAGCACTTTCTGCAACGTTTCCAGATCTTTCTGCGCAGTCTCAAGTTCCGCCTGCGTATTCTCCAGCGTGGAATCCGAAGCATCACCGATCTGCGTATCCCGGATTGCCTGCTCTGCTGACTGAAGTTCTCTTCTGCGGCTGAGCATGGCTTCATTGACCGCCTCCTCTTTCGCCCGGATATCATCAATCAATGCCTGCTCCTGAGAATTGTCCTGCGCATTCGAATTGTCGCCGTTTCCTGATGTATTTTTATTCCCTTCGCCATCTGTGCGATCCGTATTTCCGGAATCATCGGAGTTCTCCGGATCATCTGTATTCCCGAAATCGTCTGTATTTCCCGGATCATCAAACTCGCTGGAATCACTGAACTTCTCCTCATCCGGTATCTTATCCTGTACGTCATTCTGCGCCGCATCCCGCTGTGCGTAATAATCCTGAAGCTTCTGTCTGGCTATGGCTGCCTCATTCTGTGCCGCCTGCACACTGTAATTTCCGCTGGAAACCGCACTGTTATAATTTTCCTGTGCATCTGAAAACTCATTATTTCTCTTCTGCTGATTCACAGACTCTGCACTGATCAGATCATTGATCTTCCCCTGCAGAACATCTATGGCATCCTGTTTTTCCTTTATGGTTTTTTCTAGATATTTTACAGAAAACTTCAGCAGCGCATCCCCTTTTTTCACATTCTGTCCTTCCTGCACATAAACCTGCTCCACCTTCTGTCCCTCCTGGGTAAAAACTGCCCGTTCTCTGGTTCCCATCACTTTACCTGTGCCGGTCACCTCATGCGTGATCACCTGATTCTGAGCTGTTTTTGTCTCTACCTGTGCTACATTCACCGAATCTGCCGCCCTGGACAGAAAAGTAAACAAAAGCATCAGGGCAAAAAATCCTGCCAGAATTTTTATCAGTTTTATTTTCTTCATAGATAAATCCTCTCGTTTCTGTCGCTCTATTCCTTGATTGCCGTGGATATGATCCCTTGTTCCAGATAATCCTGCCCTGCCAGAAAAACGATCACTGCCGGGATCAGAACCAGAACAGATACCGCAAATGCCTTTCCTGTCTGGGAGATATCGATCTGTGGAAGGTACAGAGACAGCGGCCACAGACTTTTGGTCTTCAGAAATGCCATTGGCTGTTCGATCAGATTCCAGTATTCCAGAAATCCCAGAACCAGTGCCGAAATGATACCCGCAGAACCCAGAGGGATTCCGATTCTGATAAAAATAAGCAGCTCACCCGCCCCGTCCAGCCGCGCAGATTCCATCAGTGCCTCCGGAATACTCTCAAAGAAACGATACATGATAAAAACCGGAAACGTGGAAAAGGCCGCCGGAAGAATAATCCCCCACAGATGATCCAGAAGTTTCATCTGATCCAGAACCAGATAATTACTGAGCATCATTACCTGAAAGGGCATCATCATCAATGCCACATAGATCATAAACAGCAGATTTTTTCCCGGAAAACGATATCTGGCAAATCCCCACGCTGCCGGTACTCCCACCAGGATCTGCCCTGCCAGAACTCCGACAGTAATCTTTACGGAATTCCAGAACATCACAAAAAACTCCGGAGAATCCAGCAGGACTTTCACATAGGATCTCAGCGTCGGATAAAGCGGAAGTACTCTCCAGAATACATAACTGACTGCCTGACCGGAAGCAGATCCACTGTCTGCTGTCAGTACCGCCCCCAGAAGATCATTTAATTCCTTCTGCCCCATCAGTGATCCTGTAACTGAAAAAAATACCGGAAATACTGCCACCAGTGCAAGGAGTACAAGGAGCAGGCTTCCTATCTTCCTGATACGGAATATCTGCATAACTTTTCTCATTCTGCCCCGCCTTTCCCCCAGGCTTTCCACAATCCCAGGATCAGCAGAAAAATCACCAGTCCGGTCACCACTGCCGCAGCCGACATCTTATCCAGCGACAGGTCCCTGTACCAGTTGTTAAACAGATGCTGAAGCAGATACATTTTTTCCTGCGGATAATCACCGGCCACCAGATATGCCTCACGGAAAACCTTAAATGCATTGAGTACAGAAAGTACCACGATCGTAAAAAGGGACGGGAGCAGATTCGGGAGTGTGATCTTCGTAAAACATTTCCACTCCCCTGCCCCGTCCACTTTTGCTGCCTCGTAAAGTGCCGCCGGAATGGCAGACAATCCTGCCATCCAGAGCACTACATCATATCCAAGATTTCTCCATATATAACTGATCACCAGTACATAAAAAGAAGCACCTGTATTCATCCAGTCAGTCGTCTGAACAGATAACATATGAAGCAGGTGATTCAATAAGCCCTGATCGTCAAAAAGCAGTCTCCACAGAAGTACCACTGATGCTACAGGGATTGCCATTGGCAGAAGAAAGAAACTTTTCAGAATCTGCGTAAATCTTTTCTGCCCTGCAAGCAGGACTGCTATGATCAGAGACAATACCACCAGCAGCGGCACACACACTCCGAAGAACCGAAGTGTGTTGCCTGCTGCCAGACGAAACGCTTTGTTTGCAAATATCGTCCTGTAGTTCTCTATCCCCACAAATTCTCCATTCACTGCCCCGCAAAAAGATCTGCGGATCACATCCACATACGGGATCAGCCAGAAAATGCAGACACCTGCAAAACTCGGAAGAATAAAAGCCAGACCTTTTTCTGTATTTCTGAAAGCTGCAGATCTTCTGCGATTTCGTTTCCGACTAAACAGCAAATCTGATTTTGCGTTCCGTTTCTCTGTTAAAGATAAGTGTTCTTTTAAATTAATCTTCATTCTCTTAAACTCCCTTACCTTGCAGTATTGGGTAATCAGCAGCAGACAGCCGCTTATTCAGATAAATACAGATTTACTTCCTGCATGATCTCTTTCACAGCATCATCCAGCCCCGTTTCTCCATTGAGGTATTTCTCACCGGATTCCGTTACTGCATTTCGGATGATCTGATTACTCTTTGCAGGTACAGTAAGTGTTTTTCCCAGATCCATGATGTTCTGTATTGCTTCATCTTCCGGAATGATCTCGTCCATCTCAAGCTGTTTGATATTACCATCTCCCGTATCATAAGAGGTTTCGATCGAGCCAATGGTATCTCCACTGGATTTTCCCATTTTCCAGTAAGCCATATCTTCATAAACCTTGCTGTTTACAGCCAGTCCTTCATCATTGCTTGCTCTCTGGGATTCCTCTTCAAACAGGAACTTTACGAACTTCTCTGCCGCTTCTTTTTCAGATGCCTTTGCACTGATTCCCACAATGCTCCTTGGATAGAAACAATTCTCGCTTTGTCCGTTCAGAAGTCTGTAATCCAGATCCGGATCTACTTTTTTTGCAGAATCCAGATACACCAGACCCTCCGGTGAAAGCAGACCGCCTGCCGCCACTGTATTGACTTTTACAAGCAGATCCGTTATCGATCCTGCAATATTTGTATATCCGGAACGATCTGAATTCGCCCAGTCATCACCCATCTGGTAAGCTTTCTTTGTCTCTTCTATCGCATCCTTCTGAGTCTGCCAGATCCTGTTTACCTGCTCCAGATATTCTTTCAGTGCATCTTCTTTGAGGGTTCCGTCCTCGTTCATCCATGCCGATGTACTATTGTCTATGGTTCCCTGTATCAGCCAGGATGGTGATATGGAAAAAGAGCTGAAAAATTTCAGTTTTCCATAGCTGTCTTTCTGGCTTTCCGCTGCATCAGCCTCTGTTGTCAGATCCGTAATTCCGGCGATGATATCCTTATTTCCCTCTATCATCGGAATGCCGAACTTGACAGGCATGGTATAAATGCTTCCATCCTCTTTTGTATATGCATCTTTGATATTTGGCAGGATATCTTCGTCTTTTAATACCCCGCTTAAATTCTCCAGCATTCCTCTCTCTATATAGGTATCCTCTGAAATTCCATCCAGCAGCAGAACATCCGGTCCTGTTCCGGCCATGATCTCTGTATTGAGCACTTTCAACGCATCCGTATCTGTGACGGAATCATCTCCTGACATTCCCGCCTCAATATTCACATAAATATCCGGATATTTTTTCTGGAAAAGCACTGCTGCCTGTTTTATGAAGTTACTGTCTTTCAGGGAATAAACTGTCAGCTCTGTATCCGGTGTCGTTGGGGTATCTTTGGAATATACATAGGAATAAATTCTGATATCCTCGCCTGCATTACAGCCCACATAGAAATTTCCATCGCTGTCCTGTCCCCATGCTACAGTTCCTGTATCCGGTGAACTGAGCGAATTCAAGGAACCATCGATTATCTGTTCCACTGTGCTGCCTCCCAGAACATATCTGTAAACACCGGTATGATCAATATAAAAAAGGCTGTTATCCTCATCTCCCTTTAAGAACATAAGCGGAAAACTGCTGGTTGTTGTCCAGTTGACATCCTGCTCATCAGACTGGATCTGCTCTGTAAGCGCGCTGATATTGTCCAGTGGTTTTCCAGTATCCAGATCATATCCGTGAAGAGTCTGATCCTGAATGGTAAACAACATTTTTCCTGCTGTTCCGATAAAATCAACATTGATTCCTTCCTCATATCTTCTTACCAGACTTCCATCTGAAGGATTGATCTCTGCTACGCCATTATCGGGATCTACGATAAGAACTGTCCCATTCTCTGTGAAACATGCCTGAAATGTATAGGAAGACTGAAGCGTATCTCCGGTATCAACTTTCTGTACATTTCCATCAGGGGAAAGATAGAAAAATTCCATTTTCAGGTTGTCATACGCAGAATCCTCTTCCCCACTGTCGGCTGTTGTCTGTGCATTTTCATTGTCCCTGTCAGGAGACAGATCTGCCCCGACAAGTATACTTCCATCCGCTGCTGCAGAGACAACGCTGATATATTCTCCCAGATTCTCCTTAAGCCCCAACAGTTCTTCCAGACTTTTTCCATTCGTCCAGGTTTCTCCATTATCTGCAGAATCTGCTGCATAATAACAGTTATCTGCTGTACTGTAATAAACCATGCGCAATGCACCTGAGTCGAGTACTTTGACATCTCTCAGAAACTGGCTGTTTTCAGGTACTGTAAGATCATTTTCCAGAAAACGTCCCATTGCTTTTGTGCTCTCATCTTTTGTTTTTTTGCCATCTGAATTGTCAGTATTTACATTCACAAGATCTGCTGTATCTGCATTTCCTGCCTGATTGCTGCTTCCTGTTTTTCCTTTGCTTCCGGAATTTTTTCCATCTGCACCGCCACATCCGGCAAACAGGCTGCCGGTAAGTGCGATCACTCCGGCAACGGCGATTCCCTGTTTCCATCTTTTTATTTTTCTCATATCAGGATATACCTCCATGTTTTTATTTTCTTTCTGTCCCTCTCAGGATAAATGGATTGTAACAGGCAAATCTCTAAACTTTCTCTAATTTTCCAGCCGATATCCAATTCCCCGGACGGTTTTCAGGTTCAGTGTACTTCTGACACTTTTTAATCTTCGCCTCAGAAAATGAATATAATTATCCAGATTTCCATCCTCCACCTCGCTGTCTGCTCCCCAGACACGGTTGAGGATCACCTCTCTCGGAAGTGTCTGACCGGCGTTTCGAAGCATCAGCTCCAGAAGTGCTCCTTCCCGTTTGGAAAGGGTACATTCCTTTCCGTTTCCTTCCAGTCTGCCGCTTTCGGGATCAAAAATAAGATCTCCGAGCGATAATACTGCCGTGTTCTCCCATCTTCCGGGTCTTCGAACCATGCACTGTATTCTTGCCAGAAGTTCTTCGAAGGCAAACGGCTTCACCATATAGTCATCTGCGCCGCCTTTCAGTCCGGTCAGTTTATCCTGTAATTCTCCCAGTGCAGTCAGCATGATCACCGGTGTGGAAACATGATTCTTTCTGGCTTCCTGCAAAACAGTGATGCCATCCATGGACGGGAGCATCCGGTCCAGGATCACCAGATCATGGCTTCGTTCTTTCATATAATAAAGCCCTTCTTCTCCGTCATCGCAGATATCTGTCTCATAGCCTTCTTTTTCGAGCTGAAATCTCATGCTCTCTGCCAGTTCCCTGTCATCCTCTATCAGTAAAATTTTCATCTGTTTTCATCCTCCTGATCTTTCATTATACATGAGTTTTCTCTAAATTGTCTCTATACTCGGTTACAGGAATTTTTTTAGAGATTATTTACAGGTTTTCATGATACAATTACCATACAATCTCATAAAGGAGTAAATATTTCATGTTTCGCAGACTTCATATTCAAATGACTTTTTTCTCTGCTCTGATCATCGGCATCGTCATTTTTATTATGACAACTGCCTGTAATTTCATCGCAGAAAACAGCACACGCCAGAATGCGTGGAATACCTTTCAGAACAACGCCATCTCCTGTATCTCTCATCTGGAAACGCAGAGTATCATCAGCAGTGACTGGATTTTGCAGGCAGAAAAAAATTATGATATTTCCATGGATATCAGAGACAACGGAAATTCTCTTTATCTGAAAAAACTACAGACGGATTCTCTGGATGAAACGATTTTCCGGAAGGCAGAAGAAATCTCTGCTGCTTCCTATGCACTTGATCTTTCCAATCCCGGTGCGGTCAGTAAACTGACAAAACGGATCTTTTTTCAGATGAAAGATTTCTATGTTTCCACTGCTCTGATCCCCAAGAGCCACGGAACCGTCAGTATGATCATCCTGTATTCCCTGGATTCTGTAAAACACAGGATTCTGTTACAGAGACTTGCATTCTCCGGCGCAGCTTTTCTGGCAATTCTGGCTCTGAGTATCTGTTCCTGGTTCTTTACCGGAAGAATGATCACTCCCCTGGAAAAAAGCAGGCAGGAACAGACCGAATTTATCGCTGCTGCCTCCCATGAGCTTCGCTCCCCTCTGGCAGTAATCCTGTCCGGAATCTCTGCCATGAAAAAGGCAGATCCGAAAGAACAGGAACATTTTCTTTCAGTCATAGAAAAAGAAGGGACACGAATGTCCCTCCTGATAAATGATATGCTCTCTCTGTCAAATGCAGATAACCATTCCTGGAAAATGCATCCTGTTTCCTGTGAACTGGATACTTTACTTCTGGATACCTACGAAAAATATGAACCCCTGATGCAGGACCACCATATGAAATTTTTCATTGAACTTCCGGAAGAGGAAATCCCTCCCTGTCCCTGTGACCCGGAAAGGATCAGTCAGGTGCTTGGAATCCTTCTTGACAATGCCATCAGTTATGTCCCCGCAAACGGGAAAATTGTTCTTTCCCTTTCACAGACCGAAGCGCACTTTCTTATCCGCGTCAAAGACAACGGACCCGGTATTCCGGATTCTGCCAAGACTTCTGTTTTCCGGCGTTTTTACCGGGCAGATTCTGCCAGAAATAACAGGCAGCATTTTGGTCTGGGACTGTGTATTGCGTATGAGATCATTTCACTTCATAAAGGAACAATCTCTGTACTGGATACCCCGGGCGGTGGTTCTACTTTTCAGATTTCTCTGCCGTTGGCATAACACAGTAATTTTCTGTAACATAAAAACCGGAACGAACATACGGCTTCTCCCACATATTCGTTCCGGTTTTCTAATATTCATTCCTCTGATGGATTCATAGGTCGAGTAGGTGCACCCCTTACGGTCGTACACCCCTCACAGAACTCCGGACGTGCGGCTTTCCCGCATCCGGCTCTTTGCGAAACGAATCGTTCACATTATCATTCGTATATATTGACATATATCCGGGGTCTTACCAGTGGATAGCTGTTATCCAGCATATTTAGAAATTCTACCCAATTATAGCTTTTCTTCTGGCTTCTCCGGTTCAGACAATAGAACAGGCTTCTCATGATGTTATATCGGAATGCCGTTATACTTTCTTAATGTTTATTTTTGACTTTCTCCCAAATTCGGGAAAACTTATATTTGTATCAGCTAAAATGTTGATACATAAAAAAGGGCAGTCAGTGTAAAAAAGTAAAATTTTATGTACTCTGGCAGCTATCTTTGTTATTTCTCCTGCTCCGGTAACATTTCTTTTTGCTTATTTTGCCCTAAATGCCCTTAATTCCCTGATTCATATTTAACTGTAACTGTTTATAATCTCTTTTTTTAATCCCTATCATATCTTTTGACTCCTAATTCTATCAAAATATGGTGTTTCAATTCATCTTTCTAGAAATGTACTTTGTCAACTTTTCCGTTAATATCGTTCGATATGCCCATTGTAATTATGAGCTTTTTCAAGAAGAACGAAAGATACTGCTGGAAAAGTGTATGACAGTTTTACAGCAGTATCTTTCTGGTATTCAAAAACAAGATACGAACGAATGGGAAAAACAGGTCAATCCGTATCATGTTGCCAATCTACAACGTATGACGGATATTGTCTTAGCTGAAATTAGCGGTACAGAACGACTTTTTAAAGCTACAACAAAATAGAATATATGGAAATAGGGCTTGCGGAGCATACTATATAGAGTATGACGCAAGCCTTTTGTCCCAACCTATAATCTCTGTCCAAATTTATAAATAATCATAAGAAACTAATTCTTCCATAGGAATACGTGTTTCTGAATGACGTTCTGAATCTTCTGCAATACCTTTTCCATAACCGATAGCCAAAATATTGATAGGCTCTAAATTATCCGATAACTGAAATTCTTTCTTGATTACATCTGGTTTAAAAAAGCATACCCATACAGTTCCTAATCCTAATTCTGTCGCCTGCAACATCATATGATCTGTTAAGATAGAAGCATCTATATCTGTCGTCTGTTTATTATCGAAAGGTCTTGTCCATGCCTTTGAATGGTCTGCACAAACGATAATTGCCAGTGGAGCATTGTAAATATTTCCAGCTTTAGCAATGCTTTTTAATCGCTCTTTGTCCTGTACCACTAACAATTTAACCGGCTGTAAATTCGCCGCAGTTGGTGCAACATGAGCACAAGCAAGTATTTTTTCTAACTTTTCTTTTTCAACTGGTTTATCTTCATATTTTCTAACAGAATATCTTTTCTTAGCAATATCTAATAATGACATATTAAAATCTCCTTAATTCTTGTATATTAGGTCAACCTATACTATAATTCTATCTGAAATAGTATTTTTGTACAAGAACGCACTATTTTGTAATATACTACCCAAAAAGGAAGTGAAGATATTATGGGAAATAATTGTTGTGGTTTTAGCTGTCCAGTTGAGGCAACCATTCAACTTATTGGTGGAAAATATAAAGCTGTTATTTTATGGCATTTAATGAACAAAACGTTACGGTACAATGAAATTCATAAACTAATTCCGAAAGCAACTGATAAAATGCTAGCTCAACAGCTTCGAGAGCTTGAAAAAGATGGACTTATTAACCGTAAGGTTTATCCAGTTGTTCCTCCAAAAACAGAGTATTCTTTAACAAAATTCGGGGAAACACTGACACCCATTCTTGATGAACTATGTAATTGGGGAGAACAATATTTGATTCAAAAATAAATGTCATGGTAAATAACTTTTTATAAATTATTTACCATGACATTCTTTTAGCATTTTTTACAAACTTATCCTACAATCTTCCAGTTATCGTCCTTATGAAGCACAAGCTCATACTGTGAGATTTGTGTCATTTTCGACTTGTTATCCAGATACTTTACGGGCACACTGACTTTGAGGTTGTCGCCATCTTTGGTAAAGACAGGGTTTACCAGTTCTGAAAATACATAGTCGCCGGATACAGGAGCAAGCACGAAACTGTCCAAGTCGTCCAACAAGTAATCTGGTAATTCTTCTAACTGCTCATAGATACGGTTCAGTTCCGAAATGGAGATATTATATTTCCATGATCCAATTGCATTAATTCTATGGTTTCCTGCGATTTTTCTGCACATAATATAAGAGCAACCGGACTTTCTTCACCTTCTACTCTTTCATTTTTTTCCAACCATCGCAAATACAGTTCAACTTGTCCTTTATCTTGCGGTTCAAATTCTCCAAGCTTTAACTCAACAAGAACCAGCCTTTTCAAACCTCTGTGATAAAACAATAAATCCATATAATAGTCTTTACCATCCAGCACAAAATGCTTCTGCCTTGCCAAAAACGCAAAATCCGATCCCATTTCCAAAATAAATTTTTCTAATTCCGCAAGAATGGCATTTTCCAAATCTTTTTCACTATAAGTATCACGTAAACCAAGAAAATCAAGCATGTATGGATCTCTGTAAAAAAGATCCAGACTCATTTTTCCATCATCCCGTAATTCGGCAATCTCATTTTTTATTGTTTCTTCTGGTTTCTTCGATATTGCAGTGCGTTCATAAAGCATAGATTTTTTTCTTTCACGCAATGTCCTCACTGACCAGTTCTCTTGCATACACATTGCAGCATAAAAGTCTCTCTTTAACTCGTCGTGTATTGGCAAAATCTCTACAAAATGTGACCAGGTCAATTGTTGCGACAGTGTCGCAACTTTTTCGAAGTCAGGAAATTCCTGATAAAATTTAATCATTCTCGAAATTGATGTTTTATCAAATCCAGAACCATACTCCTGTTCCAAACGTTTACTGACTTCTGCAACAACTTTTTTTCCATACTCAGGCTTATTATCTCCGGTGAACTCCGCACTAAGTCTTTTCCCAATTCCCCAGTTAAGTGAGATAATGGCATCGTTCACAACTTTCTTTACATCCGTTTTCTTTTCTCTGATCAATGCATTTATTTCATCGTAAATGTTATCAATATTATTTGCTACTATTATTTCTTTTTTCATTATTGATTCCCTTCTATAATTTAAAATACCAACTTGGCATTTCAAAATCGTACCAACAGGTTATTGTTATATTATCCTATTTTTCTCGTTCTGCCTACTGCAATTTTATATTCTCATACAACAATGAGGTCGCATTCCACGACCTCATCACATTCATTTAAACATAAATCAATTCTTTCAGGATAATCTCTTCTGCAATCGCTCTGTGCTGATTGGCAGCTCTGACCCATGCCATCTGATCTTTCTCTTTATCCGGCAAAGGCTCTTTTTCCTCTAACTGTTTCAGAATGACTTCTTCTCGTTCCCTGGCTGCCTTGTCCACTTCCAGCAGATGCTCACCAATCGTATCCTGCAAAAGCATCACCTGATACAGGGAATTACGATGGTTCTTCAGATAATCTCTGCGTAAGAATCCATACTTGCCAAGCTGCTCCATCTGATTACCTGATTTATAAGTAAGGTTCGGAATCAGATATCCATTCACATTTGTATAAGTCAGTTTCATGGACTCTTAGAAAAGAAGAACTAAAATCCGGCGAGATTACCAGAGATGAATATTTTGAATGGAAAATCAACTGGCCGCAGACTTGTGATGATTGCGGTAAACGGGAACCGTCAAAGCAGTGAAAAAATTCATACAAATAATCCAAAGACCGAAACTCACCATCATACTCTGAATTTCGGTCTTCTTAAACTCATTCGCAGTTGGTCTGTGCCTTCACAGTAACTACAAATATTGTACCTCATATAATTTCTACAAACGTCTTATAAAAATCATATATTTTTCCGTTTTCCTGTGCACAGAGCAAAAAGCGGCTGATGATTGCACCGGTACGGTACGATTCCTGAATATGTGATAAGTGTTCGTAGAGATTATTGGGAAAACCAGCTGTCACTTCTTCCCTCAGCAAAAAAGTTACATATCGATTTACCTTTTTTTGCCAAAGAATACTGGATTTTGGAAACAAGGAACTCATTTCCGCCGGTATAGTAAGCCCACGTTGTTCCTGTGGAAGTGTTTGCGTATGCTGTACTCGTGAATAAAGATATGGATTTTCAATATACTGACGCAGCTTGTCCCTTTCAAGTGACATGCTCCCACCACTTAAATCTTACGATTTTGAAGTGGGGGCTTCCTGCTCGATTGCCTTTTAAGGCAAAGCTAAAACAGGCTATCCCCACGTGTCCCGCGGTTTTGTTTTTTATGTTCATACGGTTACGGATTTTTTTCTTGCGCCGTCAGGCACATTCTTTATAAATCCTTTTTCCTTCTTCTCGGATATTGACTGCTGCATTCACATCCCGATCCATCCTGTTTCCACATTCACAGACATACATTCTGTCCGACAATGCCAGTTCCTTTTTCTTATGTCCACATACACTGCAAATCTTGCTCGATGCAAAATAACGGTCTACCTTTATAAGATGTTTTCCGCGCTCTTCCAGTTTGTATCCCAGCATGGACAGAAACTGCCCATACCCGTTATCCTGCACGCCTTTCCCAAGATGCAGCCCTCCGGACATTCCCTGCTGATTCAGATCTTCCACGCATACTGCATCATATCTTTCAGCAAGCTCCCTGCTGAGCTTATGCTGGAAATCTTTTCTCTGGTTCTTTATCTTTTCATGAAATAAAGCTACCTTTTTCTTCTGTTTCTGATAGTTCCGGCTTCCTTTTTCACAGTGGGAAAGCTTTCTCTGTTCCCTTGCAAGTTTTTTCTCTGCTTTTCTGTAAAACATAGGGTACCCGGCTTTTTCTCCTGTAGAAAATACACACATTCCCTGCATGGCAAAATCGATCCCGAGAAATCTCTCTGCCCGTCTTTTTTCCACTGTTTGGCTCTCACAGCAGAACAAAAGACTTGCATAATATTTCCCGGATGACTCACGGCTTATCGTTACCGATTTCAGTTTCCAGTCTGACGGGATCTGGCGATGAAGTTTTATTTTTACGGCAGACATCTTTGGAAGCTTCAAATGGGTATCCTGCAAAAGGATATTCCCATTTACTGCATTGGTCGTATAAGAAATTCCTGAATGTTTTCTTGATTTATAGCGGGGAAATCCGCAGGATGGTTCCCGGAAAAACTTCCGGAACGCACTTTCCAGATGCAGCTGCGCATTCGCCAGGGCAAGGGAGTCCACCTCCTTCAGCCAGGGATATTCCTTCTTATATCCGGCCGGTGTGTTCCTGAGCATCTTTTTTTCTTTCTGGTAATAGCTGATCTTGTCCGCAAGCATCTGGTTATAGATAAAGCGGCTGCAGCCGATTGTTTTCTCTATCTGAATTCTCTGCTCTTTATCTGGATAGATCCTTATTTTTATGGCGCGGTTCATTTTTCTCACCCTGGCTTTCTATATACTGCCGTATCGTTTCAATCGGCGCCCCGCCTGCACTGAGCAGACAGGAGCTTCAGCAGTCTGTGGTTGGCACTTTTACAGGCATTGATGAATTTACGGTGTTCCGTCTTTGGCTGTGCGCAGAACATCACATGAACATGGTCTGTATCGTGATTCCATTCTTCCAGTACGATCCCGTATCCGGGTGCGATATACTCAAAGATCTCTTTTGCTCTTTCGGATATTTCGTCATTCAGTACTTTTCTTCTGTATTTTATAACCAAGGTGATAATATAGCAGAAATACTGAATTGGAATTATGGTCTGATTCTATTGTATTTATCACTCTTTTTCTTATATCGACTGATATGTATTTACGAACTAATTGTTCTTTTTCAGTATACTATATCAGGGGATAGAGAACAAGTGTTTCTTTGGTACTATAAGGACTTTTTTGAGCAGATATGCTCAGATGTGCAATTCATCTCACCACCTGAAGGACGCCACTGAAAAACTGTTTTTTCATACTATATACAGTGTCTCAAAGTTGATTGATGTACTTTATTTTGTGTTAATTTATACGCAAAAAGGACTTTTTCAGTGGCCTTCCTGAAGAGGTGGGAGAATTCTTGCTACATTTGTTAAAATATTCATTCAATAGCCTGTAGGCTATCATTCGTTAGCTTTATAATAATACATCTATAGAGAGTATGCAAGTCCTTTTCAATAAAGCGAATGCTATCCTGATTGACTTGCATATTATAAGCTCATCTCTCTAATTGTCATTTTCTTTATTAAGATACAATATGGCAAATAGCACCATTAATCCAAGAAGTACCCATGGCAATGCAGCCGAAATAAAATCAATGAACGGATTGCCGTCAAATACATTACCAAGAATAATCATAACAACACCGATTACGATAGATATCCATACAAATTTGATAACGTTATTTTCGGCTTTGGCTACTTTCATGTCTCTTTCAATTTTATTAAGCAATGTCGCATCTCCTTTCAATAATTCATCCAGGCTTAAATCATATAATTCACTCATTCTTATAATGCTTACAATATCAGGTAGTGATTTTCCATTTTCCCAGTTAGAAATAGTCTGCCTGGAAACATTGAGGTCTTCAGCAACCTGTTCCCGTGTAAGTTTCTTTATAGTACGAGCATTTTTAATTTTATCAGCTATCATAATTCTGTATGCCTCCTTCTTCCATGAGATTACAGCAAACGTAGTAGTAATATCTATCAAAAGGCTTTTACATATTAGATAAAAGCATGTAAAATTTCTTTTACATAGCTTAATTACGGTCTATTTAGCCTGTTTCTTGACTACTCAGGAAAAATATCTCTACCTTCGCCCCACCTGTATTTTCAGAATTTGAAAGTTTAATACCTCCACCATATTTTTCAGCCACAGTTTTTGCAAAAAATAGCCCCATCCCATAATGGGCTTCGCCATTTCTACTTGTGTCATCCATAAAAAACTGCTCTGTGCCATGCAATAATGCTTCTTTTGTAAATCCTGATCCGCTATCCTCCACAATGAATGTCAGCCGGCCATCCTGCTCCTTTGCGTCAATATAAATGATTCCATTTTCTTTTGTATGCTCCACTGCATTCTGGATCACATTCATTACGGCTCGAAACATTGGATCATAAGCAATCGTTATCTTTTTATCACTTTGTCCCGCCTTCCAATCTATTATCTGGTGATAGATTTCTGCCAGTCCGAGTGCCTGTTCCTTTATATCTGCGAAAAAATCTTCTAAGCTCAACGTTGTATAGGTAACATCACTGCAATTCCATGATTTTGTGACATCTATCAACTGTTTTACATAACTTTGTATCTGTGTTGTGCCGTTCAAAACATAAGTGATATTATTCTTCTGTTCTGTGGTCAGTTCAGTCTCTGAAAGTAGCTCTGCATTTCCCCTTACAATCGTAAGAGGTGTTTTAATATCATGCGCCAAAGCAGACATTTGACGGTTCTTTTCCTGCTCTGTTTTCCACTGCTTTTCTAAAGATTCTCGCAATGCATCTCGCATGTCATCGATTGCCGATAAACAGTCATCAAACTCTTTGATACCGGAACAGGATGTCTCATATTCCAGATTTTGATCCTTTATTTGTCCGATTGCGTCTAATACAGGCTGCATCTGCTTTTTGATTCTTTTTCCAAAACGTATGGACGGAATGATGATAATCGCTACCGCTCCAATCACAGACATAATACTCATCACATTCTGTGGTCCTATAAAATGCTCCCTCAAAAAAGCCGAATGATATTGAGGTGTCAGGCGATATTGCAATACAACATATTCATTTTCCCTTACAATTACTTTATAAAAATATTTCCCGGATGCGTTTCCGTACTTTGCAACATTCCATGCTATCTGTTCGTATTGTTCTGGAAGATTTCCACCTATTTCCTCTCCCTTCTCTGAAAAAATGACATAATTACAAAGTGCAGGAATCATCTCAGCAGTCACTTTATCTGCATGCAAAATCGTATCATATGCTTCATTAATCTTTTGCTCTGCATAATTCGCCGGATAAATGCAGCCCACACTGATCAAAAGGTAAAGTAGCAGATAAGCAACAATCACCAAACCGACTAATGATCCAAGCATGACAAGTACATATCTCATAAAAATCCAGCTGAGTGCATTGCTTCTCTTTACTCTTCCCATTTATATCCAATCCCCCAGACTGTTTTTATCGGTGTATAATCATAATCCGCAAATTTTGCTCTTATATTTTTGATATGCGTGATAATGGTACTGTCATTACTCTCACTGTCAAAACCAAAGACCTCTTCTAAAATCTGTTCTTTCGAGAAAACCTGTCCCCTGTTTTTAGCCAGGAATTCACAAATTTCGTACTCCGCTTTCGTAAGAGGAAGTTCCTTATCATCAACCAATAGTTTCTTTTGAGATATTTGAATACAGACCCTCCCCAAAACCATCCGGACAGAATGTTCCCTGTGCTCTCTTCTAAGATGTGCATTGATTCTTGCCCGAAGTTCCATCACTCCAAATGGCTTTGAAATATAATCATCTGCTCCCAACGAAAGTCCGTTCACCAGACTTTTTTCCTCCGTTTTTGCCGTAAGAAACAAAATCGGACAATCCACAAGTGTCCTGATTCTTTTGCATAATTCAAAGCCGTCCATTCCAGGCATCATAATGTCAAGTAAAATCAGGTCATAACGATGTAATTCTTCCATATTAAGTTTCAGCGGATTACTTACTTTGGTAACCAGATGTCCATCCTTAGCCAAAATGTTTTCTATCATTTCCAGGATTGCCGGCTCATCATCAACTGCCAGTATTTTTGCCATAGTTCCCCTCGATTCTATTCCGATATTCTGTTTCCTTCCCAGTGGTTTACCCACCAAAAATAGTATATCATACTAATCCCTGTAAATATTAAGCAGCCTGGTATAAATGACAACCATTCACCTACACTAGTTTCTCCCAATACAGATTGCAGATAAGTATATGGTACTCTACCCGTCCAGCAGACAAATACATATTTCCACACATAATCTCCAAGTCCGGTAAGCATCAATGCACTAATTAGTCCTGATATAATCCCTGCTCCAATGGATACCCCTTTTCCAAACTGAAAAGCCAGAATCAGCTGCCACAGATAAAGTGGAACACTGCTTCCCCACAGCAGCAATGCTGCAACAACACATATTTTTACAATTTCCATATTGCTGTTACTCCAGCTACCACTTGCTGATATCATTCCAAATCCTGTTCCAAATATCAAAGTAGTCAGTAAGACAGAGCCAAGGCAAAGCATCAGTAACAGCAGCAGCTTCGATATAAATGCCACTCCTTTTTTCGATAAGGATAACATATTCTGAAAGTTACCTGCATTTTGTTCCTGTTCCATCACACTTGCTGTAAAAATTCCAACAAGTACTGGAAGTCCTGCTCCTATTGCCTGATAAAATGCGATTATTTTCATATTGTCATCCCATAGTGAAAAAGAGTAGTACATTAAAAATACAACGCTGGTTATAATCGGAATCAGTAAGTGTGCCAGAATCACAGAGGTTCCTTTCATCTTCCGTAAATCTGCATTCAGAAACCTTCCAAGCATCTTACTTCACCTCTCTTCCCTCAAACCATTTCAAAAGCAAAACTGTTACAAGAACAAACCAGATCATTGAGAGGCAGATCCCCGGAGCAATGACTCCCGTATTCAAAAAAGGATTTCCAGTTTCCGCAGCAAGACCATTCGGTAAAATATGAAGCAGCGGGCACATCATCCTCATAGGAATTGCAGAGACAAGTACATACCAGATTCTGGTTTGTGATATCACTACACCGCTGACGGTAATAAACAAGCAGACGATCAGGTTTACAATCATTCCAAAGCGTTCACTTAAAAATAAAGCTACCGGAATCTCCCATAACTCAGAAACCGTCAGAAACAATACTGCAATCAACGCTCCTCCAACTGGAACATGTGTCGTCAGAAGAAAACCTCCAAACGATGCTCCTGCAAATACAATCACATTGGAAAATAGAATCATGCACCCAATATAAATAATTTTCCCCAGCAACAATTTGCTTCTGTCTGTGGGAATAGTCGTTAAATGATAGTATTTTATCTTTTTCTCCTGCGCCACAGAAAGATAACAAAATAGAGCAATCATCCCCGGCAGCAAAAGTGTATACCACCAGTTCCAAACACTTTCTGCATAAGCATTTGTCATCCCAAGAGTAAATATAAATGCCATGACAAATGTAAGAAGAGGAAATCCCCAGATAAACTTTTTTCGCATGGTTCTTTTGGCTTTTTGATGTTCTGCTTTTATAATATTAACCATGGATTTCACCTGCTTTCTGGTTTTTTCTTACCACATTCATAAACAAATCTTCAAGATTATCTCCCTGCTTTAATGCTCCTTCGTATCCTAAGATTCCACCTGAAATAATCCCGACTTTATCTGCAAGTAACTGTACCTCTGAGAGAATATGACTGGAGAGAATTACAGTGATTCCCTGTTCCGGAAAAGACCGGATCAGCTCTCGTAACTCCTCGATGCCTATTGGATCTAATCCATTCGTAGGTTCATCCAATATCAAAAGTTCCGGTTCTCCAAGTAATGCCATTGCAATGCCTAGTCTTTGCTTCATTCCCAAAGAAAACTGCCCTGCTTTCTTCTTTCCGGTGTTTGTAAGTGATACAATCTGCAAGACCTCATCAATTCTGTTTTCATCTATACCAAGCAATAATTGTCTTACCTTCAAATTCTCTCTGGCTGAGAGATTTTCATAAATTGGCGGATTTTCAATCAACGCTCCTATTTTTGATAAATCTTTCCTATCCAAAAGTTTTCCATCAAAGTAAATCTTGCCTGCAGTTGGTTTCATCATACCGGTCAGCATTTTCAATGTGGTAGATTTACCAGCGCCATTCGGTCCAAGCAGTCCATAAATCTGTCCTTTTTCGATATTAAGCGAAACATTATTTACCGCTTTCTGTTTTCTAAAATATTTACATAAATTTTGTGTCTGCAACATCATTTCCATCTTTACTATCCTTCCTTCTATATTTCATTTCTTACTGAAATATAACCTAACAGAAAAAAATAAAGATTTGATGAAGATTTATTCCCGTATGGAATAAACCATCAATTGAATATCATTATCAGGACTCGGCTTTCCACCTTTTTTCAGCCTTTTTCCATTACTTTCATGTGAATTACTCGGCAACTGAGTTACCAGAGCATCTGAAAAAAGGCGGGATACCGCCTTTTTTCAGGGTGCATCCATGACACCACTACTGCTTGCTCTTTAGAGCTATACAGCTACTTTTATTATTTCTGGTGTTTTTAGTCCGGTTACTATTATCGTATTATTCTGTGCCAGTGGAACCGGAATTTATGGTTCCATTGTGTCTGGAATGAGCGGAGATCATTCTGTACTGATTTCAAAATCTATTCTGGATTTATTTACAGCTGCTATTTTTGCATGTAGTCTGGGAATGGTGGTTTGCATGATCGCGATTCCGCAGATCATCATTTTTTTGATACTCTTTTTTGCGGCAACAGCAATTTTTCCGCTGACTACACCTGATATGATCAATGACTTTAAAGCCTGTGGCGGTTTCCTGATGCTTGCAACAGGCTTTCGTATGGTGAAGCTGAAAAACTTTCCAACTGCGGATATGATACCTGCGATGGTGCTGATCATGCCAATGTCATGGTTCTGGGTAACCTATGTACTTCCACTGGTATCATAACCGAATCAGGTAGAGCTCTTGTTTATGGAAGAAATCAGCTCTGCCAGTTGTTTCCTTTTGGTGCGTGTATCACCATTGATCATCAACTTGGAGTAACCAGTGTGTTCATAAACTCATCCTCAGACAGCTCTGAACTTGAGTTCTTGAGAAACTTGCTGATCCCACGCTGCATAACACCTGCACCTGCGTTAATTTTCTCACCAAGATGAACAGCCAGCCCGATACCTGTACCAATCACTATGGAAAAAATGACCGCCGGCATATTTTCCATCAGACCAATCGTACTGATTCCCATTCCCATAGAACATACCCCGAACACCAGGGTAATGTCCTCCTTAAACTTTGGACTCAGTTTGTGTCCCAACAAGGTACCCAGGATACCACCGATCACTATGGATAATCCGTTAATAATTACTCCAATTGGCATAACTTTTTCTCCTCTATCTATATTGTCTGTCTTATCTAAAATAATTAATCTTCTTCGAATTCTTCCATATATTTAAAAACTTTATTATCATACCTTGTTTTTTTATACCAACCAATTCCAATCATTACAAGTCCAACAATTATCGCTACAGTTCGACGTATGGAATCGGGTGAAAGCAAGCAAGCTACAATAATTCCAGTGCCTGCACCCGAAAAAAATTCAATGATTGATTTTTCTTTTTTTATTTTTCCCAATACTCTTTCTTTATCCATTGTCTTTACCATTTTTGAATCCTCCTTTATCAACGTATCAAGAGAAATTTCAAACTGATTGCTTATATCTATCAGCATTTGTAAATCCGGATAACTTTTTTCATTTTCCCAATTTGAAACAGTTTGTCGGGTAACATGAAATAATCTGCCAAACTTCTCTTGTGTTAATTGCTTTTCTTTACGAATATTCAATATTTGGTTTCCTATATTCATAATATCACATTCCTTTCTCTGATAGCATAATATTCATATTTTCATCATTCTTTGAACGCAGATTGCGAAGCGACTGCGTTCATGAGCAAGTAGCGAAGCGGATTGCGAATGTCCGCTTTACTATTAGTATCTCAAAAATAATGTTCAAAGTAAAGCAATCATCACATTACATTGCATATATAGTTGCGCAAAGATTCTTTGACAGGTGCTTTTCTCTATGTTTCGTTTCCAGGCAATTATCGTACTTGTCGTAATTTCAGGAAAAATTCTCCGCTGCACAAGAACGTCTTCTCTCTAATATCTCTGCAGCTTCATCGCCGATATTTTCAAATGCGCGCTCTGGTTTTCCGAGGAAAAATCCCTGACCGTAATGCACTCCCAGGCTGTGTAGACATTCCAGTTCCTCTGCTGTTTCTATCCCTTCTGCAATCAGAATTGCTCCTGTTACATTACAGTAATCCAGCAGGAGTTTCATCATGATTTCTTTTTTCTTATACTTGTGGATATCCCTTACCAGTTCTATATCCGCTTTCAGATAATCAGGTGTGGTATTTACCACACGGTTTAGTCCTGAATGCCCTGCTCCCACATCATCCAATGCTATCTCATATCCCTGATCTGCATAATGTTTCATGATTTGCTGCAATATCTGGTAGTTTTCTATGTCTGATCTCTCTGTTATTTCGAATACAATATCAGAAGCAGGAACCCCGGCTTTCATAGCCTTACGGTTTGTAAATCCCTGTATAAACGCTTTATCCTGAATAATATTGCCATCAACATTAAGAAATAATTTTACATTTTCCGGTTTTGCAACTGCTGCCTTCAGAGCTTTGTTTCTGCATAGTTTCTCTAATTTCCATACGCATCCCAACTGTTCAGCGATCACAAACAAATCTGAAATCGTAAGTGTCGTACTGCTCCTGTCTATACGGCTAAGTGCCTCATAGCCGGACACCCTGCCAGTCTGTAAATTGACGATCGGCTGAAACACCGGATATATGGATTTTCTCTCTAATATCTTATAGAATTCATCTGCTTTATTTACTTTCATCGTTTTATGATCCCTCCTGCAAGAATCATTTTTTCAATGCTTTTCCTGAAGTAAAGAAGGCTCCTGCCAGTGAGGTAAAGGGAACCGTCAGGATCACTCCCATACTTGCTGAAATCCCCTGCATCAGTTCAATCCCAATAGAATACATATTGATGATCTGATGATAGGAATAGTTATATGCAAAAATAAATACCAGTGTGTTGAGAGAGCCGCCTGCAAAAGCAAGAATCAGCGTGTTTGACATAGTTCCCATCATATCTTTTCCAACATTCATGCCACTTTTAAACAAGTCCCACATTCCAAGATCTGGGCGTCTGCTGTATATTTCCTGTAAAGTAGAGGCAATAGACATTCCTACATCCATTACTGCTCCCAATGATGCGATCAGGATCCCTGCAAACAGAAGTTCATTTATTTTTATAGCTGTTTTCTCTTCCAGGTAAATCAGCTCTTCAATGTCACTTACATTATATCCTGTGATCTGAGTTACTTTTCCAAATATCCCTGCAAATATAACAGCCATAACAACCCCTGTTACAGTTCCTGAAATTGCAGTTAATGATTTAACCGAAATTCCGGAAATCAGATAAATTGTTACTACAGTAGTTATAACAGCAACAACTACCGCTGAAAAGATTGGCGAAACACCTCTGTATATCATCGGAAGAAACAGAAACAGTACACATACAATGGTAAAGCCCAGTCCCAGTACAGATGCCGCACCTTTTTTCCCCCCGATCAGGATAATTGCCAGAAGAAACACCGCGATCATAAAATATAAGGAAAATTCACGGTCTGCACTATATACAGATGCAATGACTTCGCCCTGTGATTCACTGACCAGTGCAATGACTTTCATACCCTTTTTACAGGTTGCTCCAAACAGATAGCTGGAAGAACTGATTGCTTCCACTTCATCATTCTTAAATTTGCCGGAACAGAGTCTCAGACTGACCGTCTGATTACCCACTCTGTTTCCGTTTTCTGTAAGGTTATCTGAAGTAACCTCTGTTACTACTGCTTTCTCAAAGGTTCTGCCCTCTGTGGAAAGAAGTTCTGTTTTTTCTATCTTATTATATTGAATCAGAAAAATGAGGAAAAGGATGCCTGCGATCACCAGGCACCCTCTCCGAAGGAAATTTTTGTTTAACATTATTTTGCTTTCACCTTAATTGTTTTGCTTGCTGCGCCATACACGTTTTTGTCTGAAACTTTGGTAAATGCTTTTACTCTTACATAGTAAGTTTTTCCTTTGGACAGATTTTTAAGAGTATATGTAGTTTTTGCTGTACGGTAAGTAGTTACCTTTTTGAATGAAGGATCTGTAGAAACCTGGATTGCGTAGCCGGAAATTTTTCCGCCTGCTTTTCCGATCGTAACAGTAGCTGTTCCGGATTTTCCGGCTTTCACAGTTTTTAACACTGCCTTCTCTGGCACAATCTTAAATGTTACTGTCTGTGTTCCTGTATACTTTCCGGTTCCATTGATGGTTGCTTTTGCCAGACCTGTATTTTTGTTATTTGCATAGGTAACTGTATAGTCTTTTCCTGCCTTTAATGTCTTTCCATTCAGAGTTACCTTAAGAGCCGGCTGAATCTGTTTTCCTGTATAAACCTGATTCTTCACTTTACCTACAGATGTGGATTTAATATCTTCTGTCACACCTTTTTTAATCGTAAAGGTTTCATCAATTTTCTGGTCATTATCTGTACGATAAGTATTGATCGTAAATGTGTTATCTGTTACATCAATAACAGAATAAGTCGGAATATCTTCCTGCCATCTGTTTGCAATATAGCTCTGCATTCTTGGTACAAGATCATAATACTTGCTTCCTGATGAAGAGTTTGCTGTCATATAGAGAATACCATCCGGATTTACAACTGTCTCACCCTTTTCTGTATCCTCTACTGCATCCTTATCCATAACCGCATTCAGATAATTCAGATAAGCCACATCAGCCGGTTCCTTGGAATCTGCAGAAATATTTGCCGGTGCTTCATATCTTGTAGCCGGATTTTCTCCTGCATCCATGTCCTTATCCAACTCTGCATCAAACTCATCATCCGTATATTCTACAGTTTTATGTCCGCCCTCAAGAATATGGGTACGGGAATATGCATGATCGTGTCCTGTAAGAACAACATCTACATCATTTGCTTCAAAATAGGGTACCAGTGTATATCTGAGGTTTGTAATCTCCGGTTCATTGGAATGCTCTGCTGAACCATAAATATCCTGATGTAAGGTTACGACTCTCCAGGTACAGTTTGGATTTGCAGCAATCGCCTGTTCCATAAACTGTTTATGTTCAGCAGCATTGGTATCCTGTGTATTGAGCATCATAAACAGGGTGTTTCCATATGTGAAATAATAATCTCCACCCACAACTCCGTTAGAACCAAGGTCACTGCTGTTTGGTGTATTAAAATGATATGTGTAGTTCGCATTATCTGCGTCATGGTTACCAACTGTAGTTGCAACAGGAAGGGATTTCAGCACATCCGGGCTTAAATATCCAGTATACTCAATCTCACTGGTCATTTCACTTTTTCCCGGAGATTTCTTCTTTGTTGTCTGGATCTGGTCACCTGCGGATACTACGAAGCTTGCATTTCCGCCTGTTTTATCCATAGCTTCATTTAATGTAGTGTTCCAGTTAAAGGAATCATTTCTGACCGCATCGGATTGTGCCTGATAAAATTCTGCTGTATCAGAGCCTTTCAGTTCATTGGAAGATCCGATCTGCGGATCACCTACGAAAATAAAGCTGTAATTATTTGTTGATTTTGTAGCATATTCTGCTGGCTCTGTGTAAGTTCCATCCTCTTTTTCATAGCTGTAATAGTACGCAGTATTTGCACTCAGACCAGTGGCTGTTACTTTATTGGAAAAATATGCCTCATTTGTCTTTGTATTTGTAGTTGCATCTGTCTGCTCTGCAACATACACTTTTGCATTTTTCATATTTCTGCCTTCACCAATAATCAGTTTCGGCGCAGTTGTATCAGCCTGTGCTCCAAGGATATCCGCTACCATTGCAGCAATTGCACGACTTTCATCGCTTTCTGTATCAAAATCAGGAAAGTCCGCATCTGAGTTTGCTTCTGCTGCGAACTCTTCTACGTCATTCTCAGAAGCACTAAATGCTGCTGCATTTTCTCCTTCTTCCGCATTAAATGCTGCTATGCTTTCTTCTGCTGCTGTATCCTTTTCAGCTATTGCAGTTTCCTCTGCTGTATTTGCTTCTGTCTCTTCAGACTGTGTTGCTTCCACTGTTTCACCTGCTGAAGTATCGGCTTCTGTCCCTGCAAAGACAGATTCACTGCTGTCACTGAAAGCATCACCTGACTGAGCGGAGAACTCCTGTGCAGCCTGTTCTTCTTTCTTTTCTGCTGTGTCAGAGTTGTCTTTTTTAGAATACCATGCGAAATTTAACTGGCTAAAGTCAGAGCCTGGAGTAAGTGAAACCTGAGTCCAGTCATTCTTAACAGCTTCCCACTCTGTTTTCCAGGATTCCCAGTTCTGGGAAATTCCCATTCCGCCTGCAAGAGAAGCAGCCTCTGTTTTTCCGTCCGGTGCTGCACTTGCAAATACCGGGGTAACCGCTCCTGCTGCCAGTGAAACTGATAAAATACCTGCCATAAAACTTTTTCGCCATAAGTTGTTCATTTTTTCATAATCCTCCTGAGAAATGAATGTTTCATCACACGATCACAGATCGGGTGTTCATTACATTGGAGAGTATATGAACATTAAGAAAAAAGTTCAATAGACTTTACTGAGGTTTAACTATATTTAACATAAGTCTTACGCTACTGTTCGCTCTGTTCTCAGTAACGTCCTGACAATAAGGTGCACCTGCAAGAAATTCGGCTTAAAGTGCTTTTCTCGGATTTGTCAGACCAATTTGCCATAAGTACCAGAATATCAATGTTTGCAAAGGCAATTTATAGTAGATTTTGGCATATACATTTCAATTTTTTTTGAGTATAATAATTCCGAAAAAGATTACTGTTCACTCCGTTCCCAGCAACACGCTTCGCGATGCACGAATATATGCTAATCGCATAAATTCGCGCGGTATGTCTCGGGTTTTCTGTGACCTTCGCTCACAAAAAACACCTCGCGGGATATTAGCAGTGAACAGTAATCGAAAAGTACTCTAACAGTAAATTAAATGCGACATCATTGCACAGGAGGCATGGGATATGATTATTACAATAGCAAGACAGTGTGGAAGCGGCGGACATGAAATAGGAAAAGAACTGGCTTCCAGACTTGGACTGGAACTCTATGACAGAAAGAAACTGGAAGAAGAGGCCCAGAAACTTGGAAAGCTTGACGAAAACAAAGAATTTTTCCGGGAAAAAGCAGTAAACAGCCTGCTCTATAGCATTGCTGTAAGCTATGGAGAAAGCAATCCAATGGAAAAATCTTTTGAACTTATACGTGAACTTACACAGCAAAAATCTGCCGTAATCATCGGACGCTGTTCAGGAGCAATCTATGCAAATGATCCTGACGCAACTACCGTTTTTCTTCACGCAGATAAAGACTGTCGTATCAAACGTGTAATGGAGCGAGACGGCATCAATGAGAAAAAAGCTGCGAAACTGATAAAAGAAGTAGATGAAAAGAGAGCATCCTTCCACAAATTCTGCACAGGCAAAGAATGGGAAGACGCCAGCCAGTATCAGCTGTCTATCGATACTGGAAAACTTGATATTTCCGATGCAGCAGACATGATCATAAATTATATAAACGCTAAAAAATCAAAATAAAAGCTCCTGTAAAACAATCCGGCTGCCGCAATCTGAACGGCAACCGGATCTGAAAAATCTCTTACAAATCTCTTTTCTTTTGACATAGAATTTCAAAGTTCAAATGATTCCAGGTCATCCGGAATCAAAATATTTCCATTAAAATACTCTTTTCCCTCATTATGATAAAGTTCTTTTCGCTGGGCTATATTTTTGTCTTCGGTATGATACAGCAACAGATTTTCCACCTTAAGTTTTTCTGCCAACTGGCAGGCATCTTTTACTGTTGAATGATGTTTTTCATAAGGATGAAATATATCTGCCTGACCATCTAAACAAAATGCTTCATGTAATAGCCATGTACTGTTTTCTGCATATTTCTTTTCATAATCATTATATGGTTCATCTCCGCAACAAGTCAGTTTTTTGCCTTTTTCCAGTTCCATGCAAAATCCGAACTGTTTTGCTTTTGTTGACTGTATATCAAAAAATGTAACCTTTTTATTTAAAATATTAACAGCTTCTCCATCCTTAACAGCAATCAGATGAAGGCGTTTGCCGATAAAACCAATTTCTTTTTTCTGCAGAAGCTTTTCTGCTAAATCTTTTAGCAGATCAATCACTTCATCATGAGCATATATTGTGGCTTCTCCTTCGTATTCTCCCTGTCTCATATACTGACATATCATACGCATCATCCATAATATACCTGTAATGTGGTCAATATGCTTATGTGTTACAAAAATAGTTTTTACATTTTTCCAATCAATTCCTGCATGTTTTAATTGATGAAGTATTGTATTTCCACCGCCACCATCAACCATAAAATACTGATTATTTTCCTGTAATGTGAAGCAAGTATTATAGCACTCTGTAACAAGTGCATTTCCAGTACCTAACATTGTAAGATTCATATATTTTTCTCCTAAGCTAATTCCGATTGACTTTTTCCTTGTTGTTTTTCTTGAATTACCGCTTTACTTACCGCTTGAATTATATCATTTTATCCATGTTTATAAACTCTGATTTAGGATATATTCCATCTGTCTTTCTTTTGTTTTCATGCCCATTTTTTCATAGAACTTTTCGGCTGAAGTATTTCCTGCCCATACATTCAATGTCACTTCATAACAGCCCATTCGCTCTGCTTCGTTTTTTACATACTCAAACAGACGCTCACCAATATGCTGTCCTCGTGCCTGCTGATCCACACATAGATCATCTATAAAAAGAGACTTAAACGGTACCATATTGGTTGAAAAAGGCTGTTCCTGTAATTGGCAAAATGCATATCCCACACAAACATCTTCCTCGTTCACTGCTACATATATGGGTTTTTCTTCTTTTCCTAATAGCTCTGTCAATTCGCTTACAGTATATTTTGTGGTACCAGGAATAAAAATATCAGGTCTTATATTGGCATGAATTTGCAATACCTGTCCCAACAGTTCAATTATTCTTAGAATGTCTTTTTCTTCTGCTTTTCTAATAGTCATTTTTCCCCTTCTTATTTCACAGATATTATTTTATCATTCATTTATAAATCAATCTTTTATTTGTTTCTTTGCTATATACCAGAAAGTTTCTTAATTTTCCTATCTTTCCACTCCTGGCTTTGCCGGTAATGGTCTGTACTTTGCAGTATAATAATCACACTCAATTCGGATGACACTGACAATTGAAACCAGCCGCTCATTAAACTCAAAATCCTTACCTGTTTGTATTTTCATTAAGGCACTCATGGCCTTAATTTTTTCTTGTGGTGCTTCCACAATCTCCGCAGTTCCAAATCCATCAAAAGAATAATAACTACACCCATATTGGCAGGCTACTTTACCTGAAAATGGTTGAACATCACACTCGATCTGAACACAGCAGTCTGAATTGTTTCTGATAATGTCAAGCTTACGGCCTTCCAAAGCACTGTGCACATAAAATACAAGTTTATCATTTTCCATAACATAACCGTAGTTCATAGGAACTATGTATGGCTTTCCCTGATCCACTAGCCCAAGGTGCAAAACCTTACCCGAATCAAGTATATGTATGATCTCATTAAGATCTGTTACTTCTCTGTCTCTTCTACGCATAAAAACTACTCCCATCGTACCTCTGATATTTTCATTTTTTCTTCTCCGGATAATGGATTATTCCATAGTCGATTTAATCATAGCACATACATTCCTGCTTGACAAATACATCGCAATGCGATGTAACATAATATTTTGGCTTGTATGTCTCGGGATTTTGGCATATTCATGCCAAAACACCTCGCGGGATAGTAGTGTGTGAACAGTAACTTTAACAATCAATTATGGATATGGGATTATGCAGAAAGTAAAAGAATTGACTGAGAATGAAAATATATTTTTTTATCGTCAGATTTGTGGTATACTTTATGTATTACTTACAGACTCCCGGGAGGAGACGGCTATGCAAAATATAATTCCCGATGAAAGATATTCCGTGGCTGACGAGGCCATTTTAGGTGCTTTTTTCAAATTGGTAAAAGAAAAGAAGCCTGACAGGATTACTGTATCCGACATCACAAAAACAGCAGGTATTGCCAGAAGTACTTTTTATAATCACTATCAGGACATCCCTTCACTGATCTCTGCAGTTGAGGATAAAACGATTTATGATGTTTTTTCCATGATGGAAAATTTCCAACCCAAAAATGACCGGGATATCTGCAGTTCCTATTTTCTGACTCTGTGCCGGTACACTATGGAAAATCCTTTTCTGTCCGGTCTTTTAAGCACACCTCATGGCAATGATCTGTTTGAAAAAATGCTGACTATGCTCCATCATTATGTTACAGAGACTACATCTAATTCTAGGCCTGACAGGCATACAAAGGAAGAAGTTTCCTATGTGATCACCTGTGCCATCGGCAGTACTATCGGAGTTCTCCACAAATGGAGCCGGGATAATTTTAATCTTGCACCGGAAGTAATCGCTGATATCCTGTCTGAAATTTTTTTATCCGGTATGCTGCCGCTTTTATCCTAATTCAGGGAGCATAATCATTGCCCGGTCTTATTTACGCCAGCGGCTCATCAATCAGAACATCCTGCCTCTTAATCTTCTTTGTTGTGTTGCGGATAAACGGATTTTTGCGGACAACCAGTCCTGTAATGCGGCGATAGGTGGGCTGATTTCTGTTATATTCATCCAGAAATGCCTGAAGCTGTGTCTGAATCGCCTCTGTATCCAATGCTTTCGCTTCCACAACTGCCTGCTCCGGATAGATGCGGGCAGTCAGGCCATTGTCCTCACCTGTCACGATCACTTCGCCTACCAGCGGATTCAGAGCCAGCTTATTCTCGATTTCTTCCGGAGATACATTTTCACCGTTGGACAGGATGATCAGGTTCTTCACACGTCCATTGATAAACAGATAACCGTCTTCATCCATATATCCCTTGTCACCGGTGTGAAGCCATCCATCCTTTAAAGTCTCTGCTGTCTCGTCAGGCATCTGATAATATCCCTTCATAACACTGCTGCCCTTTACCAGGATCTCACCGTTTTCAAATCTGATTTCTGCATTTTCAAGTGGTTTTCCGATAGAACCCTTTTTATGATTTTCCGGTGTGTTGTTGCTGATAACAGGGGAACATTCTGACATTCCATAGCCTTCCAGTACTTCAACACCATATTCTGCAAAACGTTCAATATAATATGGATCCAGATGTGCACCGCCTGTAAAGATAATACGCAATTTTCCACCGAATACCTTTTCTGCCAGAACTTGCTTCGGGATTGACGGATCAGCGGCAGCCAGTCTCTTATAAATAGTTTCGATCATCATTGGAACCATAAGCATAATATCCGGTTTGAAAATACTCATATTCCTTACCATATGAAGCAGGGAATCATTGATACAAAGAGTTGCACCCAGAGAGAATCCCTTCAGCCAGTCCATAACCAGGCAGAATGCATGATGGATCGGAAGCACACTGAGCATGGCAGTTCCCGGTTCTGCTGTGATCTTTACTGCCTCAACATTAGAAGCCAGATTATTCTGTGTCAGCATAACACCCTTACTCTTTCCTGTTGTTCCGGAAGTGAAGATAATGGTTGCAATATCCTCTGCATCCGGGCAGACAGAATCTGCTGATGCACTCTTTCCTGCATTTCGAAGTTCACCAATACCGTATACCTTTGCCGGCGCATCTTCTACCTCTTCCTGAAGCATCCACACCTTCTGAAGTTTCGGGCAGTTTCCAAGAAATGCATCCAGATATGGTCTAAGCTTCGGACTTAAGAAAAGAGCGGCGGAATCGGAACGGTTAAGCAGGTCGATCAGATCCTCACAGGGAAGTGCGGCATCCAGCGGTACTGCTGTGGTACATCCTGTAATGATTCCCAGATAGCTTTCCATCCACTCTACAGAACTGGTTCCGATCAGCGCAATGTGCTTTCCCTCAAAGCCTTCTGCAAGAAGACCTTTTCTGGTGGAAACTACATTTTCCATCAGTTCGCCATAGCTTCTTTCCATGATTTCCTTTTTATTGAGCCATTTTACTGCTTTTACTTCGTCAAATTTACGTGCACTTTCTTCTAATATATTTCTGATCAGCATATCTGTCCCCCATTATTTTCTGAACTGTTCAAGTTATTCCAAAAAAAATTACTGAAGTTCTTTCAGCAGATTTAAGGCTTCGCCAAGAGTTGTGATCTTCAGCACTTCGCTCTCGTCAAGTTCGAGATCAAAAGTATCCTCAAGCTCACCTAAAAAGGACATAAAATCCAGAGAGCTGAAACCCAGATCCTCGCGGAATCTCATTTCATGATTCATTTCTTCCGGTGCTACCTTGCTATACTGTGCTACAATATTTTTAAATTCCATTTCCTGATTCATTACGTTTCCTCCTACTTATTTGTTCTGTTATCCTTATCGTCTATACTGTTCAATATTCTTATAGTCAAACGGATTGCAAATATCTGCTTGATTCGGTTAAACCAGTTCCATAATTTCGCCAATGCTCATATCCGGCTCTGCGATTCCCTTGAAAAGAATACGCATCATATAATAATAAAGCAGCTCCATATCATGTTCCTCCAGATGAGCAGTCTGGTAATGATAGGAGAAGTTCATACCTCCATCTTCTGTATGGGATACGGTCAGATACATCTTCTTGGTGGCTGCACCGTTTGCAAACCATTTTGCATGCTGACGGATGGTTCCAAGCATTTCATTCTCCACCTTCACAGTCATTGGCTGATAAGTCAGATAACAGCTCTCATATCCTGTATGCTCCGGTGTATTGTATCTCTTTCTCATCTCATCCATAATAAGTGCCGGATCGTAATTGCTGTGCATGTAGATACGATTCTGCATATTCTGGATCTCATAAGCTGCTGAAAGGAAATCTGTCTCCGGTGAGATCACTGTTCTGCATGGGAACATGATGGTTCTGCTTCCTCCGGAAGTCCACTCATCATGAGTAGAACGTCTGGATATAAAGTTCTGAATAGTGATATCTTCCTGTCCGTTATTTACCTTTGACAGATAGGTACGGATGCCAAGCAGAAGAAGATTAGTCATGGAGAGCTGATGATTCATACAGAAATCGATCAGATTTTTAGTTGGTTCCGGCTCCAGATAATAATCCTTAACTGCCACAAACAAATCCTTCATCTCAATGTCAGAAGAACGAAGTCCGGGATTTCCATGACGTTTTCTCGCTTCCTCCAGTACGGATGGTCCCTGAATATCAGAATACAGTGGCTCGCCCAGTGCATCCAGCTGGTCATCCCAGAATTTCTTATCTTTTGCAAAACGTTTCTCATTGCCTGCTTTTGCCAGGTCTTTTTTAAGTACTGTCTCAAAATCTGCCAGTTCCTGTGGATAGGCTGTTCCATATTTATAATAGGTATATAACTGAAACAGATCACCGATCATTACTACCAGACCACAGGAGTCGATCAGTCTGTGATCCATATGTACAAAGAAACCATTATATCCTTCCGGCAGCTTCAGCATAGTAAACTCGCACATGGGAATATCATCACCGTCAAAGGTTTCATATGCCCACTGCTGCATCAGCTCATCTGCTTTTGCAAGGCTTCCCATTCCTGACAGATCCTTGAATCCGATATCCCTTGGATCCTGTTTTACAAGGTACTGCTGTACATTTCCGTCTTTATCAGGCTTCGTAAAACGGATTCTGGTGCATCCTGAACGTTCTGTCTCCATCTGAATGCATTTTTTTAATAATCCAAAATCCAGTTCAGCCTGTACAGATGCCACAACACTGACACCGGATACCTGCTGTGTACCGTAATCCATGATCCAGTTGTGGTGCATTTTCTGTGCTGCTGTTAAAGGATAGTAGTTTGTCATACTTTATTTAAACCTCCATCTCTCGGTTTCTCTTTTCCCGGGTGCAAAAACATTACATATTTGTTCAGTAGCTTACAGATATTTCAAAAACAATGTACTGACAGCTACAACATTACTTTTTTATTACGGGACAAAAAATAGCACAGATTATTCCAAAATACCAGTACCCTCAGGACTTAATGAACACTTTACATAAAATTGACCGGGACTTATCATACATTTAACAAAACGTATCTGATAAGTCCCGGTCGGGGATTATTGTCATTCGTAATCACCTTTGGCGGTGGAAAACAGTCACATTATTTTTCAGAATTACTACCATCATATTTCTCAAAAAACTCCATCACTGTACGCTGATACAATTCCGGATCTGCATAGGCACTGCACAGATGCCTTGCTCCCGGTACAATGACCAGCTCCTTTGGTGCTCTGCACAGCATATAGTTCTGAAATGAATTATTCGGATACACATAGGTATCTTTCTCTCCATGAAAGAAAAGAACAGGTCTTGTATTCCTTTTCATGGCTTCTGTGGTATCCGCATCTTGCATATGAAATCCTGCAATAAGGTGACACAGACATTCCATTTCCTTCAAAAGCAAAGGGATATAATGCAGATGGAACCAGTTATCAGCCATATCCCGCATCTGTCTTTCCATAGACTGGAATCCACAGTCTGCGATCAGTCCCTTCACTTCTGGCGGAAGCCAGTAGCCGGATGCCATCAATACAGCAGATGCTCCCATAGACTGTCCATACAGATAGATGGGAAGCTTCTCCTTATTTCTCTCGGACACATAAATTGCCCACCGCTGTACATCCCATTTTTCCTTTGCTCCAAAAGTGATATATTTTCCTTCACTTTCTCCACAGCAACGCTGTTCCATAAATAAAAGATTGCACTGGCGCTCGTGGAGATATTTTGCCATAAATGACAGGGAACCAAATCTGCTGCCCCGATAGCCATGGCTTAATATGACAAATCTCTTTGCATTCTCTGCAGGCAGATAGAATCCATGGAGTTTTAATCCATCCACACTCCGGATATAGCAGTCCTGCATCTTCTGAGCTTCGCACCATGCCCTGCTCTCCTCATATTCCTTTGCGTATCCGTTTCTGGGATGATTATCCCGGATATGGGATAATTCAAACCATTTCTTTCTTTCCTTTTTCCTTCCTCCTCTTTTGCAGCAGACCACCATGTTAAAAAAACGCCAGCCAATCTCCATAATCCCTGTGAAAAAAAGTAATACTGCTGCTGACAACTTACAAATTTTTTTCTTCATCTCATTTTCTTTCTATAAATTTTCTCATAAACTCTTCATACCCACAAGGTTTTCCCCAGAAATATCCCTGGGTAAATTCCGGGCGCAGCTTTCGGATTTTGAGCCATTCCTGAGCATTTTCCACGCCTTCGATGCAAATCTTCATATCCAGATTATGGGTCATGGTACAGA
Organism: Blautia difficilis; assembly: GCF_014297245.1. NCBI lineage: Bacteria > Bacillati > Bacillota > Clostridia > Lachnospirales > Lachnospiraceae > Blautia > Blautia difficilis. The sequence goes on along the minus strand of NZ_JACOQG010000009.1, from coordinate 23,589 downwards.
ACTGATTCAGCAGATAATATTCCTGTTCATCTGCAACTGCTTTGGCAGTGAAAGAGCGGTCGATCTTAATAATCTCCGGTTTCAGTTCGCTGAGATAATGGAAATTCGAGTATCCGGTTCCAAAATCATCCAGTGCAAGACTGATCCCCATCCGCTTCAGTTCTGTAAGAAAATGCTTCTCATTTATATTTTGTTCCAGAAGGTCACTCTCTGTCAATTCCACGATCAAGGCTTCCAACGGCAGCCCGGCTCTTTTCATTTCCCCACTGATATCCTGGATCACATCAGACTTGGATGCCTGAACCTGAGAAATATTAATACTTACTCTGAACTCTGGAATTACTTTCCTGATTTCACTGCATTTTCCCATAACCTCCCTCATCATCCATCGGCCAGCAGGAATAATAAGTCCTGTTTCTTCCAGAATCGGAATAAACTCTGCCGGTGAAACCATTCCAAATCTTTCAGAAGTAAAACGCATTAAAGCTTCTGCTCCATAAGACACCTTTTTATCTTCAGCAAATACAGGCTGATAAAAAGCCCTAAAGCCTCGGAAGCCATTGTTCACAGCTTCTCTCAGTTCCTGAGTAATCTCCCTCTTCCTAAGAAATCTTCTGTAGGTTTCCTCATTAAATATATAGCAACGGTTTCTTCCCAGCTTTTTCGCTTCATTCAAAGCGAAATCTGTCAGCTTCAGGGCTTCTGAATACTGATTCCCCTTTAATGCCGCAAATGGCACAATTCCTCCTGAAACCGTATACATGACCTTAAACTCATTAGATTCAATGAATCTGTCTATTTCATTTCTCACTTTATCATAAAGTTTATCTGCATCCTTCACCTCGTCAGAAAAAACATCCAGAATCAGAAATTCATCTGCCACAAGCTTGTACACTTTCTGTGCTTCTGATATGCAGCCGGAAATACAATCTGCTGTTTTTCTAAGTACAAAATCACCGTACTCCTGTCCGAAGTTATCATTGATTTCCTTAAAATGATCGATTCCTATACGAAGCAGATATCCTGTTTCCAAAGGAGTATCCTGTTGATCCATATACTGCCGCAATCCTGTCTCTCCTAATAACCCGCTTACATTATCTGCCTTCTGTCTTTCTCCAATCTCATTGATACAACCGATCATATAAAGAGGTTTCGTATTATCATCCCGGACCAGATATCCTTTGCAATGAATCCAGACCGGCATTTTTTTCAGATCCAGCCATCGATATTCCATACTATGGATACAACGGTCTGTTTTAAGAAGATTATCAAATTCCTCTTTCAGTTTTTCATAATCAGGTTCATATACAAATTCTTTATGGTTTGAAATCACATTATGAAAACTATTTTTCGGAATACAGAAACGGTCAAGAGCCTGGTTTGCTATGTAATAAAAATCTGTCCGGAAATCAACCACATACGGGTAATTATCTGTGGTCGGACTCAGAAGATCGATCACGCTGCAAAGCTCATCCAAGGGCATTCTCTGATATTTTTTCTCCTGCAGGATCACTTCATCTGTAATTTCCTCTGTGGAATGCTTTTCCATGCGGGAAAGCAAGTGACCCGGATCAGTTGACCCCGCAATCTTCTTCCTGCGCTTCTGACGGTACAGCATGGTATCACTTCGTCTTACGATATCTTTAAAGTCAAAATCTATATCCGGCTGATAATAAGCGTATCCTGCTGATATACTAAGCGGATACTCCAGCTTGTGTGTTTCTGCGGTTTTCTTCAAAATCAGCTCCAGTGTCTTCAGCCGTTCCGGAATCATATCTTTCTCATCGCTGTGATATACATATGCAAACTCATCGCCGCCAATTCTAAAACAGTTCTTTACATTCTGAAATGCCTGACTGATACACTGATAACACAGCTTCAGTGCCTCGTCTCCCTTTTCATGTCCAAAATTATCATTGATTACTTTCAGATTATCCAGATCAAAAAGCACTACACCTGTAGTGCGCAGTTTAATTTCACCTTCATCCAGATATTTCACCATATCCTCGTAAGCATTTCGGTTCATGGCCTCTGTGAGCATATCCATATTGGCTATTTTCTGCAGATAGATCACCTTTTGCTTCTGGATATATTGATCGTAATATTGAGAAACCTGGATCCAGATCAGCATAATAATAAACAGCATGGTTCCTGTAGAAAGCAAAATGGATGTCTGTTGAAATCTTCTTAAATAATAACGAAACATTTCTGCCATTCCAAATCCCATGGCCACGTACATAGAATACTGGAATTTTTGGGCTACATCATTTCTTTTTTTTCTGGCTTCGTAAAGAATGATCACAACTGTGTAAACCGCATTTGCAACCATAATAACATGAGTTACAGAAAGTAACCGGAACATATCAATAATTCCTGTACACTGAAGCAAAACATCGACTGCCATATTTGCAAGATAAAGAATGGAAAAAATCAATGCTCCTTTATGGTACCTGCTTTTGCAGATATCATATAACAGGAAATTAAATGGTACCGGGAAAAGAAAGAGTGAAAAATAATCCACAAAATATAAGGTTCTTCCATCCGGAATCAAAAACTGCAGAAAACCACATTGTACCAGTGTCCATACTGCGACCAGCAATGAGAAAAATCCAAGGTTTAAAAAAATCTCAATTTTTGCTTCTGTTTTGTCTCTTCTTTTTCTTCGCACTGCGCCACAATAGAGAAGCAGGCAGATAACAGCGGCAAACAGAATTCCACAGCTGATTACCAAAGTTCCGAGACTGTCTGTTAAGATTTTCAGAATACAATCGCCTCGTGTTCCGTATACAAGGATGACTTCATTTCCATAATAGCCCTCATATACCGGAATAATTCTGACTTCCAGATTTTTACCTGAACTGTCTCCCGGAATATCCACAATATGCCAGCAGCTTCCAGGTGTCTTCATAAAGCCCGGGGCATCCGCTTCATTTCCGTATTCATATATTTTTTCTCCATCCAGCAACACTTCTGCAATGGTGTGGGTGGTTTTAAATAAGATGGATCTGGGGATATCGAAATCTTCAGGCAGAGCAATATTCTCTGATTTGATTTCTCCTTCTTCCAGTTCTTTTGTTTCGCACTGGATCGTATTATCCCAGAACAATTTTTCCCTGGTGGTACTCTGGCTGAAAATCCAACCTGAAAAACAGATGGCAAACAGCCCAAACACGAACAGAGTAATCCATAATCTTTTTTCTATTTTCATAGTCTCTCCTTTAGAGTGTATGTCAAGCGGATATTCATAAAACATACCTGATCGCTATGGTTATTTTGTGTTTCATCTTTATCATTGTATCACAGATTTCTGAATAAATGTTAGTGCTTTTAACACTTTCTTTGTTATAAAACCACAAAATTTTAGAGCAGAAATGCCTTTCACGAATAATCGCTTCAGACATTTCTGCTCTACTGATTCCCGGATATCACTTCTTCCGGACTATATATATCGACTCTTAACTTAAAGGTGCCTTCCAAGTCTTCCCTTAAAATCTGCGTAACCAAACTCTGTAAGCTGTAACATAGTGTTGTCAGCACGTCTGAGCCAGATATCCGGCAGTGGCATTCCATTAAATGTATTATTCTTACAGGTAGTATAAATGGCCATATCTCCAAACATAAGAAGATCTCCATATTGGGGGATCTGTCTGAATTTATAATCTCCGATCACATCTCCTGACAGACAGGTAGGGCCTCCAAGCCGAACCGTAATCCCTTCTTCTTCCAGTTCATCTGTACCAAGTAATGGCGGTCGATAAGGCATTTCCAGTACATCCGGCATATGGCAGGCTGCACTGGCATCTACAATTGCAATCTGTGTCTCTCCATTTTTCAGAACATCCAGTACACTGGTCAGGAAAAATCCAGCATTTAATGCCCACGCCTCTCCTGGTTCCAGATAAACTTCCACATCCCAATCATTCTTTGCCATCTGAATACATCGTTCCAGTCGTTCAATGTCATACCCTGGTCTTGTAATATGATGACCACCGCCAAAATTGATCCACTTTACCTGAGAAGCCAGATCACCAAAATGCTTCTTTACAGAGACAAGTGTTATCTCCAGATCATCAGAATCCTGTTCACAGAGAGTATGAAAATGAAGACCATCCAGCAGATCCAGAAGCTCCGGATTTTTCCCAATTGCTTCATCCCACTGAGCTCTTGTTGTACCCATACGGCTTCCCGGTGCACAGGGATCATAAATCTCGTGTCCTTCCTGAGTAGAACATTCCGGATTGATCCGAAGTCCCACACTCTTTCCAGCTTCCTTTGCCATCAGTCCAAACCTAAGAAGCTGAGACGGAGAATTAAACACAATGTGATCTGCATAACGAAGCAGTTCTTCAAATTCATCTGCCCGATAACCGGCGCAGAATACATGGACTTCCTTTCCAGGCATTTCTTCTGCGCCCAGCCTTGCCTCAAACAGTCCGCTGGCCTCTGTACCTGCAAGGTATGGTTCAAAAAATCCATAACAGTCATAGTTACTGAATGCCTTCTGCGCCAGAAGCATCTTACATCCTGTTCGTTCAGCCACTTTACCGAGAAGCTTTGCGTTTTTTATAAGTGCATTTTCATCCAGGATATAGCAGGGAGTTTTTATATTCCTAAATTCCGGCGGAATGACTCCGCCGGTGGCTGTAAATGGTGCTCTTTTATCCAGTTTTTCCATTAATCTACCAGCTCCGGATCATGGCTTTCGCTGCGTGGCAGACCGTAACGGTCAAGTGCTTCCAGGAACGGATCCGGATCAAATTCTTCTACTGTATACACACCTGGTCTGATCCATTTTCCGGTCAGCATCATAAGTGCACCGCACATTGCCGGAACACCTGTTGTATAACTGATTGCCTGACTTCCAACCTCATGATAGCATTCCTGATGATCGCATACATTATAAATATAATATGTTTTTTCTTTTCCGTCCTTTACGCCTGTAAAAATACAGCCAATGTTTGTTTTACCTTTTGTACGTGGTCCAAGACTTGCAGGATCCGGAAGCAGTGCTTTCAGGAACTGAATCGGAACAATTTCCTGTCCATTATACTGGATCGGTGTTGTAGAAAGCATTCCCACATCCTCAAGACAACGCATGTGATCCAGATAGCTCTGTCCAAAAGTCATAAAGAAACGAATCCGTTTTACGCCCGGAATTGTTTTTGCCAGAGACTCGATTTCCTCATGGTGAAGCAGGTACATATCCTTGTCTCCCACCTGGTCAAACTTATATTCTCTCTTAATGGCCATGGGCGGGATTTCCACCCAGTGTCCGTTTTCCCAGTAGCTTCCCGGTGCACTTACTTCACGGAGATTGATTTCCGGATTAAAGTTTGTGGCAAATGCATATCCATGGTCTCCGCCATTGCAGTCCAGAATATCAATGGTATCAATCTGGTCAAATTCATGCTTTAATGCATGGGCACAGTATGCCTGTGTAACACCCGGATCGAATCCACAGCCAAGTAAAGCTGTAAGACCTGCATCCTCAAATTTTTTGCGATATGCCCACTGCCAGGAGTAATCAAAGTAAGCGGAAAAGCCCTCTTCTTTACAACGTTTCTCATAAATAGCACGCCACTGTGGATCATCCGTATCTTCCGGTTCATAGTTTGCGGTATCCATATAGTTTACACCACAGGCCAGACATGCATCCATGATCGTCAGATCCTGATATGGAAGTGCAATGTTCATTACCAGATCCGGCTTATAATCATTGATCAGTTGGATCAGCTGATTCACATCATCCGCATCAACCTTGGCTGTGGTAAGAACTGTCTTTGTCTTTCCCCTTAATTTTTCTGCAAGGGCATCACATTTTTCCTTTGTACGGCTTGCAATACATAATTCTGTAAATACCTCATCTGCCTGACAACATTTCTGGATTGCTACACTGGCTACTCCTCCGCAGCCGATCACAAGTACTCTGCTCATAACTTTTTCTCCTTTTTCCTTATATATAACCGTTGCTTCAACAGTTTTTTATAGTGTTATATTATCTGTGTACTGCTGGCTTATTTTGTAATTGCCAGAAGCAGTTCCCGCAGTACCTTACATGCTGCTGCAGTGGATACACCGCTTGCATCCAGCATAGGTGCCAGTTCATTCACATCTGCACCTACCACATTGGTCTGAGAAACTGTCTGTATTGCTTCCAGAAGTTCCAGGAAGGTCACACCTCCTGCCTCCGGAGTTCCTGTTCCCGGAAATGCTGACGGATCCAAACAGTCCAGATCAATTGTAAAATATACCGGAACCTTTTTTTCTTTCAGTTCTCTGACTGTCTCTTTCAGTCCGTCAAAAGTAAAGGGATGAAAATCTGTATGCTTCGCAGCAAACTGAAATTCCGCTCTCTCTCCGCTTCTGATGCAGAACTGGTGGATACGGTTATCTCCCAGAAGATCATGGCATCTTCGCAGCACACATGCATGACTTAACCTGGCTCCCAGATAATCGTCTCTTAAATCTGCATGTGCATCAAAATGTATGATATGAAGATCCGGATATTTATTAAATACAGCACGTACCGCTGCTAATGTTACCAGATGTTCCCCTCCCAGAAGCACCGGGATTTTTTCTGCTTTCAATATTTCCTCTGCCCGCTTTTCAATGTCTGAAAGAGCCATTTCACTGCTTCCGAAACAAAGTTCCAGATCACCGCTGTCAAATACTCTGATATCCATAAGATCTCTGTCCTGGTATGGACTGTAGGTCTCCAGTCCGAAGCTCTCATGACGCATGGCAGACGGGCCAAACCTGGCACCTGGACGAAAGCTTGTTGTGGAATCAAAAGGAGCACCATAAAGAACAACAGATGCTTCCTCAAAACTGCTTTCACAGCCGATAAAAGTTTCTACATTAGACTGAATCATAAGTTATCCCTCCACTTCCTTCAGCATATCTTCCAGAAATGCAGGAAGATAGAATGCTCCTTTATGGAGTCTTGTTGTATAGTAACGTGTGCGGAGATTTAATGCATTCCATGCTTCCGGGTCCAGATCATCAACAGGATGATATTTTTTACTCGCAAATCCAAACAACCAGTAACCTGCGGCAAATGTAGGGATATGAGCCTGATAAACACGACTGATCTGAAAAGTACTGGCAATTTTCTTATGACTGCGCTGCATTGCATGTGCATCTTCTGTATAGAATGGACTTCCCTGCTGGTTGACCATAATTCCATCATCTTTTAATGCATTATAACAGTTCCCGTAAAATTCACGGGTAAACAGTCCCTCCGAGGGACCAAAGGGATCAGAAGAATCCACAATAATAAGGTCATATTTTCCCTCACATCGCCGGATAAATTTCAGCGCATTTTCGTAATGAAGATGTACTCTTCTGTCATCTAGTCTGCATGCATTTTCCGGAAGATATGCACGACAGGCTTCCACAACCAGAGGATCCATTTCTACCAGATCAATATGTCTGACTCTGTCATATCTGGTCAGTTCACGGACAACACCGCCATCTCCTGCGCCAATCACAAGAATATCCCTTGCTTCTTTGTGAACTGCCATGGGCACATGGGTGATCATCTCATCATAAATAAATTCATCTCTCTCTGTGAGCATTACATTTCCATCCAGAGTCAGCACACGTCCAAATTCAGGTGTTTCAAAAATATCTATCCTCTGATAATCACTCTGCTTAGAATAAAGCTGACGGTTTACCCGGATACTATGCTTCACATCCGGTGTATGAAATTCTGAAAACCACATTTCCATTATCTTTACCTCCCTGCCAGAACATTCAGTCTCAAAATATCCGGATCTTCAGGTCCTGTCATATTGCAGCCCTTTGCTTTGGCATATTCAATATAATCCAGGATTTCTGCTGTAATCCTCTCTCCAGGTGCAAGAATGGGAATCCCAGGCGGATAACACATCACAAATTCACTGCATACCTTCCCTTCAGTCTCCCGGAGAGGCAGGCTGCATTTGTCTGCATAAAAAGCTTCCTGTGGACTGGTCACCACCTGAGGATCAATATATTCCTGGCTCAACAGCCCGGAGCCATCTGTCTGAAAACGTCTGCGGATTTCAGCAAGTGCACTTACAAGCCGCTCCACCTCCTGGGCACGGTCACCAATAGAAAGATAGGCCAGAATGTTTCCAATATCACCAAATTCTATCTGGATATCATATTCATCCCGCAAAATATCGTAAACCTCGATGCCTGCAAGTCCGATGTCCAACGTATGTACACTTAATTTCGTAATGTCAAAATCAAAGACTGAATTTCCATTGACCAGTTCTTTTCCAAATGCATAATAACCGCCAATGGCATTAATTTCCTCTCTTGCATATTCTGCCATATCTGCTACCTGATGAAAAATCTGGCGGCCTCTCTGTGCAAGATTTCTTCTTGAAATATCAAGGCTGGACATCAGAAGATAGCTTCCTGATGTTGTCTGTGTCAGATTAATGATCTGACGAACATATCCTGCGTGTACAGCCGGGCCTGTGAGGAGAAGACTTGACTGTGTAAGACTTCCACCGCTCTTGTGCATGGATACAGATGCCATGTCTGCACCTGCTGCCATAGCAGAAACCGGAAGACCCCCTCCAAAATAAAAATGCGTTCCATGGGCTTCATCTGCCAGGCACAGCATTCCAGCATCATGTGCCATCTTAACGATCGCACGTAAATCACTGCATATTCCATAATAGGTGGGATTATTTACCAGTACTGCAACTGCTTTCGGATGTTCTTTTATGGCCTTCTCAACCTGTTCCCTGCGCATTCCAAGAGAGATTCCAAGTCTCTGGTCCACTTCCGGATTTACATAAACAGGGATTGCGCCGCATAAAACAAGGGCATTTAAAACACTCCTGTGAACATTACGGGGAAGTATGATCTCATCTCCCCGTTTACAGGCAGTCAATACCATTGTCTGAACGGAGCTTGTTGTGCCTCCTACCATCAGAAATGCATGTGCTGCACCAAAAGCATCTGCCGCCAGTTCTTCCGCTTCCCGTATTACGGATACCGGATGACAGAGATTGTCCAGTGGTTTCATGCTGTTGACATCCACACCTACACATTTTTGTCCCAGAAATTCTGTCAGCTCCGGGTTACCTCTTCCGCGTTTATGACCCGGCACATCAAATGGCACCACTCTCATTCGTCGGAAAGTCTCCAGAGCTTCATGTATGGGTGCATGATTCTGGTTTAATTTAAAACGACTTCCTTTCATCATTCCTCCATTTCCAGTTTCCTTTGCTTCAACCCTCAATCAGCAATTCCACAGACTGAACAAAACAAAAAGCGCAGGTAAGGGCACTTAACCACAAACCTGCGTTTTGATCTGTATCTATATGTTTTATCAACAAGCATAAAAAGCAGATAACACTTTCTTTCAGCATCATAAATAAAACTTCTGGATCATGCGTGTCAGAGTCTATATAGCAATTATACTTTTACTACTCTTATTGACCGTTTCACAAGTCTGCGCGTCCGGCGCATCGCGGTTATCAAAGGAACCTACTTATAAAATTTGAGCTTCTAACTCAATCAATAAGGTAACCAAAGTTACCATAATCGGCAGTGGACCCGGCTGTCCGTATGGCCTTAACCCTCCCGGGTGGTCCAAAACAATTGCTTTGAAAAGACTCTGTCTGTTACTCTGTATCTTCGTCTTTCAAAATCGCGTTTATCATAACATGTAAAAAACATACTGTCAATAATATACAGTTAAAATAATTGATAAGATTATGTAAAATTGTTACTGTTCACTGCGTTCTCAGTAACTGTAAAATTTATCTGCTATTCTTCCGTTTTCTTCCCATTTAAGCACATCTGTTTTTTATCGCAAGGCTATCTTAAAAAAATCCCTTATATCAACAAAGCTAACGTTCCAACAACAATCAGCAACAGTCCTGTTCCTGATTTTAATGACAGCTTTTCATGGAATACAATATACGAGAATGCAATGGTCACAAGGATACTCAGTTTATCAATCGGAACTACCACACTGGCCGGACCTGTCTGAAGTGCTCTGTAATAGCATAACCAGGAACCGCCTGTTGCAAATCCGGAAAGAATAAGGAATAGCCAGCTTTTTCTGTCAATATTCTTAACCGTATCCTGCTTTCCGGTCACAAATACAACAATCCATGCCATCACTAATACAACAGCTGTCCGGATTGCAGTTCCGAGATTCGAATTGACATCCTGAATTCCAATCTTTCCCAAAATAGAGGTGAGACTGGCAAAAACAGCGGAACCAACTGCATAAAGTAGCCACTTCTTATCTTCTTTTTTCTCCTGCGTTTCCTTTTTCTGTATCATCAGATAAGTACCAATCCCGATAAGTATCATTGAAACAAATTTCAGCCACGTTATTTCTTCTCTCAGAAAAATAAACGCCAGCAGCATCGTTATCACTGTACTGGATTTATCGATTGGTGTTACTTTATTGATATCTCCGATCTGCAATGCTTTGAAATAGCACAGCCAGGATATACCCGTTGACAGTCCTGACAAAATCAGAAAGACCAGGACTTTTTCCGAAATATCCCTGATTCCGCTTTGCGCCCCGACCACAAATACCATAATCCATGAAAAGATTAACACTACGCCGGTTCTTAGTGCTGTCGCAACATTAGAATCTGTGTTTCTGATTCCGCATTTTGCCAGTATGGCGGTCAATCCTGCAAACAGGGCAGAACCAAATGCAAATAGCAGCCACATATTATCTTTCCTCCACCCCAATCATCCTTTTCATCTGTTTCATGAGATCAAACGCTTTCCAGCATAATCCGCAGTATTTCTTTATCTGTTTCTTTCATTCCTTCTTTTCCGATCTGTCCTACGCAGCTGATTGTTTCGCCGGCTTCTTCCTTGAGGATTCCGGTGTATGGCGCATAGGACTGACCGTTCATAGCAAGATGATGTGCCAGGAATGCAGCATCAAGACTGGCGGCAATTTTCGCTGCACAGGATATTTTCGCTCCATCACAGATGATTCCCGGAATATTGGCAAGCGTATTCTCTATGGTCTTCTTGATCACAGAAAGTTCGCCACCGCCCATGTAAGTAATTCCGGCCCCGGCTGCACAGGATGCAGATACCGCACCACAAAATGCGGAAAGTTTACCGATGTACTGTTTCTGGTACACAGTTAAGAGGTTAGAAAATACCAGTGCGCGGTAAAGTACATAGTCCGGAAGTTCCATTTCTCTGGCATACACGATCAGAGGTACAGAACAGGCAATTCCCTGGTTTCCGCTGCCTGAGTTGATGACTACCGGCATGTCACATCCGCCCATTCTGGCTTCGGAAGCTGCGGCTGTAAGGCTGCGCATTTTTGTGAGCATATCATTGGAATAGGTTTCACGGATGATCCGGCCAATTCCAAGACCGTATTTACCAGTCATTCCTTCATGGGCGATTGCCATATTGCTGCGGATCTGATTTTCTATAATTTCTTTGACATCATCAAGTTCTACAGTATCTGCAAATGTTTTAATATCTTCCAGATTGAGCAGAGTTCTGTCTGCTGCAGCTGGAGTTTCACCGGATTTATGATCTGAATCCAGCAGGACTTCCTGATTCTTTACGATTTTGGTTACATTAATATGATCGTATTTAATTTCCAGACTTACTGTATCATCTCCTGCCTGCATTTCTATAATAAAGTGCAGGACTACCGGGGAGTCCAGAAGTTCTACTTTGCATATCTTTTTGTCCAGAAGTTCACAACATCTCTTTCTTCCGGATTCATTTACCTTCGAAAGAACTTCCATATTCAGGGATGGGTCTCCGGCTACTGCACCAAGGACTACACCTGCTTCAATTCCAGTCAATCCGCCGGAGTTTGGAATGATAACACAACGGACATTTTTTATAATGTTTCCACTGCATTTTGCTGTGATATGTTCCGGTTCTTTTCCCAGAACTTCTCGTGCCCTGGCAGCTCCATATGCCAGTGCGATCGGCTCTGTACATCCCATTGCGGGAATCATTTCTTCTTTCAGAATGCCTATGTAATTCTGATATATTCTCTCATCTAACATTGTGCTGATGTCTCCTGTTCATTTGTAATTCTACATAATTTAAGTATGACATAACACTATCAGAATGTCCAGAAAGAATCAGCCCAGTGTACCGTCATTTTCTGTGCGGTTCATGTATATATAAAATCCCACATTCAGGATAATTCCCGTTACTGTTGCCACAGGGGCAGCCAGTCCGATTTTGGTAAGGCTTGCATCTGGCTGGATACTCATAAAGTATGCCAGTGGCAGACGTACCAGAAGTGTCTGAATCAGTCCCTGGATCATTACCCAGACTGTCTTGTTATTTCCATTAAAATAGCCGATCATACTGAACAGGATTGCCGTCACTATGGTTTCCGGTGCAAAGCCTTTCAGATAGTCAAAGGCATTACTGATAACTTCTGCATCTGTGGAGAAAATACCAGCCAGCATATCACCTTTGAACATAACCAGTATAAATACCACACATCCCACGACAAGCCCTACTCCGATTCCTGTAAACATGGACTGTTTTGCTCGTTTTTTCTTGCCCGCTCCTATGTTCTGGGATACAAAGGATGCCATAGACTGCATCAGAGAACTTGGTACCAGCATGGCGAAGTTAACGATTTTGCAGGCAACCCCGTAGCCGGACGAAGCCTCCAGTCCCAGACGATTTACGAATGCACAGAGCGCAAGGAAGGAAATCTGTGTCAGACATTCCTGCAATGCAAGAGGAAGTCCGATCTGAAGAAATCTTTTGCACTGTACATTCAGCCTGAAGTCTTTTTTTGTGATCGTAAACGGAAGTTTCATTTTAACAAGCAGGATAAGTGCGAATACCACGCTAAGTGCCTGAGCAGCAACTGTTGCAATAGCAGCTCCGGCTGCATCCATATGAAGTCCCGCTACCAGCACCAGATCTCCGATCACATTTACAATACATGCCACCAGCACAAACAGAAGCGGCGATTTACTGTCACCCAGTCCACGAAAAATTGCAGACAGCAGGTTGTAAGCTACAATAAAGAAAATACCGCCGCCACAGATACGTACATAACTGGATGTAAGACTGACGGCTGATTCCGGCGCCTGCATCAGCACAGAAATCGGATGTGCAAAAGCTACCATTATGACAAACAACACAGCCGAAATCATTGTAAACACAATTGTACCGCCGCCGATTACAGCTCCTATCTTTTCCGGCCTTTTTTCTCCCAGATAACGGGCAATCAGAACTGTAATACCCATTGCAAACTGTACAACCACAAATGTAACCATGTTTAAGACCTGACTGCCTGTAGAAACTGCGGAAAGTCCGGCAGTGGAACCAAATCTTCCCACAACCAGAAGGTCAACTGCACCATATGCTGCCTGCAGGATCAGTGCTCCGAGAATGGGCATCATAAAGGAAACCAGCTTTTTCAGAATATTCCCCTGTGTGAAATCAGATTTATCATTTGTCATAGTGCTTTCTCCTCTCACACATGATCTGGTAAAATTTCTCAATTGTCCGGATCATGCAATCTGCTTCCTCTTCGGATATCTCACTGAGATAGGGAACCAGTTCTCCAAAATAGTACTCATTATATTTCTGTGACAGTTTTCTTCCCTCTTCTGTAATGGATATATAGGTAACACGTCCGTCATCAGGGGAAGAAATTTTCCGAAGATATCCTTTTGTTTCCATTTCCTTTACAGTTCTGGTAACACCGGGACGTGGAAGATTCATTACATCGCTGATATCAGATATCTTTACCTGAATCCCCTGTTTTTCCAATGCATGAATGTTATCCAGATACTGAATGTAAGACGGGGTAACTCCCTGTGGCAGCGACGGAAGCAATTCCCGTATCCGCTTCGCCTGATAACATGCATCCAGCATTCGCTTGATTTTTTCAGTTGTCATATTGTACGCTCCTATATAATTATCTTTGTTAATTACCATTGATAATTATACGGAAATTCTGAAATTTGTCAACCATCAAAATTACTATTGAACCGTAACTGAGAAAGTTCTATAATGAGTTCCGACATCAGAAATCGGGAAAAATAAAATATTTCCGATGACGGAATTTTTTAATAATACAAGGTGGAAATTACAATGAATATTACCGTTTATCTTGGAGCTTTTGAGGGGAATGATCCAGCACTTGGAGATGCAGTCCGAGAACTTGGTACATGGATTGGAGAAAGCGGAAATTCTCTGATATATGGCGGATCAAAGTCCGGTCTTATGGGACAGATAGCAGAAAGTGTGCTGAATGCCGGAGGAAAAGTAACAGGCGTGGAACCACAATTTTTTATAGATTCTGAACTGCAATATGATGAAATCACAGAACTGATCGTTACGAAAGATATGGCTGAAAGAAAAGCAAAAATGATTGAACTTGGTGATGCATTTATTGCATTTCCAGGAGGCACCGGTACTCTCGAGGAAATCACAGAAGTTATGTCCATGGTTTCCCTCAAACACTTGGATGCCCCCTGTATTCTGTATAATCTGAATGGATATTATGACAGACTGAAGCAGCTTCTTGACCATATGATCAAAATGGGGCTGTCCTCAGAAAAGCGTCAGCAGGGAATTTATTTTGCTGATGATCTGGAAAATATTAAAGCATTTCTGGCTACAGTAACTAAGTAAAATTCAGGTCGTAAACAATTGTCAATCACCCCTGGGGGATATTTACCTATTCATATATTGCATAGTTCATACTGCTTTTTTCATGGTCTGAAATCCCCCTGGGAGGCTTGTTCTTTCCCTTAATTTTGTTAAAATATAATCAATACAAAGATCATTAAATATCAGTCAGCTAGTACATAGAAAATTAAGTTTCCGCTATATTGACGCAGGATGATTTCTTCAGCTGCAAGGCGGAGGAATGAGGCGTAGCGGTGGCTACGGCGATTGACGACAACGCCGCAGATGAAAAATCAGACAAGTCAATATAGCAGTTACTTAATATTCGATGTACTAGGTACTTAATGATTCATGTATCCGCACAAAGATTTGTGTCAGAGTAACTGGTCGGTATGTTGACAGCAGACTTCTGAACAGTTACGTGTCAGATGACAAATAAAGGTGCACAGACCTCCGCGCAATGCGCATCTAAAAACTCATTAAAAAAAGTACTTCGTCCGCAGGAAGTACTTTTTTTAATACCTTTATACCGAAAAGAAAATATTTTAGCAGCCTGATTCAGTTAATTATGAAAGTACCGCATCCACCAGTCTCTGCGTATACTCCTCCTTCGGATCATTGATAATATCATCGGGAATTCCGCTTTCCACTACTTTTCCCTCATACAGTACCAGGACCCTGTCGCAGAACATCTGGACAAGGGCCAGATTATGACAGATAAAAATAAAAGACAGCCCCTTCTTCTCTTTCAGGTCTTCTAGAAGCTCCATGATCTGTTTCTGTATGGTTACATCCAGAGCACTGGTTGCCTCATCACAGATTAGAACTTTTGGTTCTACTGCCAGCGCTCTTGCGATCGCAGCCCGCTGACACTGTCCGCCACTTACCTCATGAGGATATCTTTTTGCATATTCCTTCTCAAGGCCGCACTGCTCGAGCAATTCTGCTACTCTTTTCTCCACATCAGCCTTTTTCATTCCACGGTTTCTAAGACTCTCACCGATTCCGTCACCCAGTGTCCTTCTGGGATCAAAAGAACCCACCGGATTCTGAAAAACCATCTGTATATCTCCATATACCTCTTTCAGCTGACTTTGTTTCAGTCTTGTAATATCTTTTCCTTCAAATTTCAGTGTGCCCTCTGTAATATCAGTCAGCCGGGTGAGCAGCTTTGCTATGGTACTTTTTCCACTGCCGGATTCTCCTACGATTCCCAGCGTTTCTCCTTTTTTTAGTGTAAAGCTTACATCATTTACTGCTTTAAAAGGATTTTTTCCTCTCTGGGTAAATATTTTTGTTAAATGTTCTGCCTCTAAAAGTATGCTCATACTCTGACCTTCCTTTGCAGCTTTGGTACAGCCTCCAGCAATTTCCTGGTATACGAATCCCGGGGATGATTCAGTACACGGTCTGCTGTGCCATATTCTACTGTTTTTCCATTTTTCAAAACCAGCACAGTATCTGCCATTGCCCGGACTACCCCGATATCATGTGTCACGATCACGATTGCAGTTCCAAACAACTCTCTTAACTTAAGCATTTCCCTTACAACCTGACGCTGTACAGACACATCCAGAGCACTGGTCGGCTCATCTGCAAATAAGATAGGCGGATTCATAAGCATGGCGATTGCTATACCTGCTCTCTGATTCATTCCGCCAGACAGTTCAAATGGATAACTGTCCCACACGCGCTGACTGTCCTTAAAGTTCAATTTGTCAAACAGATCCATTGCCCTGCTTTTGGCCTCACTTCTTGTTATCTTCGTATGTGCACGCATACTTTCATAAATCTGTTCTCCTATGGTGCGGATCGGGCACAGGGAAGCACCTGCATCCTGAAAGATCATGCCAATTCCTGCACCTCTGATCTTTCTTTTTTCTTTCTCCGGTATATCCAGGATATTCTGATCCATATATCGGATATCTCCTCTTGTCACAAGACCATCCGATCCCAGAAGTCCCATTGCGGCTTTAATCAGAGTGCTTTTCCCACTGCCGGATTCTCCCACAAGGCCAAGTATCTCTCCATGTTCAAGGGAGAAGCTCACATCATGAACCATCGCTTTCCCGCCAAATGATATCTCTACGGAATCGTAGGTCAGTATTTTTCTATCCATTTCTGTAAACCATCCTTGCTAATCCTTACCAAATCAGGGGCAAAATACCTTTTGCCCCTGAAATATCATCGTTCAAATATTCTTCATTTATTGTTACAATTTAGTTGATGTCCAGATCTGCTGTCAGTTCATAATAATCACATGGATGTGCAGTCAGTCCTGTTACATTAGACTGCATGATCATACTCATTCTCAGGTGAGAGCAGAATACATAGGCATTATCATCCAGGATTGTCTGCTGCATCTGAATTGCCAGATCTGAACGCTTATCTGCATCGAATTCTTGCTTCATCTGTTTTTCCAGATCTTCCAGTTTATCACTGTGATAATGTCCGTTATTGCTTGCAGATTCATCCAGTGTACAGGAAGTAAAGAAATACTCCGGATCTCCTGTAGGTGCAGTTACCATGGCACTTGCATATACATCCCATAATGTAGGGTCTTTACGAATAGTATTATTATCAGAGGTACAATTTATCTGAACATCCATGCCGATTTCTTTCAAAGTTGCCTGTGCAGACTCTGCAAGAAGCGGAAGCTCCTGACGGCTGGGATAAGTAAGCCAGCGGATCTCCAGTTTCTGTCCGTCTTTTTCCCGGATACCGTCACCATCGGAATCCACCCATCCTGCTTCTTCCAAAACCTTTTTCGCCCCATCAGGATCATAGCTCTCTGTTGTCAGATTCTGTCCGCCAAAAGAGAACGTATCCGGGAAAACACCGACTGCAGGATATCCATATCCGTTCAGGAGCACAGACACAAAACTGTCCTTATCAATACCCATGGCAATTGCTTTACGCACTGCAGGGTCAGATGTTACAGGACTTTCAAAGTTCATCCACGCATAGAATGCACGGCTTGTAGCTGTGCTGGTAAATGTAAAATCATCATTTTCAAATAAGGGATAGCTTGCATATGCCATACCATAGGCAGCATTGATCTCCCCTGCCTGAAGAGCCATTGCTAGTGTATCACCGTCAGAGATTGTGCGGACAGTGATCTCATCCACATTTACATCTCCGTTCCAGTAGTTTTCATTCTTTACAAGATTAACATGATCATCTGTCACCAGTTCAGTTGCCACATAAGGACCTGTACCGATTACAATCCCATCATCACTGACACCTGCCTGCATATCAATAATGCATCCATAAGGATCACTGAGATAATTGATAAGTGCAGGCTTCGGTTCTGTAGTCTTTATGGTAACAGTATTTCCGTCAGCCTCGATAGTATCAATGCAGAGATCTCCTGCTGCACGCTCATGATTGGCAACCAGAGCCTCCAGGCTTTCCTTTACTGCCTCTCCGTCACAGGCACGTCCATTGGAGAACACAACTCCGTCATTCAGTGTGATCTTCCAGGTCAGCTCGTCAATATTTTCATACTCTTTTGCGATCCATGGCTCTATTTCCATGGTATCGGAATAACGGAAAAGAGTTTCCCCTACTCCATAACGGATACACGCCCATCCTGCATATGTATTTTGTGGATTAATATCTGCCTCTTCATTTTCCGCATTAAAGGTGGTATCACCAAATACAAATGTCTTTTTGTCTGCTGCCAGTGTTGGCATAGCTGTCACTCCTACAGCCAGCCCCAGGGCAATTGCCATTGCCAGAAATTTCTTTGCTCTCATTTTCTTTCCTCCTTATGTTTTCAATATTACTTATCATAAACGACTGTTCTTCGGATCCAGATAGTCACGGAATGTATCACCTAACAGATTGAAAATTGCCACAGATATAAAAATTGCAATTCCAGGTGATAATACTACCCATGGATATGTCTGGATCATACTTCGTCCGCCGCTCATCATACTTCCCCACTCAGCCATGGGAATCTGTGCTCCCAGTCCAAGAAATGACAGACCTGCAAGCTCCATCATCATGGTACCGATATCAAGCATGGCTGTTATCAGAACAGGTCCCAGCATATTTGGAAGAATATGCCTGAGCATAATCTGAACTGAGCTGTCACCTGCCAGTATGGCAGCATGAATATAGGGTTCCTCTTTTAATGCCAGAGTCTGCCCTCTGGCAATACGTGAATATTTCGGCCAGCTTACTACTGCCAGTGCTATAACAGCATTCTGAATGCCTCCCCCAAGAATAGCCGCAATCGCCATGGCAAATACAAGCCCAGGGAAAGCAAGACATACATCTGAAATCCTCATCATAACAGCATCTGCAGCTCCGCCAAAATATCCGCAGCATACACCCACAGCTGTTCCTAACACAGAGATTACCGCAACCAGGATAAAGGTGGAGAAAATACTGGCTCTTGCACCACTTATAACTCTGGACAGCATATCTCTTCCATATGTATCCGTTCCCATAGGATGCTGAAGACTGGGGGGCTGAAGCGCACTTGTCAGATCCTGTGCATAAGGGTCATATGGACAGAGATGCTCTGAAAAAACTGCAAGTATTACAAGCCCTATTGCAAGAATAAGAAAAAAGACCAGCTTTTGTTTTATATGGTTTTTCTTAATCTTCTGTACACGCACTGTCACATTTTTATTCTGCTTTTCACTCATTGTTTCACACCTCCCAGACGGATTCTTGGATCCAGGAACCGGTATGACAGATCTGTAAGCAGATTTACCACAACATAGATGATTGCCATCCACATAACATATGCCTGAATAATAGGATAATCACGCATGGAAATGGCATCTACTGCCATCTTTCCAACTCCATCCCACATAAAGATCGATTCTACGATCGCAGTTCCTCCCAGAAGATTTCCCACTGACAGCATCAGCAAGGTAATGATGGTTACCAGCGAAGCCTTCATAATGCTTTTCCAAAGAGTAACAGAAAACTTTACTCCCCTTGCTTTCGCTCCTGCCACATAGTCTTTGCTTAATTCATCCAGCACAGTTGCACGGACCTGGCGGAGATACTTGGCTGACATGGCAATTGCCAGAGTGATTGCCGGCATTGCCACACTCTTTAAACTTACTTCTTTGGCTATAACCGGAAAAATCCTCAGCCTGATTGCAAGAAAATACATCAACAGCAATGATACAAAAAAATTAGGAAGACTATTTCCTATAAAGCTGCATAAGCGGATCAGATAATCCATAATCGTATTCTGTTTCACTGCTGACAGAATCCCCAAAGGGATTGATATGATGATGGTCAGCAAAATAGATGTCACTGTAAGAAGCAGCGTTGCCGGAAGCTTCGATATGAAAGTATCAAAAACCGGAAGACTGGATACATAGCTGTTTCCCATATCTCCATGAAGCAGTTTCCCAAGCCACACAAAATACTGGGTCAAAAATGGTTTGTCCAGTCCCAGCTGTTCTCTGGCTGCATTTAACCTATCTTCTGATACAATCTGTCCTGTATTTTCCATTTTTTGTGTTACCACATCGCTTCCGGCAATCCGCATCATGCCATAAGAGAGAAAAGTAATCGCAAACAAAATGGGAATCAGCTGAAGCAGTCGTCTGAATGCATATTTTTTCATTTGAGTATCTCCATTTTATAATTTTTCAAAATTGTACTTCTAATTAGCCACCATTCAGTTTAACAAAAGCAAAAATAGCCCACAACCCACCCTGGGGGTTATGAGCTATTCTTAATTTGAATATGTATCTTTATTTTTGGAATATGCAAATGGCTGGACAGCAGACATTAGACAGCACCAGTCTAAA
Source organism: Blautia difficilis (assembly GCF_014297245.1). Lineage (NCBI taxonomy): Bacteria > Bacillati > Bacillota > Clostridia > Lachnospirales > Lachnospiraceae > Blautia > Blautia difficilis. The sequence goes on along the minus strand of NZ_JACOQG010000009.1, from coordinate 3,175 downwards.
CGGAACATCTCACCGCAACGAGCAAGAAAGCCCTCAGAGCGGCAACTCTGAGGGCTTTCATTTCGCTTCATGGAATTTCACTTCATTTCTTAGCTACTATTAGTATATGCAAAATAAGTTAAAAAGTCAACTACAATTTTTATTAATGCTTCGGCAGTCTGCTCTTTAAAAACTCCACAAGTTCAGCCACACTCTCATCCATTTCTTCTCCTTTGTGAAGTATAAAGCCAAAAATAACTTTACTGTCACCAAGATCCAGAGGGATTCCCAGTGTAGTTCCTTCTTTGTTTTCTGACAGGTAACTTCCGCTTATATTTGCCACCTTACTGTTCTTCAGCATTTTTTCCATAATATAATCACTGTTGGTCAGCACAGAAATATCAATGTCCTTCCATTGGAATGCATCCTCTTTTACAGCACCGATGTCAAAAAATTCATCCTGATAATTCTGTATAAAACGGATTCCTTCCAGATCTTCCAGTTCTGCCCTCTCTTTGCCGGAATTGTAAAGCTCTGTCAGCCCTCCCGGATACAGCATTACATCTGTTTCATAGATAGGTTCGAAATGCATTTTGTTTTTTGACAGTTCATACAGGAAATTTTCCTTCTGCTGACTGAGGATATATACAAAACCAATGTCATCCATATAATCCCGTACTCTTTCCATTACGCTTTGTACGCCTGCTGTTGTTACCTGGAAATGGTACTTTTTTTCATAGGTTTCATTATAAAAGTCTACAAACTGATTGGCAAACCAGGAACTGGGATTTAAAGATATCCGGATCCATTTTGTCATTCCGCTGGAAGCCATATTTTCCAGAACATTTACTTCATTTATAATTTTCGACGCATATTCATAAATCTTGTGCCCCTGTACTGTCAGTCTGATTCCTCTTGGCAGCCGTTCAAAAAGCTGCATTCCCAGCGTATCTTCCAGTCCCTTGATCACCTTGCTGACGCTGGGCTGTGTAGAATACAGATTTTTCGCAGCATCACTGAATGAACCTGTCTGCGCACATACTACGAAATACTGTAATTGTTTTAAATCCATAAAGATTTTATCTCTCTTTCTTCAGTTCCTTTTTATTTTCATACATTGCTTCATCAGCCTCATGAAGCAGTTTTTCCAGATTCTTTTCTTTTTCAGAAGTCCATGCATAGCCGATTGCAGCAGAACTGTCATTAACCTTTTTTTCTATTTTGAGTTTTATCTCTGTACATTCTGTGATCTGCCATAATACGGATATCTCCAATTTCAGAGCTGTGCTCAGGATAAATAGCATAGCCACAACTTGTATCCACATACAGCATATGTCCTTCTATCACAAAGGGCGCATCAATTGCATTCTTTATTCTTCTGACCATCATTTCACAGAATTCATCATTTATATTGCCCTCCTCAATGATCAGTGAAAACTCATCTCCTCCGATCCGGAAAGCATAATCTGTATTTCGTATACATTTACGCAATCTCTGGGAAACCGCCTTCAGTAATTTGTCTCCCATATCATGTCCATACGTATCATTAACCGGTTTAAACCTGTCCAGATCCAGATAGAACATGGCAAATTTTTTATGCAGCTTTCCATTTCTTTTTAATCTTTCGGAAAGATAACGCTCATTATAAAGTCCGGTCAGTGCATCCGTATTTGCCAGCTTCTCAAGTTCATGCTTCTGCCCGATATCCTGAGCGATCAACATTACTTTGGACAGTATACTGCCTTTCCATTCCACAGGTATCACTGACATTACTTTATAAGAAGATCTGTCAAGAGTACAATATTCAAAGGTATACAGATCATCCTCAGACATAATAACTTTTCTCAGATGTTCCGGTGAAAGCAGATCATCCATCTGTGTATTTATCTTTTCCGTAAGTACCACATACTCTCCGGACATACTCTGAAGCAATTCCCTGTAATCACCTGTAGGATTATAATAAGACTCATTGTTCATCTCATAATATTCATATATCCCGCTGTCCAGATCACAAACTGCAAAACGCTCTACAAGCCTGGTTACTCCCTGAATAAGCTGATCCATGGCGATGTTTTGCTTTAACATCGCTCTGCGTTCTTTTTCCGCATTTTTCGAATCCGTCACATCACGAAGAAAAATCATGGCGTGTCTGACCTCTCCGTTCTCATCTGTATCTCCCTCCATCACTACATTCCGGATAATACGCTGCTCTCCGTCAAACACTGCTTTGCATTCCTGACTGAGTTCCCCGGTAATTTTTCTGAGTTCCTTCATAATATATTCCCTGTTATAAATCTGCGCAACCGCTTCTTTACTCTCAGGACAGACATAATTATCAAGAAACATCTGTATCAGTTCATCCCATGTCCGGCTTTTGCTGAAAATTTCCTGAAGCGAACCCTTTACTTTCATAGATTCAAATGTATTTTCCTGAAGATCCACATAATATTCACACAGATTCATATCTGTAAAAGCGCGGTGAAAAGCAGCCTCCCTTGCTTCCTGATTCCGGGCAAAGTGATCAGATCTGGCAGATAATACCCAGATTGGCCGTCCTTTATTATCCCTGGCATCTGCCTTCATAATTCTTACCGGTATTGATAAACCTTTACTGTCTGTCAGATACAAGATGTGAGAACCCTGTAAATCATGAAGTCTTTCCGGTGAAAATATATGCTTTTGCTCATTACAGACCACACTGAGCATAGAACCATCTGATGCTTTCATAAATTCATCAAGGTCATCCCACCTCAAAAGCTGCAGAAAATAGTTACTTACACTCCAGATTGTCAGCTTCTCATCATAATAACCGGCGACTGTCCCCACCGGATCATTCTGTTTCAGTACATATTCAATAGCTTCCTGAACTGAAGGATTAATATCCGTATCTTCATTTGCGACATATATTTCAATCTTATTCATTTTGTTAAGCATGCACCTATGCTCTGACATAATATTCTCAACCTTTCTGTGAATTATATCCTCACATGACTGAAGTCACGTGCTTCCAAACGCTTTAGGCGTCAGACTAAATATCGGCGGATACGCCTGTAACTTAGGTTTGCGCAGATATGCGTTTTTTCCCATGCCAGATATGGCAGGTCCCCACATTACAGGTAGTCCGCTGTATATCTGCCTGCATCTATGCAGCCATTAAGAGTCCCATCTCAGAACTGAGTTCCCTTAGATCTGCATA
>NZ_JACOQG010000008.1:0-139134 GCF_014297245.1 Blautia difficilis | reverse complement strand
AATTATAGATACAGATCCACAGTGCCTTTTCAAAATATATCAGAGATGGAAATAAATACCCAGTGTTAACTGGGAGAAAGGAAAAATCCAATTACCATCTAAGATAATTGGATTATACGTGCGTTATGAGTTTTATATCTTATCTGAAAGACGGCATCAGTCTTGGCAGTATTTATGCGATCATTGCATTAGGATACACCATGGTTTACGGTATTGCAAAAATGCTGAACTTTGCCCATGGTGATGTTATCATGGTAGGTGCCTATGTGATCCTGACCTGTATTACACGTGGAGGAATGTCTCCGGTTCTTGCAGTGATTCTTTCTGTTGTAGTCTGTACTGTTCTTGGTGTTGTAATTGAAAAGGTTGCCTACAGTCCGCTGCGAAAGGCTTCTTCCAACCTGGCAGTACTGATCACTGCTATTGGTGTCAGCTATCTGCTCCAGAACCTGGCCCTTCTGATCTTCGGAGCAGATGCCAAGAGTTTTGTATCAGTAGTGAAAGTTCCGTCTGTTTCTCTGTTTGGAGGACAGCTGATGATCAAGGGAATTACTATTGTGACAATTCTTGCATGTATTGTTATCATGGTAGGACTTTCCTTTTTTGTAAAAAAGACCAAGCCCGGTCGTGCTATGCAGGCAGTATCTGAGGACAGAGATGCAGCACAGCTGATGGGTGTCAATGTAAATGCTACTATTTCCCTGACCTTTGCTATTGGTTCCGGACTGGCAGCGATTGCAGGTCTTCTTCTGTGTCAGACATATCCTACCCTTACTCCTTATACAGGAGCTATGCCTGGTATCAAGGCCTTTGTGGCAGCAGTATTCGGCGGAATCGGTTCTATACCGGGAGCTATGGTGGGCGGAATCCTTTTGGGTATCCTGGAGATTTTCGGCAAGGCCTATATTTCTTCCCAGGTTGCAGATGCAATTGTGTTTGCAGTGCTGATCGTCGTGCTCCTTGTGAAGCCTACCGGTTTGTTCGGCAAGAACATCCAGGAGAAAGTGTAAGGTGGACGGTATGAAAAAAGTAAAAAATAAAACAACACAGAATAATATGATCAATTATGGAATCGTAATCCTGCTATTTGTGATCGTACAGGTTTTGAGTTCCACAGGCAACCTGTCCAGACTTCTCACAGGACTTTTGGTTCCCATTTGTGTCTATACGATTGCAGCGGTTTCTCTGAACCTTGTGGTAGGATTTTCCGGAGAGCTGAGTCTGGGACATGCAGGATTTATGTGCGTAGGTGCTTTTTCCAGTGCTTTATTTTCCCATGCAATGTCAGATATTCCCCAGATTCCCAGATTTATCCTGGCAATCCTGGTAGGTGCAGCTGTGGCAGCTGTATTTGGTCTGATCATTGGCATTCCTGTACTTCGTCTCAGGGGAGACTATCTGGCTATTGTAACCCTGGCCTTTGGTGAGATCATCAAGAATCTGATCAATGTTCTGTATATAGGGGTTGATGACCATGGACTTCATGTGGCAACAAGCTCAGCAGGACTTCATCTGGAGGCAGGCGGAAAGCAGATTCTCAAGGGTGCATTAGGAATTTCAGGTACAGGTGCACTTTACAAGGATATTAAGAGTTCCTTCTTTATTATCGGTGTGATTCTGCTTTTGATCACTTTGTTCATTGTACAGAATTTGGTTCATTCCAGAAGTGGACGCGCGATCATGTCTACCAGGGATAATCGTATTGCAGCAGAGTCTGTGGGAATCAATATTACCAAATATAAGCTGCTGGCCTTTACCATTTCCGCAGCCCTGGCAGGTGTAGCAGGTGTGCTCTATGCCCATAACCTTTCCCTGCTGAAGGTTTCTGTATTTGATTATAATATGTCCATTCTGGTTCTGGTTTATGTAGTTCTGGGCGGAATCGGAAATATCCGTGGCTCTATTATTGCAACCATCATTCTGTATGCTTTACCGGAGCTTCTCCGTGGCTTTGCAAATTATCGTATGCTGATCTATGCCATTGTGCTGATCGCCATGATGCTCTTTAACTGGGCACCTGCTGCCAGAAACTGGAGAGCAAGAGTGATGGAGAAGGTTCGTGGATCAAAAAATAAAAGGGAGGTGGCCTGATCATGGCAATGCTGGAAGTAAATCATCTGTCTATTCAGTTTGGCGGTCTCCGCGCAGTAGACGGATTTAATATGACCATTGAAAAAGGTCAGCTCTATGGTCTGATCGGACCTAACGGTGCAGGAAAGACTACTGTATTTAACCTCCTTACAGGTGTGTACAAACCAACGGAGGGAATCATCCGTCTGGATGGCGAGGACATTACCGGAAAAAGCACTATTGAGATCAACAAGGCCGGAATTGCCCGGACTTTCCAGAACATCCGTCTTTTCAAAGAGCTTTCTGTGCTGGATAATGTTAAAGTAGGGCTTCATAATCATCATACATACTCTACTCTTACCGGTATTCTGAGATTGCCGAAATATTATAAGGTAGAAAAGGAAATGAATGAACGTGCCATGGAAATCCTGAAGGTTTTTGATCTGGACAGGGAAGCAGAGACTTTGGCCGGTAATCTGCCTTATGGTAAGCAGCGTAAGCTGGAGATTGCCAGGGCATTGGCCACAGATCCTAAGCTTTTGCTTCTGGATGAGCCGGCAGCAGGCATGAATCCCAATGAAACTCAGGAACTGATGGAAACCATCCGTTTTGTGCGTGAGCATTTTGATATGACGATTCTTCTCATTGAGCATGATATGAAACTGGTTGGTGGTATCTGTGAGAAGCTGACAGTCCTGAACTTTGGTCAGGTTCTGACCCAGGGAGAGACTGCTTCAGTGCTGAAGGATCCTGCGGTTATCACTGCATATCTGGGAGAATAGGAGGAACAAATCAATGGCAATGTTGGAAGTAAAGGATCTCCAGGTGTATTATGGTGTGATCCAGGCATTGAAGGGGATTTCTTTTGAGGTTAACCAGGGTGAGGTTATTGCACTGATCGGTGCCAATGGTGCCGGCAAGACCACCACTCTGCAGACTCTCACAGGAATTCTTTCCCCAAAATCCGGAAGTATTGTATTTGAAGGCAAGGATCTGACCAGAACGCCTGCCCATAAGATCGTAGAGATGGGAATGGCCCACGTTCCGGAGGGACGTCGTGTGTTTGCAGATATGAGTGTATATGAGAATCTGCTTATGGGAGCCTATACCAGAAAAAATAAGGCAGAAATCGAGGACAGTCTGAAAAGTGTATATAAAAGATTCCCAAGGCTGGAAGAACGTAAAGGCCAGAGAGCAGGAACTCTTTCTGGTGGTGAACAGCAGATGCTTGCCATGGGACGGGCACTGATGAGCAAACCAAGGATTATTCTTATGGATGAGCCGTCTATGGGACTTTCCCCGATTTTTGTAAATGAAATTTTTAATATCATCAAAGAGGTAAGTGACAGTGGGACTACAGTTCTGCTGGTGGAACAGAATGCAAAGAAGGCACTGTCTATCGCTGACAGAGCTTATGTACTGGAAACAGGCAGTATTACCCTGGAGGGAAAAGCCAGTGATCTGCTGAACAATGAGTCTGTGCAGAAGGCTTATCTGGGTGAGTGATATCACATAATAATAGAATGGAACAGGAGGGGTTTTATGGAAAATTTTACAATTACCATTGCAAGGCAATATGGAAGTGGCGGACGTACTGTTGGAAAAATGCTGGCAGAGAAGCTGGCAGTGCCTTTTTATGACAAGCAGATCATTCAGTTGGCATCTGATGAGAGTGGCATTGATGTAAAGCTTTTTGGACAGGTAGAGGGCGGTATGAGTGTGAAGCCTTCTCTGTTTAATAAGAGTGGTCTGTATAAGGGGGAGCTGATTCCACCTACAGGTAAGGGATTTATTTCAGATGAAAATCTGTTTAATTATCAGGCAAAGGTTGCAACAGATCTGGCTGATAAGGAGTCATGCGTAATTGTCGGACGGTGTGTAAATTATGTGTTTAAGGACCGACCGAATACTCTTCGGGTGTTTGTTCATGCTCCCTGGGATTTCCGTGTAGAGAAATCCAGAGGAAAGATCAGCGGCGGTGATGAAGAAATTGAGAAGTTTCTGCGTAAGGATGATAAGCGGAAACAGGAATATTACAGGAGATTCGCAGGCGGAGACTGGAGTGATGCCACGAATTATGATCTGTGTCTGAATGCCGGGAAGCTGGGATTTGAGAAGTGTGTGGAAGCTATTCTGGCACAGATGGAAGTGATGGGAATAGGGAAGTAAGATAAAGTAGTGGGGACGCCGAGCAATCATATTTGATTTTCTGTGCGGTTTCGGTGTCTAAGTAAATCTAGGTATAAAAAAAGCTGCTAAATGCGTTCATAAAAAATCCAAAACTCGCCTTACGGCTCAGACAGTTGGATTTTTTATGAACAACGCAGCTTTTTTTATACTAAGATTTACTAAGACGCCTGCAAATGCACTGAAAATCAAATATGATTGCTCGGCTGTTTTATTACTTTATACGGAAGGCGCAGGGTAAATCATGATTGGGATTTGATTTTTTGTTGGTATTCTTTTAGGTTTTTTTCGTAGCCCATATCGCTTAGTTCGTAGAAGTGTTCGTTTGCAATCTCATTGGGTAGGTATTGTTGAGCTACGTAGTGGTTGGGGTAGTCGTGGGCGTATTTGTAGCCGATGCCGTGGCCGAGTTTTTCGTGGCCGCCGTAGTGGGCGTCCTGGAGATGGACAGGAACTGTGGTTTTTGTGCGTTTGACGGAGTCCATGGCTGCAAAGATGGCGTTGACTGCGGAGTTGCTTTTGGGAGCGCAGGCCATGTAGGTGACTGCCTGGGAGAGGATGATCTGGGATTCGGGCATTCCGACTCTCTCTACTGCCTGGGCTGCTGCAACGGCTACGCAGAGGGCCTGAGGGTCTGCATTTCCGATGTCTTCGGAGGCCAGGATCATAATCCTGCGGGCGATGAATTTAACGTCTTCTCCGGCGTAGAGCATTTTGGCCAGGTAGTATACGGCTGCATCGGGATCAGAGCCTCGCATACTTTTGATGAAAGCGGAGATGATGTCGTAGTGGTTGTCTCCGTTTTTGTCATAGCGTACGACCCGTTTCTGGATGCACTGGGATGCCACATCAAGGGTGATATGGATGAATCCGTCCTCACTTCTGGGAGTGGTCAGGATGCCAAGCTCAATGGCGTTGAGGGCATTTCTGGCATCTCCCCCGGCCATGTCTGCAAGGAAGTCCAGAGCATCAGCATCTATTTGGGCTTTGTAGTTTCCCATTCCTTTTGTTTTGTCATTGACTGCACGAAGGATGAGTTCTTTGACTTCGGAAATCTCAAGGGATTTCAGCTCAAAGATGATGGAACGGGAGATCAAAGCGGCATTGACTTCAAAATAAGGATTTTCAGTTGTAGCGCCGATGAGAATAATAGTTCCGTCTTCCACGAAAGGAAGGAGATAGTCCTGCTGGCTTTTATTAAAGCGGTGGATCTCATCGATGAAGAGGATGGTTTTTTTTCCGTACATGCCCAGATTTTGCTGTGCTTCTTTTACTACGGCTTCCATATCTTTTTTTCCTGCTACAGTGGCATTGATCTGAGTAAATTCTGCGCTTGTGGTGTTGGCAATAACCTTTGCCAGAGTGGTTTTTCCTGTTCCTGGAGGACCATAGAAGATAACAGAGGTCAGCTTGTCAGCTTTGATAGCTCTGTATAATAAAGTATCCTTTCCAATGATATGCTGCTGTCCTACCACTTCGTCCAGAGTAGCTGGGCGCAGTCTGGATGCTAATGGGGATTCACGGTCAAGGGTTTTTGATTTTGCATATTCAAATAAATCCATAGTATTTCTCCATAATAATATAAGAAAGAAAATGTGTGAGCTATAAAAGCTCTTCCATTATTTTACCGTATATTTCCTGGCTGTGGGAAGGCCATTTCTGGCACATAGATTTGGCAGCTTCCAGATTGGGGGCAGCGATGTTCAGGTCAATGAGAGAATTCCCTTTCTCTATAAGTTGACATCGCACAGAATAATCTCCCTGCTTGGTAATATAGTAATCAGCAGAGGTGACAATCCTGTCCTCCGCTTTAAATCCTGCAGAGTTCAGATATTCCTTTACTTCCTGCTTGATTTCGGAAGACAGATCTTGCTGGAAGAAGGAGAGGGTCTTGCGTCCGTCTTCTGTAACCCGGTAATGTGAGGTGTTGGAGCGGGTATCCTTATTTACAAGCTCTGCTTCTACAAGCTCTGAAAGAGCCTGTTGGAGATGAAAATAATTGGTGTATCCCCGATCAAGGATAAATTCGGAAATCTGGGAATTAGTCAGTGTATCATCTGCGTTCTGAAGCATGTATAATACGATGAGTTTATAAATAGTATAAGGTGTTGACAATTGGAATCCCTCCCTTTCAATTGATCTGCCAATTTGTTTGTCTGCCCTGATAATTATGGTTTTCTTTCATCTGGTGGTGTAAAAGATTCAGTACCTCCCGTTTCCTGCTGGCCCACAATGGGGCTATGAGAAGATCTTTGGGACCGTCACCGGTGATTCGGTGGATCACCATATCCGGCCTGAGATGTTCCAGACAACTGATTACCAGAGAAATATATTCGTCCCGTTCATAAGTGCGAAACAGGCCTTTTTCATAATCAGAGGCCAGATCAGTTCCCCGGAGTACATGGAGCAGCTGTAGCTTGATCCCCTGGATGTCCTGGTGATTCAGATATTTCATAGTGTTCAGGATATCCTGGGTACTCTCTCCGGGAAGACCGAGAATGGTGTGAACGATTACTTCGATGTCCTCACTGCGTAAGCGCCTGACTGCATCTTCAAAGCAAGACAGGGGATAGCCCCTGCGTATGTAGGCCGCAGTTTTTTCGTGAATGGTCTGCAGTCCCAGTTCTACCCACACAGGCTTCTGCCGATTCAGTCTGGAGAGAAGTGCTATCACATCCTTCCCCAGACAGTCAGGTCTGGTGCCTATGGATAATGCTGCAATACCCGGATGTGCCAGGGCTTCTGTAAATATTTTTTCCAGATATTCCACAGGTGCATAAGTATTGGTAAATGCCTGGAAATAGGCGATATATTTATGTATGGGTCTTTTGGCCGAAAGGATGGAAATCTGTCTGTCAATCTGTTCGGTGATGGACAGACTGCTGTCTGCGGCGAAATCTCCGCTTCCTCCTGCACTGCAGAAAATGCAGCCTCTGGTTCCAAGCTTTCCGTCTCGGTTGGGACAGGACATCCCACCGTTTAGTGTTACTTTATAAACTTTTTCTCCGAACCGTTCCCTGAGCATATAGTCCAGAGAGTGGTAAGGCTTTTCTCCCCATTTCATCATACAGCCGGTGTATTACGGGAAGTATCATCAGGAGTCTCCTCAGAACCTTCTTCTGAGATTTCATCCTTTTCGGGAATGATATAATTATCGAAAATCTTTACCAGGAAATGCCCGTTGATAAAAGCAAGCAGGGCAAAGCCCAGCAATATAAAAAGCAGAATGACCACGGACTGTACCCGGAAGTCCGGAATAAAGAAAATGGCGGCAGGTGCAATGGTGACCAGAGCCATAAGGATGGTGTAGGGCAGATGCATGATGGACATCAAAAAAGCATTCCGGAAAGTATTTTTTACAGAGTTGTAAAACTTTGCCAGTACCGGATAAATGTACAGGAATACTGCCAGATAAATAATACCTAAGGCGATAAAGATGATATATAATACTTTGGACATGGAACCGCCCATCTGTCTGACGATATTCGTATCAAAATATAATACTCCGGCTATAAGGAGCATGATAAGATTGATAATGGTTGCCTGCTTGAAGTTCTGCTTAAAGGACTTGAAAAAGCTTCTGATGATGTAGGATTCCTCATTTCGTGCCATTTTCAGGGTGACATAGTGAAGGGCTGTCAGGGAAGCTCCGATAGTAACAACCGGGAGACAGCAGATGACAAAAACCACATTCAGCATAAACAGATCTGCAGCCCTTCCCATAAAGCTGAAAAATTTGTTGTCCATATTAAAAAGTTTATCCATTTTAATAACTCCTCGTATAATAAGTTTGTATTGGGTTTACCTATAAGTATAACCAATCACACTGGAAAAAGCAAATTTTTTTATGGATCAAGAAGCTGGTCAGCAGTGACAAAATCATAGCCTTTTTCTGTGAGTTCATCAGTGATGGCAAGCGCTGCCCTGACAGAGCTGTCATAGCTGTCATGCATGAGGATGATGGAACCATCCTGCACATTTTGGCGCACAATATCCAGAATACTTTCAGGATTCTGACTTTGCCAGTCCAGAGTATCCACATCCCAGAATACGGGAAGCATGGTGACAGGAAGCTCCAGATCCTTTTTCCAGGCTCCGTAAGGTGGTCTAAGGCAGGTAGGATAGGTTCCGGTAATATGGTAGATCAGGCTGTTTGTCTTCAGAATTTCCCTGCTGGCGCCGGAAGGAGAAATTTTGTCCAGCTGTACATGACTCCAGGTGTGGCAGCCGATCAGGTGACCGTCCTTCTGCATCCGGAGAAGCAGCTCTTCATTTTTCGGGATATTTTCGCCCAGGAGAAAAAAGGTGGCATGTATGTTTCTTTTGCGTAAGCCCTCCAGCAGAAGTGGAGTGTATTTGGCATTGGGGCCATCGTCAAAGGTCAGGGCAACCCGTGGAGCTTCTTCTTTTGTAACAGATGTTCTGCCGGCAGTTTGGTTGAGAGAATTTTCAGTGGTTGTATAAAAATGGCAGATCAACAGAAAAATACAGAGAAAAACCGGAATGATCCAAAACAGAAATCTGTGAATTTTCATATTCTATTTTCCGCGGCAAAGCTACTGTTTACGCTGTGTCCAGTAACCCGGCAAATTATTATTTAATTATATATATAAAAAAAGAAAGCAAATGATGCAGATTTATTGTATAATGAAATCTATCAAACAAAAGGAATGACAATTATGAAAAAGAAAGGGATGACTCTCGGGCTGCTCCTGTCAGGAGCGGGGCTTCTGATTTTGCTGCATATGACAGGAGAGTCTTATTTAAATGGTCTGGCAGGCGCAAACCGGCAGATGCAGGCAGATACAAAGGAATATATGTATAAATATGATATGATTGTGGATAATCCGGAGTCGTCTTTTTGGCAGGCTGTGTATGCAAGTGCAGAAAAGTGGGCCAGGGAGAATGACAGTCTTCTGGAGCTTAAGGGAACAGATGAGGAGTCTCAATATACCAAATTGGATTATATGAATGTAAGTATTGCATCCAGGGCAGATGGAATTATCCTTCAGTACAGTGGGGAGGATGGCCTGGAAGATAAGATTGATGAGGCTGTTGCAGATGGAATCCCGGTGGTGACTTTGATGAATGATGCTGTTCACAGCAAGCGCCAGACCTTTGTAGGGGTAAGTGATTATCAGCTTGGAAGTGCCTACGGCGAAAAGGTGGCAGATTATGTTACCCGGGATACGAAGAATATTCTGATTTTATTGAAAAGAAACATTGATGATATGAATCAGAGTCAGATATACACGCAGATCAGCAATGCTGCCCAGGCAAAAACAGGAGCCGGACAGCCGGTAACTGTAAGTGTGAAAAATCTTCTTTCTTCCGGTACCTTTGGGACAGAGGAAGCGGTTACGGATATCTTTCAGCAGAGAAATAAAGTGCCGGATATTCTGGTATGTATGGATGCAGACACTACAGAGTGTGCCCGCCAGGCAGTGCTGGACTTTAATCTGGCGGGAAAAGTAACCATCATCGGCTATTATACCTCTCCGGATATCCTTACAGCTGTGGAAAAAGGAGTACTTGCCCTGACCTGTGATGTGGATACAGAACAGATGGGAAAATACAGTATAGAGGCACTGACAGAATTTCAGAAAGACGGCAGATCCAATTCCTATTATAATGTAGATATTAATTTCCTAGATAAGGATGCAGTCAGGGCATTACGAAGGGAGGGATTGTCGGAATGAAGCGAATCCGCTGGAAAGATTTTTCCCTTGTAAGTAAAATTGTCATAGAGGTGGGACTGATCGCAGGACTGCTTTTTACGATGAACCTGTTATTCTATGTGCGGATCAATAGTTCCATGCAGAAAATGGATAATGTATATGCCAGCAATGCCCAGCTGACAGATTTATCTCAGGTATTTGAGCAGGTACAGGACAATATGTATGAATATCTGAAAGTAAAAAGTTCTCAGTCCCTGATGGATTATTACCAGAATGAAGCCAGATACAGAAATGAACTGGAGAAGCTCAATGACAAAAATATCAATGATTCGGTAAAGCTTCTGGAGCGTAATATCCGGAAAATGTCTGAGACCTATCTGGACTGTACTGCTGAGACAGTTGCAGCCAAGAGAGGCAGGAATGTAGAAAAATATAAGCGGAAATATGAGGATTCTACCAGACTCTACAGCTATATTCAGACAGCCATTGATGAATTAAATAACCAGCTTTTTAAGGAGAATACCAGCAGCTATTCTGTATTACGTCAGATGATGCGGTATCTGGAGATCAGCAATATAATTTTTATGCTTGTGATCGTGGCAGTAGGAATGATCCTGCTGATCATGGCAACCAGAGGAATGTTCCGTCCGCTGACCAGTATGGCAGAGACTGCCCAGCTGGTAGGACAGGGAAATTTCCATGTGAAAATGCCGGATACTGATTCCCAGGATGAGCTGGGAGAGGTAACCAGGGCTTTTAACACTATGGTGGAGAATCTGGATGTCTATATGGCGAAGACAAAGGAAAGTATGGAGAAGGAGCAGCAGATGATGGAAAGAGAACTCCTGATGGAGAATCATCTGAAGGAGGCTCAGCTAAAATATCTTCAGTCTCAGATCAATCCTCATTTCCTTTTTAATTCCCTGAATGCAGGTGCGCAGTTGGCCATGATGGAGGATGCGGAGAAAACCGGAATCTTTGTGGAAAAGATGGCAGACTTTTTCCGGTATAATGTAAAGAAGGGACAGGAGGATGCTACTCTGGGAGAGGAGCTGGAGGCAGTAGACAACTATATTTATATTTTGAATGTGCGGTTTGCAGGGGATATTCATTTTAGCAGTGACGTGGATGAATCTGTGGAGAATGTCCGTGTGCCGAGTATGATCCTTCAACCGGTAGTGGAGAATGCAGTGAACCATGGAATCAGAGATATTGACTGGGAAGGCCAGATTCATCTTACGGTGACCAGGGATCCAAGGGGAATCTGTATCAGTATCTGTGATAATGGCAAGGGTATGAGTGAAGAAGAGATTCAAAATGTGCTTTCCGGAAATAAGGAACACAGTACCCAGGAGGGAGATTCCACTGGAATCGGCATGAATAACGTGATCAGCCGTCTGGAGCTTTATTATGAGCAGCCGGATCTGCTGGAAATTTACAGTGAGGGTGCAGGAAAGGGAACAGAGGTAGTGATTCACATACCTCTCATAAGGTAAGAATGATATGTACAGAATTTTGCTTGCAGATGATGAAGGTATCATGCTGGAATCATTAAAGAAAATCATAGAATCTAATTTTGGAAATGAGTGTGAGATCCACACTGCCAAATCAGGCAGAGTGGTGGTGGAACAGGCGCAGGCTTATCCGCCGGATATCTGTTTTATGGATATTCAGATGCCAGGAATCAGTGGAATCCAGGCTATCAGGGAAATCCAGAAGTTTAACAGCTCAGTGGTGTTTGTGATTATTACTGCTTATGATAAATTTAATTATGCCAAGGAAGCAGTAAATCTGGGGGTAATGGAATTTCTCACCAAGCCGGTCAATAAAAAGGTGATCCTGGAAACCTGTATGAAGGCTATGGAAAAGGTAGACCATACCAGGCAGAAACGCAGTGATGATTTGAAAATCAGGGAAAAACTGGAAACCGTGGTACCTATGATCGAGAGTGGGTACATCAATAATATCCTGCTTCAGGATGATTTTGTTACTTACCAGGACAATTATACAGAGCTTCTGAATATTCATCAGAAATATGGATATATGGTAGTGGTAGAGTTTGGAGATTCCATGGAAAATGGAGTTCTGAGTAATGCTGTGGGAGCCGGTGTGAGGGCGAACCGTTTTTATTCTACTTTCCGGGAGATTGCTCAGGATTTCTTTGAATGTCTGGTAGGGCCTATTATGGGAAACAGAATTGTGCTGCTGGTGCCCTATGAGGAGAATACAGAGGATTATGAAGAACGTGTGGCGATCGTTACCAGAGCCAGAAACATGGTACACAAGCTGGAAAACCGTATTGACAGTATGTTCCGCTGTGGTATTGGAAGGGTGAAGGAGCTTGGAAGTGTGAAGGAATCCTTTCAGGAGGCTGTGGTAGCTCTCAGGGAGAGTGTCAGCCATGTGGTGCACATTGAGGATGTACCGGTAGCCCAGAAGTATGACGGCGAATATCCCAGAGATCTGGAATCCAGGTATGTGCGGAGGATTCTTGACAAGGATGCTGCTGGTGCCCTGAATTGTGCAGAGGGATTTTTTACCTGGATGATGGGACAGCCATCTGTTTCCAGAGAAGATGTGGAAATCAAGATCCTGGAACTTGTGATGGATGCAGAACGCCGTGCCTTTTTTGCAGGTACTATGAAATATAATGTAAACTACAGGAGAAGCTACATCCGTGAACTGCAGTCCTGTGCTGACATGAATGGACTGAAAAACTGGTTTCTGGATAAGACCAGAGATATCTGTGCCAGAATGGAGGACTCCAGGGAGAAAGAAGAACTGAGTATTATTGAGAAGGCACGAAGTTATATTAATGAGAATTTCCGCAGGGACATTTCTCTGGATGATGTTTCCAGGGAAGTGGATATCAGTCCCTATTATTTCAGTAAGCTGTTCAAACAGGAGACAGGTAAGAATTTCATTGAATATCTTACGGAGATCCGTCTTCGCAGTGCCAGAGAGCTTTTGCAGAATTCACAGTATTCCATCAAGGAGATCTGTGCGCAGTCCGGTTACAGTGATCCTAATTATTTCAGCAGGATATTCAAAAAGTATGAAGGTGTGACACCCAGTGAATTCAGAGAACATCTGAGATAGGTGGCTGCCATGGCGGGAAGATCAGGCAGAAAACAGACAGCGGAGAATTGTTCAGGAAGAGGATAAGGTAAGAAAAAAGATGAAATGGCAGATTGAAAACAGCAGGAAAAAAAGAAAATTTGTGACCGGGATCTTAGGGATCGTGTTTTGTCTGGGAATTTTACTTCTCACAGGCTGCGGTACTTCCGGAAAAACAGAAGCAGATCAGAAGGAAGCAGATTCCGGAGAGGAAGTGCAGACTGAGAAAAACGACAAAGTCCAGATCGGACTGACTGTGGACTCTTTTGTGATCGAGAGATGGATCCGGGACAGGGATGCTTTTGTAGCTACAGCCAGAGAACTGGGAGCTGAGGTAAATGTGCAGGATGCAGGGGCTGATTCCAAAGAACAGATCAGCCAGATCGAATATTTTATCAGTAAACAGATGGATGTGATCGTGGTGATCGCCAGAGACTGCGGAGTACTCAGTGAGGTGATCCAGAAAGCGCATAATGCGGGAATTAAGGTGATTTCTTATGACAGACTGATCCACAATGCAGACGCGGATCTGTATATTTCCTTTGATAATGGAAAAGTAGGGGAGATTATGGCCCAGTCCCTGATAGACGCGATTCCTCAGGGGGGAGATATTTTTATGATCCAGGGTTCAGCTGCAGATAATAATGTTACTATGGTCAGGAAGGGCTTTGACAAGGTTCTGAAAAACAGTAATCTGAAAGTGGTTTATGAAGCGAACTGTGATGCCTGGACAGCGGAGCTTGCTGTGGGCTATGTGGAGGAGGCTCTGGAAAAGTATCCTCATGTTCAGGGAATTATGTGCGGAAATGATGATATTGCCAGTCAGGTGGTACAGGTGCTGGCAGAGAATCAGCTGGCCGGGAAAGTGGTTGTGGCAGGACAGGACTGTGACCTGGCTGCCTGCCAGCGGATTGTAGAGGGAACCCAGTATATGACTGCGTTTAAATCCATTGAGGATCTGGCCAGGGAAGCTGCTCAATATGCAGTTGAAATGGGAAAAGGAACAGAGGTATCCAGTATGCCTGGTGTGACGGATACCATCAATGACGGAACCTATAATGTGCCGGCAGTGATCCTGACTCCTATAGCGGTGACCAGGGACAATATTGATGAAGTGATTATTGACGGAGGTTTCCACAGAAGAGATGAAGTATATCTGAATGCAGATTATAATTAGACTGGTATTTCGAAAACGATATAGCACATTTTAGTGACAAAAATGTCTTGTATGATACAGGACATTTTTTTATTTTCAAAAAAATGTCTTGGTGTTTGCCAACCATGTCCAGATGTCTCTGTGTTATAGTAACATCATCAAAGAAAACGTATCAAACGTATAAAAAGAAACGGAGGTTTTTACAATGAAAAAGAAACTGGTATCTGCAATCCTTTGCGCATCAATGGTAGCTGGAATGGTAGTCATCCCGGGTGTGGCTGTTAAAGCGGATGACAAGAAACTGATCGGTGTTACAATGCCTACCAAGGATCTTCAGAGATGGAATCAGGATGGCGAGAACATGAAGAAAGAGTTGGAAGCAGCTGGCTACGAAGTAGACCTTCAGTATGCATCTAACGATGTAAGCACACAGGTTTCACAGCTTGAGAACCAGGTAGCAAACGGATGTGACCTTCTGGTTGTAGCATCTATCGACGGAAGCAGCCTTGGCGAGCCACTGAAACAGGCAAAAGAAGCAGGAATCCCGGTTATCTCCTATGACCGTCTGCTTATGAACTCAGACGCAGTTTCCTACTATGCAACATTTGATAACTACAAAGTAGGTCAGAAACAGGGCGAATACTTAGTAGACGCACTTGATCTTGACAATCAGGACGGACCATTCAATATCGAATTATTCACAGGTGATCCTGGTGATAACAACTGTAACTTCTTCTTCGGTGGAGCAATGGATGTACTTCAGAAATACATCGACGAAGGCAAACTGGTAGTTAAATCCGGACAGACAGAGTTCGAGCAGGTTGCAACTGCTAACTGGGACAGTGCAAAAGCTCAGGACAGAATGGATACAATCATCGCTGGTAACTACTCAGACGGAACAAACCTTGACGCAGTTCTCTGCTCCAACGACTCTACAGCACTTGGTGTAGAAAATGCTCTTGCAGCTTCCTACACAGGAGAATATCCAATCATCACCGGTCAGGACTGTGATACACCAAACGTTAAAAACCTTGTAGCTGGAAAACAGGCTATGTCCGTATTCAAAGATACACGTGCTCTTGCATCTGCAGTTGTTAAAATGGTTGATTCTATCATGAAGGGTGAAGAACCGGAAGTGAACGATACAGAATCCTATGACAACGGCACAGGAATCATCCCAACATACCTTTGTGACCCGGTTGTTGTAACTGTTGACAACTACAAAGAAATGCTGATCGATTCCGGATACTATACAGAAGATCAGATCAAATAATACAAATTATGCAGTAAAACGGATGAAATTATCCGTTTCAGATACAGGCGGGAAATTCCCGCCTGTATCAATCTTGGAATCCTGTCATCAGGATTCTTTCATGAAAAGGGAGGGAAACAGAATTGGCTAAGATACTTCTGGAAATGAAAAATATCACCAAAACTTTCCCAGGTGTAAAGGCATTGGACAACGTCAATCTTCAGGTAGAAGAAGGCGAGATCCACGCTCTGGTAGGCGAGAACGGAGCAGGTAAATCTACTCTGATGAATGTATTAAGTGGTATTTATCCGTATGGAACTTATGAAGGCAACATTATTTATAACGGTGAAATCTGTAAATTTAATACAATTAAAGACAGTGAAGAAAAAGGAATTGTAATTATTCACCAGGAACTGGCGCTGATTCCATATATGACGATCGGTGAAAATATGTACCTGGGTAATGAAAGAGGAAAATCCTTCTCCATTAACTGGAATGAAACTTATGGAGAAGCAGACAAGTATTTGAAAATAGTAGGACTGGAGGAATCCTCCAGGACTTTGATCAAGGATATTGGTGTAGGTAAACAGCAGCTGGTAGAAATTGCAAAAGCACTGGCAAAGAATGCAAAGCTTCTGATCCTGGATGAGCCCACTGCATCCTTAAATGAGGATGATTCCAAGGCACTGCTGGATCTGCTGCTGAAGTTTAAAGCCCAGGGAATGACTTCTATTATCATTTCCCATAAATTAAATGAAATTTCTTATGTTGCGGATAAGATTACTGTTATCCGTGATGGTTCTACCATTGAGACTCTGGATAAGAAAAAGGATGATTTTTCCGAGCAGCGTATTATTCAGGGTATGGTTGGCCGTGAGATGACTGATCGTTTCCCGAAACGTCCGGATGTAAAGATCGGAGATGTTTCCATGGAAGTGAAAAACTGGAATGTTTATCATCCTCTGTATTCAGAACGTAAAGTAGTGGATAATGTATCCTTTAAGGTGCATAAGGGAGAGGTTGTAGGTATTTCCGGACTTATGGGTGCAGGACGTACAGAGCTTGCCATGAGTATTTTCGGAAAGAGCTATGGAACAAAGATTTCCGGTCAGGTATTCATGAACGGAAAAGAAGTGAAGCTGAATACTGTACAGGAAGCAATTGATAATAAACTTGCTTATGTTACAGAAGACAGAAAAGGAAATGGTCTGATCCTTTCCAAATCTATTAAGATGAATACTTCCCTTGCAAATATGAAGGGAATCACTAACGGAAAGGTTATTGACGCAGATAAAGAGTATGCGGTAGCAGAGGAATACAGAAAGAAGCTGAAAACGAAATGTCCGTCTGTGGAGCAGAATGTAGGCAACTTAAGCGGTGGTAACCAGCAGAAGGTCCTTCTTGCAAAATGGATGTTTGCAGAACCGGATATTCTGATCCTGGATGAGCCTACCCGAGGTATTGACGTAGGTGCGAAATACGAAATTTACTGTATTATTAACGATCTGGTGGCAGCAGGAAAATCTGTTATCATGATTTCTTCTGAACTTCCGGAAGTACTTGGAATGTCAGACAGAATCTATATTATGAATGAGGGCAGGTTCGTAGGCGAAGTCAGCAAAGAAGAGGCTACCTCTGAGCTGATCATGTCCAAGATCGTAAAATCAGGAAAAGGAGCGTAAAGAAGATGGAAAAAAAGATTAGTTTTTCAGAGATATTAAAGAAATATACCATGGTGATCGTTCTTGTTCTGGTAGTCATCATGTTTGCAGTAAACACAAAGGGTGTTATGCTTCTTCCGCAGAATGTGAATAACCTTGTGGCTCAGAATGCATATGTATTTATCCTTGCAACAGGTATGCTGTTCTGTATTCTGACAGGTGGTAACATCGACCTTTCTGTTGGTTCTGTTGTATGTTTTGTGGCAGCTGTTGGTGGTAAGATGATGGTTCTTAACAGTATGAACCCATATCTTACAATGTTGGTTATGTTAATTACAGGTATTGCCATCGGTGCATGGCAGGGATTCTGGATTGCATATGTGAGAATTCCTCCGTTTATTGTAACTCTGGCTGGTATGCTTGCATTCCGTGGCCTTTCAAACGTAGTTTTACAGGGACAGACACTGGCACCAATGCCGGATTCTTACCTGGCACTGTTTAACAATTATATTCCGGATCCATTTGGGAAAGAGGGATTTAATCTTATCTGTTTTGTAGTTGGTATTATTGTCTGTATTGTATATGTGTTACTTGTTCTGAAGAACCGTGCAGACCGTGTGAAGAAAGGGTACAGTGTAGATCCTTTTGGCGGTGTTGCAATTAAGATGATCCTGATCTGTGTAGTTATTCTTGCTTTTATGTTCCGTCTGGCTCAGTATAAGGGTATTCCTAATTCTCTGATCTGGGTAGCTGTGATCATTGCAATTTATACATATATTGCTTCCAAGACAACTACAGGACGTTATTTCTATGCAGTTGGTGGTAATGAGAAGGCTACAAAGCTTTCCGGTATTAATACAAATAAGGTTTATTTCCTTGCTTATTTAAATATGGGTCTTCTGGCTGCTATTGCAGGTATGGTTACTATGGCTCGTCTGAATTCTTCCAATCCTCAGGCTGGTACAAACTTTGAGATGGATGCGATCGGTGCTTGTTTCATTGGTGGTGCTTCTGCTTATGGTGGAACCGGTACAGTTCCGGGGGTTATCATTGGTGCGTTACTGATGGGTGTTCTGAACTTAGGTATGAGTATTATGGGTATTGACCAGAACCTGCAGAAGGTTGTTAAGGGTCTGGTTCTGCTGGCAGCGGTTATCTTTGATGTTGTTAGTAAGAGGAAATCCTTTATTGTGAAATAAAAAAATTGTATATTTCTCCTTGAATAGGAATTTTTGGCAGGGCTTGCAGGGTGCAGGCTCTGTTTTTTTAATTGAATCAAGTGAGTCTCCTGCTTCAATTGTGAATATCCGTTTGACTTGGCGGGGGACGCGCAGAAAAATAGTGTGTTTGATGTGCGGTTTCGGCATCTAAGATACCTGCAAATGCACATCAAACACACTATTTTTCTGCGCTGGATGTTGGCAATTTTTGGGGATGATGGTTGCTTGAGTAAAAATGGATGGTGAAAATGGATGGGCTGAAAATCTGCTTGTGAAATATCGGGAGATGGTCGTATAATTAAGAAAAATATTTGTACGAAGTGAGGAGTATTGGTTATGAGATATAATTCAGTGATGGACTTACATACACATACGGTGGCCAGTGGGCATGCGTATTGTTCGTTGAGGGAGATGGCGAAGGTTGCTTCTGAGAAGGGGCTGGAGGTTCTGGGGGTTACGGAGCATGCACCGGGGATGCCGGGGACTTGTCATCAGTATTATTTTGATAATCTCAGGGTGGTGCCTAGGGAGATGTATGGGATTCAGCTTCTTCTGGGATCTGAGGTGAATATTCTGGATGCCCGGGGGACTGTGGATCTGCCGGAGAGGACTTTGGAGAGGATGGATGTGGTGATTGCCAGTCTGCATATTCCATGTATGAAGCCGGGGTCTAAGCTGGAGAATACAGAAAGTTATCTGAATGTGATGAAGAATCCCTATGTGAATATTATCGGACATCCGGATGATGGAAGATATGAGATTGATTATGAGGCATTGGTTCAGGGAGCGAAGGAGTATGGGAAGGTCCTGGAGCTGAATAATCATTCTATGGAGACGGACTGTAACAGGCAGAATGCGGTGGAGAATGACAGAGTGATGCTGGAACTGTGTAAGAAATATCAGGTTCCGGTGGTAATGGATAGTGATGCTCATTTTGACTTGCTGATTGGGGAGTTTGATCTGGCGAGAAATCTTTTGGAGAAACTGGATTTTCCGGAGGAGCTGGTGCTTAATCGTTCCGTAGATGCAATCAGAAAGTATGTAAATCGAAAAATCTGACAAACTGTGAAGCAGTTATTCGGTGTAGAGCCGCGTAGCGAAGCGGATTGCGAATGTCCGCTTGACGCTTTGAACAAATATGGAATATTTTGACCAAATTTGATTAAATAATTCCTTATAAACTACTTGCCCTGCATATTTTAACGTGTTAAAATAGCACTGTTAGAAATATAATACGGACACAATAAAAACAAATGTCCGTTTAGCAAAGACTAGAGTTCTAAAAGGAGCGGGAAAAATGAGTAAAAAAATCAGAACAGAGGCCGTGGATCATCTTTTTGAAGCGATTCTGTGCCTGAAGGATAAGGAAGAGTGCTATACTTTTTTTGAGGATGTATGTACGATCAATGAACTTCTTTCCTTATCACAGCGTTTTGAGGTTGCCAAGATGCTGATGGACAAGAGAACCTATCTTGATATTTCGGAGAAAACCGGAGCTTCCACAGCAACGATCAGTCGTGTGAATCGTTCATTGAATTATGGAAATGATGGTTATGAAATGGTATTCTCCAGGATGGATGAGAAGGAATCTAAAGGGGAATAAGATACAGAAACGATAAAGCGCTTTAGGGCGTTTGAAAGAGCAGGTGGAGTTTTTTGCCTGCTCTTTTTGCATTATAAGTGGGAAGATTAGGATTGAAATGTTGATACGGCATGCTTCAGATGGAAAATTGTATTTGTATGATATGGTAAATGTAAAAAAGGAAAGCATGAAATCATGAAAAAAAAGAAACCTAAAATAGAATTACGCTATTATTATATGCCAGCAGGAAGTCCGATCCTTCCTCTTCTGGGAGAGCGCTGGGTGCAGAATTATGGGACCGGTATAGAGGACCTTCATTTTCATAATTTTATGGAGATTGGTTTTTGTTATTATGGAGAGGGAATCCTGACTTTGGGAGAGGAGAAAAGGAAGTTTACAGGGCGGCAGTTTACTGTGATTCCGGAACGGTTTCCTCATACAACAAACAGCATGGGAAATACGGTCTGCAAATGGGAGTATCTGTTTGTGGATGTTGAGGGATTTTTGCAAAAGAATTGTGAGAGTGCTGTGCAGGCTGAGAAAATGCTGCGAAGGATTAACTCCGGGGCATTGTTGATGAACGAGGAAGAGGAACCGTTTATAGCTGAATGTATTATTAGAATTATGGATATCATGCGCAGAGAAGATGAGTTTTATATTCAGGAGGCATCAGGGCTTCTTATGGCTCTGCTGGTAAGGATTGCCCGGCTGAACAGGACGCCGGAGCAGGAAATGCTTTATGAAGAGCAGAGCAGGAGTATGCGGATCATTTCAGATACACTAGATTATATTTCAGATCATTACAGGGAGAATATAAAGATAGAGCAGTTGTCTGCAAACTGTCATCTGAGTGAGTCCCATTTTCGCAGGATTTTTTCCGGATGTATGCATATGAGCCCTGTAGAGTATATAAATCTGATACGTGTCCGTACTGCCTGTGAAAAACTGAAAAAGACAGACAGGTCAGCAACTGACATAGGTACGGAATGTGGTTTTGCATCGGATTCTGCTTTTAACCGGAATTTCCGGAAGCTGATGGGAATGTCACCTGCAGAGTGGCGAAAAAAGGGAGAAAATTATGAGCAGATGCTCCTGAAGTTTGACATCCGGACAGAGGAAGGATGGTAAGTGTCGGAGGCTGAATTATATAAAAGTCGAAAATGGATATTATATAGTCAAATATGCAAACTGTGCGGAGACGTATAATGTTATAATTCTACTCATGAAGGATAACTGTTATAAAAAAATAAATCATGAGGAGAACATAAGAGTATGCAAGCATTTGATTATTCACTGGTAAAAGATCCACAGTATTTCTGCGATAACCGAATGGAAGCTCATTCAGATCATGTATATTATAGAGATGGGAATGAAATGCAGACTGCTGTGCAGGATGGGACGGAAACTTCTTTTCGCTACAGTCTGAACGGTTTATGGAAGTTTCATTATGCGCGTAATTACAAAAGTGCAGTTCAGGGATTTGAGAAAGAGGATTACTGCTGTTATGACTGGGATGACATTCATGTACCTGCACATATCCAGATGGAAGGATATGATGCACCGCAGTATGCTAATGTCCAGTATCCATGGGAAGGACATGAGGAAGTTTATCCGGGTCAGATCCCGGAGAGATTTAATCCGGTTGCAAGCTATGTGAAATATTTTACAGTGCCGGAACATATGAAGGGAAAGAGATTGTTTATTTCTTTCCAGGGAGCAGAGAGCGGACTTGCATTGTGGCTGAACGGAGTCTTTGTTGGCTACAGTGAGGATTCTTTCACTCCATCTGAGTTTGAACTGACAGATTATCTTAAAGATGGACAGAATAAGCTGGCAGCACAGGTATTCAAATGGACTTCCAGCAGCTGGTGTGAAGATCAGGACTTCTTCCGTTTTTCCGGAATTTACAGAGATGTATATCTTTACACAGTTCCGGATACTCATGCATATGATCTTCAGATCCGTGCAATCCCTGAAGAGAATCTGGATGCAGCAGATTTTGAAATTAAGGTAAAGTCATGGGGAAAAGGAAGCATTGCTTTCAGACTTGAGAAAGATGGAGAATGTGTGCTGGAAGAGAAAAAATCTCTTACAGAAGCTGGAAATGAAGAAGCGGATGCAGAGGCATTTTATATTCAGAAAACAAATAGCAGCAAGACTGCACAGAACAGTTTTGCATGGAAAATCAATAATCCCAAATTATGGAGCGCAGAAGATCCACAGCTTTATGATCTTACAATTGAACTTTATGACGAAGCAGGAACTATTCAGGAAGTGATTCCTCAGAAGGTTGGATTCCGCCGTTTCGAGATGAAGAATGGTATCATGACTCTGAACGGAAAGCGTATCGTGTTTAAGGGCGTAAATCGTCATGAGTTCAGCTCTGTCAGCGGAAGACATGTTTCAGAGGAAGAACTTCGCAAGGATCTTCGCATTATGAAGCAGAATAATATCAATGCCATCCGCACCTGTCATTATCCGGATACATCGCTGATTTATCAGCTCTGTGATGAATATGGTATTTATATGATCGATGAGACAAATCTGGAATCTCATGGCTCCTGGGATGTGGCGGAATTTACAAAGGATTATACCCATATTGTTCCGCACAACAAACCGGAATGGCTGGATATGATGCTTGACCGTGCCAACTCCATGTATCAGAGAGACAAGAATCATCCGGCAATCCTGATCTGGTCTTGTGGAAATGAATCTTTTGGCGGAAAAGATATCTATGAAATGTCTCAGCTTTTCCGTAAGAATGACCCTACCCGTCTGGTACATTATGAGGGACTTTTCCATGACCGTAGTTATAATGATACCAGTGATATGGAAAGCCAGATGTATCCGTCTGTAGAAGCAATCAAAGAGTTCCTGGCAAAGGATGACAGCAAACCGTTTATCTGCTGTGAATACACACATGCTATGGGAAATTCCTGCGGTGCCATGCACAAATATACTGACCTGACAGATACAGAGCCCAAATATCAGGGTGGATTTATCTGGGATTACATTGACCAGTCTATTTATAAGAAAGACCGCTATGGAAAAGAGTTCCAGGCATACGGCGGCGATTTCGGAGAACGCCCTACAGACTATAATTTCAGTGGTAACGGAATCGCATATGGTGGAGACAGAGAGCCATCTCCCAAGATGCAGGAAGTGAAATTCAATTATCAGAATATTACTGCAGAGGTGACAGCTGACACAGTAAAAGTGATTAACAAGAACCTCTTTGTAAACACAGATACTTTTGACTGTAAGGTAACACTTGCAAAGAATGGAAAAGTGATCCGTACAGAAGCACTGGAAACAGCAGTTGAGCCATTGAGTGAGGAAGAATATAAACTGCCTTTTGGAAAGGCTGAGGCAGCCGGAGAATATACAGTTACTGTTTCCTTCCATCTGAAAGAGGAAAAGGTGTGGGCACCTGCAGGCCATGAGATTGCGTTTGGACAGTATGTATATCAGGTACAGGAAAATGCTTCAGCAGAAACAGCAGCTGCGAAGCCGCAGATCATCCGAAGCACACACAATATCGGTGTCCGTGGCGAGCACTTCGAAGTAATGTTCTCCGTCCTCAACGGTGGGCTGGTTTCCTACAAATATGCGGGTAAAGAGATGATCGAGGCAATCTCGAAACCAAACTTCTGGCGCGCACCAACAGACAATGACTGTGGAAATCTTATGCAGATGCGCTACGCACAGTGGAAAATTGCCAGCATGTATTTAAGCCACAAAGAATACAGAAAAGGTGCATATGGCCCATCCAATTTACCACAGGCAGAAGAAACAGACCACTCTGTAAAAGTAACTTTTACCTATCTGATGCCAACCACACCAGCCAGTGAGTGTCAGCTCACCTACGAAGTATTCGGAGATGGAAAGGTGAAGACAACTTTAACTTATGATCCGGTAAAAGAACTTGGCGATATGCCGGAATTTGGCGTGATGTTTAAGTTCAATGCAGACTATGATAATGTTCAGTGGTATGGACTGGGAGAAGCTGAAACCTATGCAGACCGTAAAAAAGGTGCAAAACTGGGCATTTACCAGAACAAAGTTGTGGACAACATGGCAAGATACATGGTGCCGCAGGAATGTGGTGCAAAAGAGGAAGTACGCTGGGCGAAAGTCACAAACCGCAAGGGCAGAGGAATGTACTTCGAGATGGCTGGAGAACCAGTGATGTTTTCTGCACTCCCATACACTCCGCATGAGATGGAAAATGCCATGCATCCATACGAACTCCCGCAGATTCATTACACAGTAGTACGCATAGCCAAAGGCCAGATGGGAATCGGCGGCGACGACAGCTGGGGAGCATACACCCATCCGGAATATCTGTTGAATGCAAATGGAAAGATGGAATTCTCCTTTAGCTTTAAAGGAATTTAATATAGTTTATTTATTAAAAAAGCCATTTTCAGTCAGAAAGTGGCTTTTTTAATAACGCTAATAACATTTGTTGAAAATAAGTGGAACAGGATGTATCATTACAGAGAAAGAGTAAATCAAGTACATTGTTGTGTAAATAACTGTGTTAATTGCGTAGACGAGCGAGTGGTACAGTTATTTCGATAGAGAATGATAACAATAATATTCGGATTCGACATACTGTACGAAAAGGGAGGAATTATCTTATGTATCAGGCAGAGGAAAAACGTTATGAAACTATGAAATACCACCGCTGTGGTGCCAGTGGGCTGATGCTGCCGGAGTTATCTCTGGGTTTATGGCATAATTTCGGGGACACCGGTGTTTATGAGAATATGAAACAGATGTGCTTCACAGCATTTGACAATGGAATTACACATTTTGACCTTGCAAACAACTATGGTCCACAGCCTGGAAGTGCGGAGGCAAATTTTGGAAAAATCCTGAGAGAGGAATTTTCTGCATACAGAGATGAGCTGATTATCAGCACAAAGGCCGGTTACGACATGTGGCCGGGACCTTATGGAAACTGGGGAAGCCGTAAGTATCTGATCGCCAGTCTTGACCAGAGCCTGAAACGTCTTGGGCTGGATTATGTAGATATCTTCTATCATCATAGAATGGATCCGGAGACTCCTCTTGAGGAAACCATGGAGACTCTGGCACAGATCGTCAGAAGCGGAAAAGCATTGTATGTTGGAATTTCCAACTATGATGGTGAGACAATGAAACGCGCCGCAGATATTCTGGAGGAATTGCACTGTCCGTTTATCATTAATCAGAATTCATATAATATTTTTAACAGAACGATTGAGAAAAATGGTCTGAAACAAGCAGCAGCAGAAAAGAAAAAGGGAATTATTTCTTTTAGCCCTCTGGCGCAGGGAATGCTCACAGACCGATACCTGAATGGAATCCCAAAGGACAGCCGTGTCAACACAGACGGGCGTTTTCTCCATGCAGACCAGTTCAGTGAGGAACGTATTAACAGTATCCGCAGCCTGAACGCGATTGCAGCAGAAAGAGGCGAAAGTCTTGCGCAGATGGCACTGAAATGGATTCTCCGTGACGGAATCGTAACCAGCGTTCTCATCGGGGCATCCCGTCCACAGCAGATCCTTGAAAACTTGAAAGTGCTGGACAGCGCACCCTTCAGTGAAGAGGAATTGAAAAAAATTGACGAAAATTCATTGGCATTATAATAAATATCCGCTTGACAGAGTATTTGCTTAAATGATATGAAATAGTAATATAATCTGAATTGCATTATTTTTTGAAATTATCAGTGAATAACCAAAGATGCGGAAAGGGATAGTTATGAGTATAATTTTTCATGAAAGTTCAAAGACATTCCATTTATACAACAATGAAATCAGTTATATTATGTGTGTGCTTCCAAATGGCCATCTTGGAAATCTCTATTTTGGGAAAAGAATTCATGATAGAGAAGATTTTTCATATCTTCTTGAAATGAAGCAGCGACCAATGACAGCCTGTGTTTATGAGGGAAACCGCAAATTTTCTCTGGAGCATCTGAAACTGGAATATCCGGTGTATGGAAGCTCTGATTATCGTTATCCGGCAGTGGAAATCCTTCAGAAAAACGGCAGCAGAATCTCGGAATTTACTTATGTCAGTCACACGGTTACAGATGGAAAGCCAAAGCTTTCAGGACTTCCGGCTACCTATACGGAGAATGACGAAGAAGCCCAGACCTTATGTATAAAACTGAAAGATGAAGTAACAGGAATTGTACTGGAATTGCTTTATACTATTTTTGCACAGGGGGGAATCATTACCAGAAGTGTCAGATTCATCAATGAAGGAACAGCCCCTGTACATCTGTTAAATGCAATGAGCCTTAGTCTTGATCTGCCGGACAAGGATTATGTGTGGATGCAGTTTTCAGGTGCATGGTCCAGAGAACGTCATGTGAAAGAGCGCAGATTAGAGCAGGGAATCCAGTCTGTAGGAAGCATCAGAGGAAATTCCTCTCATGAACATAATCCCTTTATTGTGCTCCGACGTCCGTCAGCAACAGAAAACGCAGGAGAAGTGATGGGAATCAGTCTGATCTACAGCGGAAATCACAGAATGCAGGCAGAGGTGGATACGCATGATACAACCCGCATCACTGTGGGGATCAATCCGCAGAATTTTGACTGGAAGCTGGACTGTGGTGAGAGCTTTCAGACTCCGGAAGCAGTAGTAGTGTTTTCTGATAAGGGTCTGAATGGAATGAGCCAGACTTTCCATAAATTATATCAGAAGAGACTGGCAAGAGGTTACTGGAGAGACCGTCCCAGGCCAATCCTTAACAATAACTGGGAAGCTACTTATTTTGATTTTACAGAGGACCGTCTGGTAGAAATCGCAGCCAAGGCAAAGGAATGCGGTGTTGAATTATTTGTACTGGATGACGGATGGTTCGGTGCACGAAGCAACGATTATGCAGGACTTGGTGACTGGGTGGCAAACGGAGAGCGTCTTCCGCAGGGAATCAAGGGAATCGCAGACAGGATTGAAGAGATGGGTATGAAATTTGGTCTGTGGTTTGAGCCGGAGATGGTGAACAAGGATTCCGATCTTTACCGTGCACATCCAGACTGGATTCTGCAGACACCCCAGAGGCATTCCTGTCATGGCAGAAACCAGTATGTGCTGGACTTCTCCAGAAAAGAAGTGGTGGACTGTATTTATGAGATGATGTATAAAATTCTTTCAGAAGCAAAGGTTTCCTACATTAAATGGGATATGAACAGAAGTATCACGGAATGTTGTTCGGCTGCACTTCCTGCAGACCGTCAGGGAGAAGTGTTCCACAGATATATTCTCGGAGTTTATGATCTGTATGAGCGGTTAAATACTGCATTTCCGCAGATCCTCTTTGAGTCCTGCGCAAGCGGTGGCGGGCGTTTTGACCCGGGAATCCTTTATTATGCACCACAGGGATGGACAAGCGATGATACAGATGCGGCAGAGCGTGTGAAAATCCAGTACGGCACAAGCATGTGTTATCCGGTAAGCTCCATGGGAAGTCATGTATCTGTAGTACCCAACCATCAGTTAAACCGCAAAACTCCGTTACATACAAGAGCAAATGTAGCTTATTTTGGAACTTTCGGATATGAGCTGGATCTGAATAAACTGTCTGATGAGGAAATCAGTGAAGTAAAACAGCAGATTACCTTTATGAAAGAATACAGAGAACTAATCCAGTTTGGAACTTTTTATAGACTGAAGAGTCCTTTTGAGGGAAATGAAACTGTGTGGATGACCGTCAGCGAGGACAAAAAAACAGCGCTGGTATTCTGGTACAGGGAAAGAAATGTAGTAAACGCAGATTTTACCAGAGTGCGGCTTCAGGGACTGGATCCGGATCTTATCTACAGAAATGAGTATAATGGAACAGAAAACTACGGGGATGAGCTGATGAATCTGGGACTGCTTACCACAGATTGTACAGCAGGTGAACCTACAAGTGAAGACGAACCATGCACAGACTATGAGTCCAGAATTTATGTTCTAACTGCAAAATAATAACCGAATCAGGTAAGCTCCTTGTGGAGGTTGCGAAAAGCAATAGACAGAAATAAAAAATCAACAAAAAGCAGGCAGAACGATCACACGGGATCGTCTACCTGCTTTTCGTTAAATTTATCCATCATTTCTTTATGAGTCTTATAATTCTTCGGACTCATTCCAAACTTCTTCTTAAAAGCTTTTGAAAAAACAAGCTGGTCTTCATAGCCCACATTATTAGCAATCTCTTTAACAGACAGACTAGTGCTGACCAGAAGACTGGCTGCTTTATGCATCTTATAATCAATGAGGAAGGTCTGTGCGGACATTCCAAGCTCTTTTTGAAAGGCACTGTTCAGATAGGCGCGGCTGATGCCGATATTATCTGCAATATCAGAGATGCCGATTCCCTTTTGATACATATCTTTAATATATTCAATGGCAAGTTCCACGTAGACACTGGTGCTATAGGCATATTTGGCATTTTTTTTGTTCTGTGCAGACTGTTTTTCATGAAAGCCAGCAAGTTCGGCTAACAACAGAATCAGATAAGCCTGGCGCCTCAGGTCATTGGCTTTGGAAAGCTGCTTATGATCCAGCATATAATCAATGTGTTTCAGAATTATTTTCTGATCCGGTGCAGGAAGAACCAATTGATTTTTGGAAAAACCACATTCTCTTACCAGAGAGTGAGCTCGGATTCCGCGAAAACCGATCCAGGCATAAGTCCAGGGATGAGTTTCGTCTGCACCATATGTGACAGGTTCATTTGGATAAATTACAAACATCTGTCCGGGAGTAAGGCTCCGGGTCTGACCTCCGGCAGAATAGAATCCGGTACCGTCCAGCACAAAATGGATGATGAACTCATCTCTTGGCATGGAACAGATATGTCCAGGCGGGCAGTGTTCTTTGCCCGTATGGATCAGACTGATATCAAGGGAGCCCTCTTTCAGGTTTTCAAGACAGCGGAAAGTAGCGCTGTCTGTATATTTTACATTTGGCATTTGGGTAATTCCTTTTTCTATTTTCTTTGATTGCAGATATTGTTGATATAAAGACATAAGGACTGATATCCTGCAAATACGCATAAATTCGAGTCGTTGTTGACATTTTACCATATATTCAGCGTTTTTTCCATAACGATTATGACATAAATTCATTTCATTAGTCCATTTAAAAAAATAGACAAAAACGTATAATAAGAATCACAAGGAACACGTCGAAACGACGAATAAAGGAGGATGTATATGAGAAAAAACATGAAAAAACTCACAGTCGCAACAGTGATCGGTGCTATGACAGTTACAGCACTTGCACCGGTAAGTGCACAGGCGAAAGACAAAACTCTGACAGTTGCAATCTGGGATAACGGACAGAAAGCCGGACTTCAGGAGATCATGGATGAGTTTACAAAAGAGACAGGAATTAAAACTGAACTTCAGGTAGTAGAGTGGAGCAGCTACTGGACACTTCTTGAAGCAGGTGCATCAGGCGGAGATATGCCGGACGTATTCTGGATGCATTCCAACGAAGCAGTAAGATATATGTCCAATGATATCTTACTTGATCTGACAGACAAGGTTGCAGACAGCGACAAACTGGAAATGGACAAATTCCCGGAAGATATCAAAGAAATGTATCAGTGGGACGGAAAAACATACGCAGTACCGAAGGATATCGACACAATCGCTATGTGGTATAACAAAGATATGTTTGATGAAGCAGGAATCGACTATCCGGACGGAAGCTGGACATGGGATGAATTCTATGATATCGCAGAGAAACTTACAAAAGAAGACGGAAGCCAGTATGGTTTCGCAGCAAACCCGTCTAACGAGCAGGATACATGGATGAATATTATTTACTCCATGGGCGGATGTGTACTGACAGATGATAACAAATCCGGTTTTGATGATCCTAATACTATCAAGGCAATGGAATTCGTTGACAAATGCGTTAAAAATGTAATGCCTCCTGCATCTACAATGTCCGAAACAGGTACAGACGTACTCTTCGGATCTGGTAAAGTAGCTATGATCTCTCAGGGATCCTGGATGGTATCTGGTTTCAAAGACAACGATTATATCAAAGAACACTGTGATGTAGCAAGACTTCCGAAAGACGCTGAGACAGGCAGAAGCGTATCTCTTTACAATGGTCTTGGATGGGCTGCTTCTGCAAACACAGATATGCCGGACGAAGCTTTCCAGCTTATTGAGTGGTTCGGTACAAAAGACATGCAACAGAAACAGGCTGACCTTGGTGTAACAATGGCAGCTTACGAAGGAATGTCCGATGGATGGGTTAACAGTGTTGACTGCTTCAACTTACAGCCATACATGGATGCAATGGATGACATCGTATTCAGACCACACACAAATGCAACACTTGCATGGTGGAACCCAATGTGTGAAGAACTGAAGAAACCATGGAATGATGAGGAAAGCATGGATGATGCATGCAAGAACATCGTTACTATTATGAATGATGCCATTGCAGAAGAGTCCTATTAATTAATGTTTAACAAAACCATTCATAAAAAATAAGAAACAGAAAAGCTGCCGCAGAAAAGATTCCGATCATGTGATAACCGCAGAAGTCACAACAGGTATGCAGATATGCGGCAGTTTTCCATTCAAATCAGCAACAAAATTTTATGATAAGAAGGAGTGAGAGCCGTGGCAAATCAAAAAAAAGGTACCAGTCAGGCGCGGAATGAATTCATCTGGGGATGGGCGTTCATTCTTCCTACAATGCTTGGTCTGATCATCTTAAATATCTATCCGATTTTTAAGACCATTTATGAGAGCTTTTTCAAGACCGGAGATTTCGGTAAGGGAAATATCTTCATTGGTTTTGATAATTATGTAAAGCTGTTTCACGATGCGGAAGTATGGCAGGCATTATTAAATACATTTAAATATGCCATTGTGGAAGTTCCGTTTTCCATTGCTATCGCACTTGTACTGGCAGTTTTATTAAACCGTAAAATGAAAGGCCGTGCTGTTTACAGAACTATTTTCTTCCTGCCTATGGTTGCCGCTCCGGCTGCGATTGCCATGGTATGGAGATGGCTGTTTAACTCAGAGTTTGGTCTTCTCAATCATATTTTCCATACAAAGATTAACTGGATTTCTGATCCGAAGATTGCAGTTTATGCGATCGCAGTGATCGGTGTATGGTCCATCATTGGTTACAATATGGTACTTTTCCTGTCTGGTCTGCAGGAAATCCCAAGAGACTATTATGAAGCAGCAAGCATTGACGGAGCAACCGGAATCAAACAGTTCTTCCATATTACAATCCCGCTGCTTTCACCGACCATCTTCTTTGTAATGGTTACCCGTGTTATCGGTGCCATGCAGGTATTTGACCTGATCTTTATGGTTATGGACAGAAACAATCCTGCACTTTACAAAACACAGTCACTTGTTTACCTGTTCTACCAGAATTCCTTTGTACAGAATAACAAAGGTTATGGTTCAACAATCGTCGTACTTCTTCTGGTTGTAATTATGATCATGACAGTATTCCAGAACATTGCCCAGAAGAAGTGGGTTCACTATAACTAAGGAGGGATAATTATGGCAGCAAGAGATAAAGCAAACAGAGTTCTGATCCATGTTATCCTGATACTGGTATCTATTACCATGCTGGTTCCTTTCTTATGGATGATCCTGACAGCTTTCAAAACTATGACAGAGGCAACCTCTGTCAACCCGTTCGTAATCCTACCGTCTACATGGAGATGGGACAGCTTTAAAGAAGTAATCGAAAATATGGATTTTTTACATCTGTATATCAATACATTGCTTCTGATCCTGGGTCGTGTTGTATGCGCGGTTCTGACAGCAACACTGGCAGGCTATGCATTTGGACGTCTGAACTTCAGGGGGAAAAACCTGATGTTCTCTCTGGTACTTTTCCAGATGATGGTTCCTGGACAGATCTTCATTATCCCACAGTACTTAATGGTAAGTAAAATGGGAATGCTCAATACCATTTTTGCCCTGGTATTTCCCGGTATTGTTACTGCATTTGGTACATTCCTCCTCAAACAGGCTTATATGGGACTTCCAAAAGATCTGGAAGAGGCTGCACGTCTTGATGGATGTAACATCGGTCAGACCTTCCTGTTCATCATGGCTCCTCTGACACGTTCTTCCATGGTGGCACTGGGAATCTTCACAGCAGTATTTGCATACAAAGATCTGATGTGGCCTCTGATCTGTAACAAGGATGTAATGCCTCTGTCAGCAGCACTTGCAAAAATGCAGGGACAGTACACCAACAATTATCCGCAGCTGATGGCGGCATCTCTGCTTGCATGTATCCCGATGATCGTACTGTATCTGATTTTCCAGAAACAGTTCATCGAAGGTATTGCAACATCCGGTGGTAAGCTGTAATAAAATCTGAGCAGCACAGGCAGGCTTTGTTATAAAATTAGAACGAGTATAACAGGGCTTGCCTGAAACTGGATTTGATAATGTTTAAAGAAAGTAAACTGAATATAAAATAAAAAAAGATAAATGACGGGAAAGGAAGAGATAAATAGAAATGAAACCAGGAAGTCTTTTTGACAGAATATTTGGATTTTTAGGTCAGTTGATCGCATTAAATTTGCTGTGGATCGTGTGTTCTCTTCCGATTATTACGGCAGGGGCATCCACCACTGCATTAT
Organism: Blautia difficilis; assembly: GCF_014297245.1. Classification (NCBI taxonomy): domain Bacteria; kingdom Bacillati; phylum Bacillota; class Clostridia; order Lachnospirales; family Lachnospiraceae; genus Blautia; species Blautia difficilis. The sequence goes on along the minus strand of NZ_JACOQG010000008.1, from coordinate 106,565 downwards.
TTTACTGTACATTGAAGCTCCATAAAGATGGAGATATCAGAGTACTTCATGATTTTTTTAAGAGTTTTAAGCAGAATTTCAGGCAGTCCACACTGATCTGGATTCTGATGGCTGCAGCAGGAATATTTATTTATATGGAAAAAGAAGCTCTGGCAACAATGCCGGGATCCATGTCACAGATCTTTAATTATGTGATCTTTGCGGTCTATATTCCTCTGGTGGCAGTTGCACTGTATGTATTTCCAACAGTTGCAGCATTTGAAAATAAAACAATGACTTTGATCACAAACGCATTTTATTTTGCGGTTAAACATATAGGCTATGCATTAGCTGTGGCAGTGATCACAATCCTGCCAATGACAATGACACTTGTAGATGCAAAACTTTTCCCGGTATATCTGCTGATCTGGCTGATGTTTGGATTCTCTCTGACTGCCTATGCAGACTCCTGGTTTATGTGGAAACTGTTCAAACCCTACTTCAAAGAGGAGGAAGAGGAACATCACTATGTGGACACAGAACCTGATCAGTATGCGTTTTAACCGAAGCAGTTATTCGGTTATGAGCAAGTAGCAAAGCGGATGATTTTATCCGCTTGACAAAAATAAATAGACATCTATAAAGAATATCTATAAAATAGAAAGAACAAAGAAATGAGAGGTACAGAGTATGGAATGGATCAAATATCACGAGGCAGAAAAAGTATTCGACCTGAGAACAGAGCACAGCACTTATCAGATGCAGGTAAGAGAGTATGATACTCTGGTTCATCTGTATTATGGAAGTCCGGTAGGCGATGCACTGATCACAGACAGAATCGTATGTGTGGACAGAGGATTTTCAGGAAATCCTTATGAAGCAGAAAAGGACAAAACATTTTCATTAGATACCCTGCCACAGGAATATACTGCATATGGAAATGGTGATTATCGTATCAATGGCCTGGAGACAGAGCAGGCAGACGGCAGTGATACTGCAAATCTGAAATTTGAGTCCTATGAGATCACAAAAGGAAAGTACAGCCTGAAAGGGCTTCCTGCAATGTTTGCAAAGGAAGATGAGGCAGAGACACTGGAAATTGTTCTGACAGACCGTGCCAGCGGACTGAAAGCACATCTTCTCTATGGTGTATTTCCCCATCTTGATGTGATCACCAGAGCGGTACGCCTGGAAAATACAGGTACAGCACCGGTTACAGTAAAAAAAGCAATGTCTATGGAAATGGACTATGAATACAGAGAACTGGATGTAGTCCACTTCTATGGCAGACATAATGTGGAGCGACAGATGGAGAGAACTCATCTTGGCCATGGCAACTGGTCTGTGGAAAGTATCCGCGGCACCTCCAGCCATCATCACAATCCATTTGTGATCCTCTGTGACAGAAATACAGAGGAAACTTATGGAAACTGCTATGGATATGCACTTGCATACAGTGGAAACTTCTTATTTGAAACAGAGGTGGACCAGGTAGGACACACCCGTGTGGCAATGGGAATCCATCCTTATCATTTCTCCTGGACACTGGAACAGGGAGAGAGTTTTGAGACACCGGAAGTGATTATGGCATACTCAGCAGAAGGCTTCGGAAAACTTTCCAGGATCTATCATGATGCATACAGAAGCAATCTGATCCGCAGCAAGTATACAGAGCAGCCAAGACCGATCCTGGTAAATAACTGGGAAGCAACTTATTTTGATTTTGACGCAGATAAGATTTACCACATTGCAGAAGAGGCAAAAAATATTGGACTGGATATGTTTGTCCTGGATGACGGATGGTTTGGAAAGAGAGATAATGACTGGTGCGCACTTGGTGACTGGGAAGTAAATGAAGAGAAGATTAAAGGCGGACTTCCTGCACTTGCAGAGAAAATCCATGGTCTTGGACTGAAATTCGGACTGTGGGTAGAGCCGGAGATGATTTCTGAGGACAGTGATCTCTACAGAGAGCATCCGGACTGGGCACTGAAGATTCCGGGACGTGCCATGAATCGAAGCAGACATCAGTTAAATCTGGATATCACTAGAAAAGAAGTACGTGAACACATTATGAACCAGATCTTTAAGGTTCTGGATGCATGCAAGGCTGATTATGTGAAATGGGATATGAACCGAAGTGTAGATAACGTGTTCTCAGCAGCTCTTCCAAAGGAACGTCAGGGAGAGGTTTACCACAGATATGTGCTGGCTGTCTATGAAATGATGGAAAGCCTGGTACAGAGATACCCGGATCTTCTGTTTGAGTCCTGCTCAGGCGGAGGCGGAAGATTTGAGGCGGGAATGCTTTACTATTCTCCGCAGATTTGGTGCAGTGACAATACAGACGCCATTGACAGACTGAAGATCCAGTATGGTACATCTTTCGGATATCCGATCAGTACCATGGGTGCACATGTCAGTGTATGTCCGAATCATCAGTCCGGAAGAACTACTCCATTTGAGACAAGAGGGATTGTTGCATCTGCCGGTACATTTGGCTATGAACTTGATCTGATGAAGATGTCCGAGGAAGAGAAAGAGACCGCCAGAGAACAGATCCTGAAGTATAAAGAAATGGAGCATCTGGTACAGTCAGGAGATTACTATCGTCTGGTGAACCCATTCGAAAATAACAACTATGTTCTTTGGCAGTTTGTGTCAAAAGATAAGAAAGAAACAGTGGTGTGCGGAGTAAGACTTCACAGTGAAGCAAATCCTTATATTTATCTTTTCTACCCACAGGGACTGGATGCGGATATGAAATACGAAGACACAGCAACAGGAAAAGTATACACAGGTGCAGCCCTTATGAAAGCAGGTCTGCCATTACCGCTGACAACAGGTGATTACCAGCCAATTAAATTTACATTTAAGGCAGTGGAGAAATAAGAAATATCATTTAACCGAATCAAGTAAGTCCCCTGCGGGGATTGCGAATATCCTCTTGACAGATTATATGTAATGTACGGGTAGAATAACAGAAAAGATCAAAGGAGACTGCAGAAAAATATGTAGTCTCCTTTTGGTATATTCAGTATTCGTTTGATTATGAGCAGTCAGTTATTTCTTCTTTTTGGAATCCTGTTCTGCTGGTGGGTTCATTCCATCGATCAGATGCTCGATCATCATCTTTTTTACATAAACATCGAAGCTTAAAAGACAGATAAAGGAAAAGCGTTTGAGAATTTCCTGGTCTTCTTCATCTGCATCTCCGAAAGTCCCCTGTGCTGTTTTATATTTGCGGAGCAGGTCTTTTTTCAGAGATTCGATCTGATCCTTCTCCATGCTGAAAACTTCATTATATATATAGGTCATATCCTTTTCTGTCATAGACTTGAAATATTTCTGCACAATCGGTGTGAGCAAAGTCTGTATATCATTGATAGACAGGATATTCTTGAAATAGTAAATAAAGATCAGCATAAGTACATGCTCTTTGGAATAACGCTTCTTTTCCGGCGGGGGAAGAAGTTTATTTTTGGCGTAATTATTGATCATGGTCTTGGTCAGAATCTTGTCATCCCCGTAGCGCTTGGTGGCAGCCAGCTGTTCTTCCATGAAGGTTGTGACCTGATCCATGTATAAGTCAATATTTGGAATATCTTCTGGTTTAATATAGTCAATCCTGGAAATACTGGACAGAATACTGTTGATCATATCTTTTTCATCGATTGTCATCTTTCATCACCTCTGTCCCTTATTATATAGTTTCAAATACTACTTGTAAATGTTTTTTTTACTGAATTAGAAAAATGGATTGTAAAAGCGTCCGCATTTTATAGTTACTGTCAGACTGATCAATAACAGCAGTACGCCCAGCGCCAGCGTGAGAAAATCTCTGCGTGTAAAAGGCCTTTGTGTGTACCAGGTGCGTTTTTTGTTTTTGCCGAAGCCCCGAAGTTCCATTGCATTGGAGATGGTATCGATCCGGTTCAGACTGGTAAGGATCAAGGGCAGCAGTATATTAACGGAGTTTTTTAGCCTGGAAAAGAATTTTTCATTTTTTCCCAGCTCCACACCTCTGGCCTGCTGAGCCTGGCTGATGCTGTGATAATCTCTCTGGATATCCGGAATATAGCGCAGGGCAATGGACACAGAATAGCCTACCTTATAGGAAATCCCGATACTGTTTAAGCTTGCCGCAAATTCGCTGGGATCAGTGGCAGAGATAAACAGGATGGCTACAGGCAGGGCGACAAAGTATTTCAGAGAAATATTGACCATATAAAACAGCTGCTCTGCGGTCAGGTCATATCGCCAGAATAAATGGCATAGTACGTGGTGTGTGCCGTACAGATGGGTTCCCTGATTGGGGTCGAACAAAAAGATAAACAGATTGTTCAGCAACAGGAACACCAGCATAAAGATCATCATAAACCGTACTTCCCGAATCTTAATTTTGCTTAGTCTGAAAGCAGCTATGCTTACTGCCAGGAGTCCGAGCAGCACCCAGGTATTGTAGGTGATCATACTTGCAAAGGTAAAGAGCAGGAAGAATGCCAGTTTGGTAGTTCCGGTCAGTCTGTGAATCACACTTTTTCTTGGAAGATAATTTAATACAGTATTAGCGGCCATTGTCTCGTACCTCCCTGTCTTCTTCAATAAAACGTTCCACAAAGGCTTCCGGCGGAGTGATACCGCATCGGTTAGCGAGAGTGAAAAGACTGGTTTCTTTTAACGCGGCCTGAGTGATCAGGGATTCATCACAGAGAACTGCGGCTGCACTTCGGTCTGCGATCAGCTGCCCGTCAGAGAAGACCAGAGCTCTGGGCGTATATTCCAGCATCAGATGCATATCATGAGTGATCATTATAACAGTAACTCCGCGTTGGTTGAGTGTACGGAGAAATTCCATAATCTCTGTATAATGATGAAAGTCCTGTCCTGCAGTAGGCTCATCCAGAATGATCAGTTCCGGATCCTGTACCAGCACGCTGGCAATGGTTACACGTTTTTTCTGACCAAAGCTGAGGGCTGATACCGGCCAGTTACGGAAAGGATAAAGTCCGCAGATTTTCAATGTATTTTCTACCTTTTCGCGAATCTGGTCTTCTGTCATGCCAGAATTTCGCAGACTCAGGGACACCTCGTCGAAAATCATGGTTTTTGAGATCATCTGATTTGGGTTTTGCATGACATAACCGATATATTTTGCCCGGTGTCGGATATTTTCTCCGGAGAAATCTTTGCCATTAAAAAGTAAGGTTCCCTGATCAGGTGTTTCGAACCCGCAGATCAGCTTGGACAAGGTAGATTTACCTGCACCGTTGCGTCCTACAATGCTGACCATTTCTCCCTTGTATATGGTAAGAGTTACATCCTTCAGTGTGGGGTGGTTCCGGGTATATCCAAAGCTTAGGTTCTTTATCTCAAGGAGCGGTTCCGGTGTGCCGGAAGGCTCAGAAAGTTCTTTTTGATGAAACCAGTTTTGAAGCATTTTCTGATCTGTCTGATCCAGAATCAGAGAATTTACATGTGAGGGCTTTTTGCATGGTGCAATTTCAATGCCTGCATAACGCATGGCTGTCACATACAGAGGCTCACGGATTCCGTTATCTGCCAACAGGGTAGTGGAGAGCAGTTCGTCGGGATGAAGGTCTGCTAGGATTTTTCCCTCATTCACCAGAACGATCCGGTCCACATTTTTCCAGAGGACATCCTCCAGACGGTGTTCAATGATCAGAACAGTGGTGTCAGTTTTCTGCTGGATCTCATCGATCAGTTCGATGGCCTGTTTGCCTGTAGCAGGATCAAGGTTTGCCAGTGGTTCGTCAAAAAGCAGGATCTTTACCTGGTCTACCATGACTCCGGCCAGGCTGACGCGCTGTTTCTGTCCACCGGATAATTCGTGAGGTGCATAGTCCAGGTGATCCTGGATTCCCACCAATTCAGCAGCATGTCTGGTGATACTGTGCATTTGTTCTTGTGGCATACAGCTGTTCTCCAGCGCAAAGGCAATATCCTCCCCCACAGTCAGACCGATAAATTGTCCATCTGGATCCTGGAGTACAGTGCCTACATGTGCAGAGAGTTCAAAGATGCTGCTGTGTGGAGCATCTACACCGTCTACAATAAGAGAACCTGTGCATTCTCCGGGATTGGAGAAAGGGTTCAGACCATTGATACAGCCTGCAAGCGTGCTCTTGCCACTTCCGGAGGGGCCGGCAATGAGAACACGTTCTCCCGGATAAATATCCAGATTAATTCCGGTCAGAGTTGGCTTTTTCTGGGCACGGTATTGAAATGAAAAATCTTTAAATGAAATAACAGGTAAGTTTTGTTCTGTCATCTGTTTAACCTCAAATTAATTTCTATAATAATCGAAAAATTGTTTCTATAATAATCACGTACTTTAGAGGGTGAGTCCTGAAAAAGAAAAAGCCCTATCACATAAGCTTTTCGCTAAATGACAAGGCTTTTTGTCTGAAGCTTATTCCTGATCCAGAGATCCTTTTTTGGCGATGGTCTTGGTATATGCCAGAACCAGAAGTCCGCCTACGATTACTGCTGTGATCGTATTGGAGATGGCTGCAAAAGCACCCTGTGCGAATACTTTATTAGCAGGTTCTGCATAGATGAGAATATCCAGTACAGGGGCTACAACGATCCATCCGATCACATGTGCTGCAATATTGGCAATGGTGAAAAGAGCAACCTTTCCTTTGCCAAATTCTCCCTCCTGTACATTCAGTTTTTTGGCAAAGAGACCTACGATCACGCCTACGAAAGCAGAAGTGATCACCCAGCTCCACCATGGAGTTCCACCCCAGGAAAGGTCGATCAGAGTATGACCGATAAATCCGATAAGTCCCCCTGCTACCGGTCCGTACATAACGGCCAGCAGAGCAAGGACTGCGTACTGGAGACTAATATTGGTGTTAGGTACCGGACTTGGGATTGCGACAAAACGTCCAAGTACAAAGAACAGCGCTGCACCGATACCAATGGCTACAACGGTTTTAATGCTATTGTTGCTTTTCATGACTCATTCCTCCTCAAAAGTGTATGTATGCAGTAGAATCAATTTACTGTAAGTCAGTGTCAGTATAATGCATTTAATTGTGGATTGTCAATGGACAAACAGGGGCGTATGTTGAAAACTGTTGTGGTATGGTCCGCTTTTGTGTATAATTGGGAGAGAACTGAAATAGCGATCGAATACAGGAGCAGAAAATGAGAGACATTTACAATACATTAAATTCCAGACAGCAGGAGGCAGTATTTCATACAGAAGGGCCGCTGCTGATCCTGGCAGGGGCGGGCTCAGGAAAGACCAGAGTGCTGACCCACAGAATTGCATATCTGATAGATGAGAAAGGGGTCAATCCCTGGAATATTCTGGCTATCACCTTTACAAACAAAGCAGCCAGTGAGATGAGAGAACGTGTGGATAAGATCGTAGGTTTTGGCTCAGAGAGTATCTGGGTATCTACCTTTCATTCCACCTGCGTGCGTATTCTCAGGAGGCATATTGACAGACTTGGATATGACAACAGTTTTACTATTTATGATACCGATGATCAGAAAACACTTATGAAAGACATCTGCCGCAGGCTGAATGTGGATACTAAGATTTATAAGGAACGTTCCCTGCTGGCTCAGATTTCACATGCAAAGGATGAGCTGATCACTCCGGATGAGATGGAACTGAATGCAGGCAGTGATTTTAATAAGAAGAAAGTTGCCGCTGTATATCGGGAGTATCAGGTATCTCTGAGGAAAAATAATGCGTTGGATTTTGATGATCTGATCGTAAAGACCGTAGAACTTTTCCAGAATTGCGGAGATGTTCTTGAGAATTATCAGGAGCGTTTCAAGTACATCATGGTAGATGAGTACCAGGATACCAATACTGCACAATTTAAATTTGTAAGTCTGCTGGCATCAAAATATGAAAATCTCTGTGTAGTAGGAGATGATGACCAGTCCATCTACAAATTCCGAGGCGCCAATATTGGCAACATTCTTGGTTTTGAGCATATTTTTCCGGACGCTGCAGTGATCCGGCTAGAACAGAATTACCGTTCCACCCAAAATATTCTCAGGGCTGCAAATGAAGTCATTGCCCACAATAGGGCACGTAAGCCCAAGACTCTCTGGACAGAGAATCAGGAGGGAGAGAAAATCCATTTCCGCCAGTTTATGAATGGATATGAAGAGGCAGAATATGTGGTGGGAGAGATTGCGGGAGCGCGCCGGGAAGGAAAAGGAATGTATAAGGATTTTGCCGTCCTTTACCGTACTAATGCCCAGTCCCGCCTTTTTGAGGAAAAATGTCTTCTGGCAAATATTCCTTACAAAATAGTGGGTGGAGTAAACTTTTATGCGCGTAAGGAAATCAAAGATCTTCTCTGTTATCTGAAAACCATCGATAATGCCAAGGATGACCTGGCAGTGCGACGTATTATCAATGTACCCAAGAGAGGAATCGGAGCTACTACTCTGAGCAGGGTGCAGGATTATGCGGATCAGATGGATATCAGTTTCTATGATGCATTACGTGTGGCAGAGGAGATTCCTTCTATAGGAAGAAGTCTGTCAAAGATTGATGGATTTGTTACTTTTATTCAGGGCCTGAAAAGTAAGGCAGAGGCTTATACAGTCAGAGAGCTTTTGGAAGAAATAATCCGCCTTACCGGTTATGTGACGGAGCTGGAGGCAGAGGATACAGAGGAATCCAGGGCAAGGATTGAAAATATTGATGAATTGATTTCCAAGACGGAAGCTTATCAGGAAGCAGGGGAGGAGAGAGGAGAACCTGCAACTTTATCCGGATTTCTGGAAGAAATTGCATTGATCGCAGATATTGACAGTGTAGATCCGGATCAGGATTATGTACTTCTTATGACTCTTCATAGTGCAAAAGGTCTGGAATTTCCAAATGTATTTCTGGTAGGAATGGAGGATGGGATTTTTCCTTCTTATATGTCTATTATGTCAGATGACTGTTCTGATCTGGAGGAAGAGCGCCGTCTGTGTTATGTAGGGATCACCAGGGCAATGAAGGAGCTGACTATGACCAGTGCCAGACAGAGGATGATCCGTGGAGATGTCCAGTATAATAAGGTATCCAGATTTGTTCGTGAGGTTCCCAGGGAACTGGTGGATCTGGGTTATAAGGTAGAAGAAAAGAAACCGAAGATATCAGAATCCCTAACCGGAGACAGCAGTCTTTCCAAAATGAAGCAGGTGTTTGCTGCCAAGCCTTTTCAGGCAACTCAGTTTAAGGTCACCAAGGCGGATTCTCTGGACTATCAGATAGGAGATACTGTGCGCCATGTGAAATTTGGAGTAGGTGTGGTGAAAAATATCGTAGAAGGAGGAAGAGATTACGAGGTCACAGTAGATTTCGATAAAGTAGGAGTGAAGAAAATGTTTGCCGGATTTGCGAAGCTGAAGAAAATCTGAGCAGAAAAGAATACAAAAAAGAGCGCTCTATGGCAGAAGTAAAGAATCTGACATAGAGCGCTCTTTTTCCTAACGAAAAAATTATTCTGATGTTAAGGTACGCTTTAATAAAGCCACTGTTTCCACATGGACAGTCTGGCAGAACTGATCTACACAGCAGGCTTTTTCCAGGCGATATCCTGCCTCCAGAAATGCCGGAAGATCTCTGGCCAGGCTGGTGGCTTTGCAGGAAATATAGACAATATGATCCACCCCATAGGAGAGGATTTTGGGCAGTGCTTTGGGATGAATACCGTCTCTGGGCGGATCCAGAATGATCACATCCGGTTTTTGAGTCAGATCATCCAGTACCTTCAGTACGTCACCTGCAATAAATCTGCAGTTTTTCAGATTGTTAAGTGCTGCGTTTTCTCTTGCTGCTTCTACGGCTTCCTCCACGATCTCGACGCCGATCACCTCATCTGCCACAGAAGCGGCAAGCTGGGCGATGGTTCCGGTTCCGCTATAGAGGTCAAAGACTACCTTATCTTTGGTATCTCCAATATACTGCCGAACAACGGAATACAGAACCTCAGCTGCCAGGGAGTTTGGCTGAAAGAAGGAAAAGGTGCTGATTTTAAAGCGTAATCCCAACAGAGTTTCATAGAAGTAATCCTGACCATAAAGGATACGGGTCTCATCACTCTGTACCACATCTGAGAGAGAATCGTTGATAATGTGCATGATGCCTACGATTTTTCCTTCCAATGGAAGGGCGAGAAGCTGATTCTTCAGCGGCTCCAGATTATATTCTTCCTGGCTGGTGGTAATAACATGTACCAGAATTTCTCCGGTAGTTACTCCCCGTCGGAGCAGAAGATGTCGGAGATAACCGGTGTGCTGCATCTTTTTATAATAGGAAGCATTCAGCTTCAAAAAATATTCGTGGACACAGGAGAGGATTTTTGTCATATCCTCATGAACCAGCTTACAATCTGATGCTGTAAGTACGTCATAGGTGCTGCCTTTCTTATGAAGACCAAGAGTGAGGGGACCATCTTTGTAAGCGTCTCCGAAAGAAAATTCCATTTTATTGCGGTAACGGAATTCCATAGGGCTTCCATGGATGCCTTCCCAGCTATAGTCTGCGTTTTCCAATGCTGCGTCCAGAAGCTCCCGGACCTGGCGTTCCTTCATTTCCAACTGTTTTTCATAGGACATGGTCTGGTACATACAGCCGCCACATTCAGGAAAAATGGAACAGGCAGGGTCTCTGGTTTCCTGAGGAGATTTCTCCAGAACTTCTAGCAGACGTCCTTCTGCCCTGCCGGAACGCTTTTTGTTGATCATAAAACGGATCTTTTGTCCGGGAATGCCATTTTTGACAGTGACCTTCTGATCTCCTATCATCACAGTCCCTTTGTTGGGAAAATCTACTTTTTCAATTGTGCCCTCATATATTTCGCCTTTTTTCATAAATAACTTAAATCCTTTCGTTAAAAAAAGCTCCGGGTTCAGCCGGAGCTTTCTGATTGCTGTACAGTCGACGAAGACTGCCGATCATATTCTGGATTATTCTTCATCCTCAAAATAATCATCAAAGTCATCATCCAGGTCTTCTTCAAAATCCTCCAGATAATCCGGAGCAAAGAAGCGATAAACAGCAAAGGCAATACCTGCTACTGCTGCGACAGCACCGATGATCGCCAATACCCAGAGAACTGTATTTTTATCCTGCTCTTCTTCTTTTTTCTTTAAAGCTGCTAATAATTCATCAATTTTAATATTCATAACCGCACCATCCTCTCAATCATTAAGTCGGCTGAAGCCATTAAAAGAACAGCCAAATCTGCCGTCTGTTATATTAATGGGATTATTATACCACCTTTGCCTGGATTTTACCATAAGTATCTGAAATTAAATTGATATTAAATTAGAAGCCATGAAATTAGAAATACAAATTATAATAAAAATATGTTATAATGAAAGCCACGAAAAAGAACTAGAGGTCTTTTGTTTAAACACAGGGAGGTTATAATATGAAAAACATTAAGAAATTAGGTGCATTGCTCTGCAGTGCATGTCTGGTGGTTTCCGGGACCACAATACCGACAATGGCAGATTCCATGAAGGTTGTAACACTGGGGGCTGACCTTACAGATGCACAGAAGAACACTATGATGAAATATTTTAATGTAAGCAGTGACCAGGTACAGATCCTGACGATCACCAATCAGGATGAGAGAGATCATCTGAGCGCATACGTTCCTATTGAGCAGATCGGAACCAGGACAGTAAGCTGTGCTTATGTAAAGCCAACCACATCCGGCGGAATTAAAGTTCGTACAGCAAACCTGAACTGGGTAACCTGTAATATGATCGCTACATCTCTTTCTACTTCCGGTGTAAAGAACTGCGAAGTTGTTGCAGCATGTCCTTTTGAGGTTTCCGGTACAGGCGCACTGACTGGAATCCAGATGGCTTATGAGACTGCTACAGGCGAGCAGCTGGACAGCACCAAGAAGGAACTGGCAACAGAGGAAATGGTAGTGACAGGAAATCTGGCTGATGAAGTGGGAAAGAACGATGCAACTACTGTTATGAACAATTCCAAGATGCAGGTCATTCAGAACAATGTACAGAATGCAGATGATATCTATAATATTGTAGTGAATGTGGCTCAGCAGAATAATGTAACTCTGGATTCTGATCAGATCAACAAGATCGTAGAGCTTTTGAAGCAGATCGCACAGCAGGATTACGATTATGATGATGTAAAAGCAACTCTGGAACAGGTGGATCAGAATACTTCCGGAAACAGTGATGAGATCGGTGAAGTGGACGAAGAGGAAGATGATACTGTAAATGCAGGGGATTCCGCAGATGGAGATGACATTCTGGGAAGTGTAGATAACAGTGTGCTTGGAGGAGATGTACTGGAGAGCTCCACAGAAGATACCACTCTGGAACAGGAAACAGGTATGAACACAGGCAGCGCAGATGGACAGAACGAAGATTCCTCTGATACAGAAGATATGGATAATGGGGACTGGGATAGCAGTGAGGATACAGACGGATCCCTTGATGGCAGTGAAACTGCAGATACAGCAGATGAACTGGATACCTCCTCTCTCACAGAGGATCAGAAAACATTATTTAATCAGGCAGAGACTTTCTGTAAGGGTGAGTACGAGGGAGATGCAGCTTCACTTCAGACTGCTATGGGTGATGATACTGCCGTTTCCACAGTTGTGCTGGATGCAGAAAACGGAGCAACTCTTTCTAAGGATGTAGAGAAAGCATATCTGGATGTACTGAAACAGGGAACTGAGTCCTACCAGGCAGACGGTACAGAAATCTATATGACTCCTGAGCTGAATATGATCGATAAGGCACTGAAAGATATTTTCGGATTGAGTGAAGGAGTACAGGCAGCTCCTGAGCTTAGTGAACTTACAGATGAAGACAGACAGACTCTGTATGATGATACCATGAAATTCTTCCAGAAGCTGTATAATGAGACAGTACAGACCAGTGAAGAGGCAGCTGTGGAGAATGAGGATGGCACAGATGCTGCTGAAGAAGCAGAGGTTGAGGAATAAGTAAGCCTTATGGAGTTTCTGATCAGAAAAGCAGGGCCTGCAGATGTCCGGGGGATTATGCGGATCATGGAGCAGGCTGGAACATGCCACATACATCCGGATTGGTTTGTGGCAGATGATGAGGCTTATGTAAGAGCACATTTGGAGCAGAAGGGCTTTAGTGTAGTAGCAGAAGCTTCAGATGGAGAGATTGCAGGATTTTTTATCGTCAAATATCCGGATAAGGATGATAATCTGGGAACCTGCCTGGGATTTGATGACAGACAGCTGTCTCAGGTGGCAGTGATGGATTCAACAGCAGTGGATAACGCTTTCCGGGGGAATGGACTTCAGGGCAGAATGCTAGAAACTGCAGAAAATCTGTTGGATTCGGACAGATTTGTATATCTGATGTGTACCGTTCATCCGGAGAACAGATTCAGCAGACATAATATGGAGAGCCATGGCTATCAGGTAAAAAAGATTGCCAGATGCTACGGCGGACTGGAACGCTGTATTCTTTTGAAGGAACGCGGAAGATAAATAAGGGCAGTCAGTGGAATGGGAATTTCACTGGCTGCTTTTTACATTTTGTGCGCGCACAAACAATGGGTAGAAAAAAATAAAGTTCTGTGTTAGAATGAATCGTAAAAGTGAAAGAAGAAAGAGTTTGTTACGGATTGTTTAGGAGCAACAGGAGGATAAAATATGGGTTTTGCAGTGGTAACCCTGAAAAAGGGTGAAGGCAGACTTCTGAAATCCGGAGGTATGTGGATTTTTGATAATGAGATAGATACGATCATGGGCAGCTTTGTAAATGGAGATACAGTGCTGGTCCATGATTTCGATGGATATCCCATGGGAAAGGGATTTATCAATACAAATTCCAAAATTGCAGTGCGTCTTTTTACCAGAGATGAGAGGCAGGAGATTGACGAGGAATTTCTTGAAAAACGTGTGAGGGATGCATGGGAATACCGTAAGAAGGTAGTGGATACAGGAAGCTGCAGACTTATTTTTGCAGAGGCAGATTTTCTGCCGGGAATTGTAGTGGACAAGTTTTCCGATGTGTTGGTGGTTCAGTCCCTGGCTCTGGGAATTGACCGTTATAAGGAGCAGATTGTTGAACTTTTGAAAAAAGTACTGGCTGAGGATGGTATCATAATCCGTGGAGTTTATGAGCGAAGCGATGTGAAAGTCCGCAGACAGGAAGGAATGGAGCTGGTCAAGGGATTTATCGGACCGGAATTTCCTACCTTGGTACAGATTGAGGAAAACGGCGTCAAATATGAAGTGGATGTAAAAGACGGTCAGAAAACAGGATTTTTCCTGGATCAGAAATATAACAGACTTGCCATCCAGAAGCTGTGTAAGGGTGCAAAAGTGCTGGATTGTTTTACCCATACCGGTTCCTTTGCATTGAATGCGGGAATTGCAGGCGCTGTCAGTGTGACAGGTGTGGATGCTTCCCAGCTGGCTGTAGATCAGGCTACGGCAAATGCGGCATTGAATGGGTTATCAGACAGGGTAAAATTTATCTGCGAGGATGTATTTGAGCTTCTTCCGGAGCTGGAGGAGAAGGGAGAGAAGTTTGATGTAGTGATCCTGGATCCACCGGCCTTTACCAAATCCAGAAATTCTATAAAAAATGCAGTAAAGGGATACAGGGAGATTAACCTTCGGGCGATGAAGCTGGTGAAGGATGGAGGCTTTCTGGCAACCTGCTCCTGCTCCCATTTCATGGATTATGAATTGTTTACCAGAACTATCGGACAGGCTGCAAAAAATGTACATAAGAGACTGCGCCAGGTAGAGTACAGGACTCAGGCACCGGATCATCCCATCCTGTGGTCTGCAGATGAATCTTATTATTTGAAATTTTATATCTTCCAGGTTTGCAATGACAGATGAAAGAGAGGAAAAATAAATGAGCTTTAGAGAAGTGAAACCAGAGGAACTGACAATGAATCCATTTACCAAGATTGGTAAGGAATGGCTGCTGATCACAGCAGGAAATGAGGAAAAATGCAATACAATGACAGCCAGTTGGGGTGCCATGGGCGTCATGTGGGGGAAAAATGCAGTAACTGTTTATATTCGTCCTCAGAGATATACAAAGGAGTTTGTAGACAGGGAGGAAACCTTTACAATTTCTGTGCTGGGAGAGGATTATCGTAAGGCTCTGAATTACTGCGGAACTGTTTCCGGAAAGGGAATTGATAAGATCACAGAGGCAGGACTGACTCCTTATTTTGTAGATGGAACAGCCGGCATTCAGGAAGCAGATATGATTATGGTATGTAAAAAAATGTATCATGATACGATTAAGCCGGAATGCTTTGATGAGGCAGAGAATGATACAAAATGGTATCCACAGAAGGATTACCATACAATGTATATTGCTGAAATTCAGAAGGTTCTTGTGAGAGAATAAGGTGTACTTTTGCTGCTGAACAGGCAAAATCCTTAAGGGATTTCAGAGAGACTTGAAAAGAGGTAAGGATGAGAGACAAACTGAATAAATTTATGCAGGGACGTTATGGTGTAGACCAGTTATCAAGATTTACCCTGGGTGTGGCGCTTTTTATAGTTGTAATCGGATCTTTCTGCAGAAGAAATATGGCAGGTGGAGTATTGGATCTGTTGGGGTTTGTACTGATCATATATACTTATGTCAGAATTCTGTCCAGAAATATTCAGAAGCGGTATGCTGAAAATCAGAAATATCTGGCAATGACCCAGAATATCCGCGGTCGTTTCATGAAAGAGAAACGTATGATGGAGCAGAGAAAGACCCATCATATTTATACCTGCCCGGGTTGTGGGCAAAAGATCCGCATTCCCAGAGGAAACGGTCAGAAGATAGAAATTGAATGTCCGAAGTGTCACAGGAAGTTTATCAAGAGGAAATAAAATGTTTGGCTATGTGGTAATGAATAAACCGGAGATCAGATTTAAGGATTTTGATCTGTATCGATCCTTCTATTGCGGTCTCTGCAGAGAGCTGAGAGAAAAATATGGAATATCCGGACAGATTACCCTGACCTATGATATGACTTTTGTGGTCGTGCTTCTCAGTGCGCTTTATGAACCACCGACTCAAAAGGGAACAACCAGATGCGTGATCCATCCTGTATGCAAACAGCCAGTTCGGAAAAATGCAGCTACAGAATATGGAGCAGATATGAATGTTCTTCTCACATATTATAAATGTATGGATGACTGGGAAGATGAGAAAAAGTTTGCTGCATTGGGATATGGGAAAATTCTGCAGAGGAAAAATAACCGGCTGAGTTACCGGTATCCGGAGAAAGCAGAGAAAATCAGGAAATTACTTGAAGAATTATCTCAGATGGAAAAGGCGGGAGAAACAGATATTGACAAAATGTCAGGTTGTTTTGGTCGGATCATGGAGGAGATTTTTGCCTGGAAAACGGATGTATGGGAAGGCTCTCTGCGCAGAATGGGATTTTATCTTGGAAAATTTATTTATATTCTGGATGCCTATGATGATGTGGAAAAAGATGTAAAAAATGGAAATTACAACCCTTTTGCAGAAAAATATATAATGAAGGGGTTTGATGAGCAGGTACGGCAGCTTCTGATCATGATGATGGCTCAGACCTGCAGAGAATTTGAAAAGCTTCCTATTATAAAGTATACAGATATTCTGAGAAATATTCTTTATTCCGGTGTGTGGTGTCGTTTTGAGGCGATTGTCAGGAAACGAAGGGAAGCGGGGGAGAAAAAACATGATTGATCCGTACAGTGTGCTGGGAGTGTCCCGGAACGCGTCAGATGATGAGATAAAAAAAGCATACCGCCGGATGAGCCGCAAATATCATCCGGATGCAAATATTAACAATCCTAACAGGGAACAGGCTGAGGAGAAGTTTAAACAGGTCCAGCAGGCCTATGAGCAGATCATGCGGGAAAGGGAACAAGGAAGCAGTTATGGCAACTCCTATAGTGGATTTGGAGGCTTTGGCGATTATTCCGGAAATTCTGGCAATGCTTATCAGGATGAGGAAAGTGTTCGCAGGCAGGCAGCGGCAAATTATATCCAAAGTGGTCATTACAGAGAGGCTATGAATGTGCTGCAGTCTCTTTCCCAGCACAATGGTCAATGGTATTATCTTTCATCAATGGCAAATATGGGACTTGGAAATAATGTGAACGCTCTCAGTGATATCAGGGAGGCTGTCCGTCTGGAACCGGATAATATGCAGTATCAGATGCTTCTTCAGCGAATGGAGGGCGGTGGCAGCTGGTACCGGGAAATGCAGAATCCTTTTGGGGGCATGCCGACCGGCGGTGATGATTACTGCATGAAGCTTTGTCTGGCAAATCTGGCCTGCAGTCTTTGCTGCCCGGGTGGAGGTGTATTTTGTTGTTGATTCTTGTAACGAACGGGTTATGAGATTATAAAACTTTCATTAATGGATTGACAATCAAAAGGGAAAATATTACTATAGTAAAGTGATAATGCGTAGCTATGATAACAGCAAATAGCTGCGATAATAGAAGAAAGGTTACAGGAGGAAATCATAATGAGTATTCGTATTGGTATTTTGGGCTATGGCAATCTTGGCCGTGGTGTAGAGTGCGCAATCAAACATAATCCGGATCTGGAGCTTGTGGCTGTGTTTACACGTCGTGCTCCGGAAACCGTTAAGATTCTTACAGAGACAGCAACAGTATATTCTGTCAGTGATGCTGAAAAAATGAAAGATAAGATTGATGTTCTTATTATCTGTGGTGGAAGTGCAACAGATCTTCCGAAACAGACACCGGAATATGCAAAGATGTTTAACGTGATTGACAGCTTTGATACACATGCAAGAATTCCGGAACATTTTGATGCAGTAGATGCGGCAGCAAAAGAAAGCGGCCATATCGGTATTATTTCAGTAGGCTGGGATCCGGGAATGTTTTCACTGAACCGTCTTTATGCAAATGCAATCCTCACCAATGGAAAGGATTATACCTTCTGGGGTAAAGGCGTAAGCCAGGGACACTCTGATGCAGTACGCCGTATCAAAGGTGTGAAGGATGCAAAGCAGTATACGATTCCTGTGGAAGCTGCACTGGAAGCTGTACGAAATGGAGAAAATCCAGAGCTTACTACCAGACAGAAACATACAAGAGAATGCTTCGTAGTTGCAGAGGAAGGTGCAGATCTGGCACAGATCGAGAACGATATTAAGACTATGCCGAATTATTTCTCAGATTATGATACAACGGTACATTTCATTTCTGAAGAAGAGCTGAAGCGTGATCACAGTGGAATCCCCCATGGCGGTTTTGTGATCCGTTCCGGAAAAACAGGATGGAATAATGAGAATAATCATGTGATTGAATACAGCCTGAAACTGGATTCAAATCCGGAGTTTACTTCTTCTGTACTGGTTGCTTATGCGAGGGCAGCATACCGTATGAATAAAGAAGGTCAGACAGGTGCTAAGACAGTATTTGACGTGGCTCCTGCATATTTAAGTTCTGCCGATGGGGCTGAATTGAGAAAACATCTGCTGTAAAATCGAAAAGAGACAGAGCTTTTTTGTTAGCTTTGTCTCTTTTTTGCTGGAAAAACCTGTGATGATTTAGTGAAAATTTAACATATTTTTACTTCAATGTTGACTGTATGTTGAAGCTGTAATATAATAGGGTCATACAAACGTAACAACATTGTAAAGACTTTACATTTCTGAACATGAAAATGAAACATAATGAAATGTAAGAAAAAGAAAAGGAAGGTATGTATGCAAAACGTAAACAAGAAGTTCAGAACCTGGGGGGCGTTTCTGTTCCTGCTGTTTTTTGCTGTATGTGTATCTGTATTTTTTTCAGCTGCGCGGGTTAAGGCCGACACAGAGACTGGATTTGTAACGATTAACGGTAAATCATACTACATAAATGAGGAAGGTTCTAAACAGAAAGGCTGGCTGGAGCTGGACGGCAAGAAGTACTATTTTAATGCAAGTACAGGCGTACAGGTAAAGGGCTGGGTCACAGACAGCAAGGGAAGAAAGCGTTATTTCAGCAAAGGCGCCGGAATCATGATGACCGGTTGGCTGACAGACTCCAAGGGACAGAAGAGATATTTTGATGAGTCTACTGGATTTATGCAGACTAAGTGGCTGACACTGAAGGGAAAGAAATATTATTTCTACAGTAAGAGTGGCGTTGCTGCATGTAAAGAGTTTCTTACAGACAGCAAAAAGAACACCAGATATTTTACAAGTGCCTGTTACATGCTGACAGGATGGGCAAAAAATACAAAAGGTGAGGCCAGATTCTTCGAAGAAGATGATGGTATCATGGCAAAGGGCTTCCAGAAGATTGATGGTAAGAACTATTATTTCAGCACAGGAAGCGGTAAGATGGCTACCGGCTGGAAGACCATTAATTATAATAAATATTATTTTGATACCAAGACCGGTGAAATGGCAACAGGCCAGACTACCATTGACGGTAAGAAATATACTTTTGATTCCAACGGTATTTTGCTGATTACTCCGGAATCAAACGGAAGTAAGACGATTAAGAATTATCTTGCGGGAGCATTGCTTCCGGTAGGAAAAGCCCTTTATGTATGGGGCGGTGGATGGAATGATTCTACCCGTAAGGGACTTAGTCCTACCATGACTGCTTTCTATAACAGTCAGACTGCAGATTATAATTATAATAATTACAGAGACCTGAGTACTGAAAACAGAGCAAAAGGTTTTGACTGTTCCGGTTTTGTTGGCTGGGCTGCATATCAGGTGATGCAGACGAAGTCAGGAGTTGGAAGCGGATATACAGTTGTTTCCGGCGAAGTTGGATCTACCTATAAGGCAAGAGGCTGGGGAAGCATTCTTACACAGTCTGACCTGTCAAAATCTGACTGGACTTTCAAACCTGGTGATATTGGTTATAATGAAGGCCATGTATGGATTGTTCTGGGACAGTGCAGTGATAAGAGTCTTGTAATTGTTCATTCCACACCAAATGCAGGTGTACAGATTGCAGGAACTCCTACACCGAATGGAACATATGGAACTCAGGCAATTGCACTGGCACAGAAATATATGTCCAGATATCCGGGATATGCAAAATATGGTTCTGCATATCATACATCCAGCGGTAACTACAGCCGTAACGGAAACTATTTCAGATGGAACAGAAATACACTTTCTGATCCGGATGGATATCTGAACAAGACTGCAGATCAGATCCTGGCAGATCTTTTTAGCTAAGAAATTCAGAGATAGATACAATATGAAATAAGAGAAGCAGCTTGTCCTTTGGGACGGCTGCTTTTTTGCGTAAACATTACTAAATGTTACGGAAATTTAAAATAATTTATAAAAAAACCTTGCATTCATGGAAACGATGTGTTAATATGAATAAGACTTAAAACAAATATTACGAAACTATTACATAAAAAGAAATAAAAGGTTACGAGGACGAGAGACCATGAAGAAAAAAATTGTATGTCTTACATTAGCACTGCTTATGACTGCATCACAGGCCGTAAGCGTAAGCGCTTCCAGAGAAGATGATTTAAGAGAAGAACAGGCGATTACAAGCCAGCAGCTTGATGCCACATATTCCCGCATGGATGAACTGGCAAATGCAAAGGCACAGCTTGAGAGTGAAATTTCAGAGTTGGATTCCAATCTTGTTAGTGTTATGGTTTCCATCGATACTCTTAAGAATGATATCAGCAATAAAGAGGTTGATATCATCAGAACAAAGCAGGATCTTGCAAAAGCGCAGAAGGCCAGAGATAAGCAGTACGAGAGTATGAAGAAGCGTATCCAGTGTCTGTATGAGCAGGGCGGTGATTCTGCATGGTTCCAGATGATGTTGAATTCCGAAGATCTCAGTGATCTTCTTACACGAGCTGAGAATACCCAGCAGATGTATGAGCAGGACAGAAAAAATCTGGACAAATATGTGAAGACCATTGATGAAGTAAATAATTTAAAAACACAGTATGAGTCTGATAAGGCAGAGCTGGAAGAAATGAAATCTTCTTATGAAGAGCAGTCTTATACTCTTCAGTGCCAGATTGATCAGAAAAAATCTGAGTCTGCTGATTATGAAAATGAAATCGCATATGCACAGCAGCAGGCAACAGAATATGCAAATCTTCTGGCAGAGCAGACTGCAGAGATCCAGCAGCTGGAAGCAGAGCGTATTGCGGCAGAGGAAGAGGCCAGACGTCAGGCAGAGGAAGAAGCTGCAAGACAGGCGGCAGAAGAAGCTGCTGCAGCAGAGGAAGCAGCAAACTCAGAAGATGTAGAGTATGATGAGGATGGAAATCCGGTTGAAAATACAGATGAGGATACAGACGAAGATACCTATGAGGAATCAGATGATGTAGAATATGATGAAGATGGCAATGTCATTGATAATGCACAGTCCGGTGAGGATGTGGAATATGATGAGTATGGCAATGTTATTGATTCTGACAATACAGTATCAAAGGAAGATTATGAAGAAGAACAGTCTTCTGATTCTGACAATTCTTCTTCTGGTTCAGGTTCAGGCTCTTCTGTAGTGGATTATGCTACACAGTTTGTGGGAAATCCATATGTATGGGGAGGAACAAGTCTTACAAGTGGTGCAGACTGTTCTGGATTTGTACAGAGTGTATATGCCAACTTTGGAGTAAGTCTTCCGAGAACTTCTTATGAACAGCAGAACTGTGGAACAGAAGTATCTTATGCAAATGCGCAGCCGGGTGATCTGATCTGCTATGGCGGCCATGTGGCAATTTATATGGGAAATGGACGTATTGTACATGCATCCAACTCTGTAGATGGTATTAAGATCAGCGACAATGCTGCATATAGAACAATTGTATCAGTAAGAAGACTTGTATAATCTGCAAAAGATTATATCCGATCAAAAAAAATAATGAGAAAAGGCCAGGTGACATCCATATGTGCTGTTACCTGGTTTTTGTTTGAAAAAAAGTCAAGCGGATATTCGCAATCCGCTTCGCTACTTGCTTGATTCGATTAAAAAGTTTCTGAAAAACTTTGATAAATAGTTGACATTCTCTAACAGTGATGCTATTATAAGGTCAGTATAATTCCATATAGAACATATTAAGTGCTGATACTGTTATTATACGGTACAGAGAGAGGGAATCAGGTGAGAAACCTGAGCGATCCGGTCACTGTAACAGAGGAGCAAATCTCGCAGATCCATTGTGCCATAGCATGAGAAGGAGAGAGGAGCGATGAGCCTGGAGCCAGGAAACCTGCTTAGTATGGCGAGGTTAAACTTCCGTGTAAAGTGTAACAACCAACTCCGTTGAATCCGCAGCTTCGGAGCGTTGTCTGCTTTTTTTCGAAGGCAGACATTTTTTTATGGAATGCGCCTGTTCTTTATGAATTATACATGATTAAATGGCAGGCGATACTACTTCGGAAATATTCGTTCCCTCCGCGCACTCATGAACGGATTAATCTTCTACCCCGGAGTAGCATCGCTCCCTCTTTATTATGGAGAAAATGATAGATTGATCTGTTATCTGCTTGTTTGGAAGAAGGAAATGAGATATGGAAAAACCATATTGGGAAGATAAAGAGTATTCTTTTTTTAGTCATAAAAAATGTGAGTTTTTTCCCTGCCATAAGGGAGCAGATCCTGAGGATTTTAACTGTTTGTTTTGTTATTGCCCTTTATATGCACTGGGGGATCAATGCGGTGGGAATTTTCGATATACAGACAGTGGATTGAAGGACTGTACCAACTGTCAGCTTCCTCATAAGAGAAAGAACTATGGATATGTGACCGGGAAATATCAGGAACTGGCTGAACTGATGAAGAAAATGCGCGCAGATCAGCAGTAAGGATGGTTGACCGGTGAAGATAAAAAAGATCATCAATGGATATTTATATGAGAAATATCTGTTGATGATCTTTTTTTATATGTCTGCATAAGAAATGGCATGAACACATATTGGAAACAACTAACGGGTTTGAAGAAAAACCTTCAGTCTGGGAATCTGATTGTTCAGAATCAATGATTCGGGAAAACCAGTCTGATGAACAAACTCTGCTGCATAGGTAAAATCTCCTACATGCTCTTTTCCATGGCTGTCGCTGGATAAAACAATGGGAAGCCGATATTTAAGGCAGCAACGAAGGATTTCTGCGTTATTTGCCCTGGTGTCACCGCGGTATCCGCCGGGAGTCAGTGAGACTTCGTTGATTTCAAAAATTACATTTTCTCTGCTGGCTGTATAAGCCAGTGTATCGTAATCCACCGGAAAAGCCGGGTTATCACAATGGCCCAGAACCTTTACGGCAGGATACTTCATTGCATTCTGGTATGCAAGAGTATTCTCTTTGACAGTTCCGGATCTGTAGTTCTGGCTATGCATACTTATGATAGCGTAGTCCAGATTAGACAACAGCTCATCACTTAGATCTACATGTCCCTGAATGTCCAGAATATTGAGTTCTACGCCATAAAGTACTTCTACACCAAAACGCTTTCTGGGGCAGAATGGCAGCCCGCGGAAATAAGAAGATGTGCCGGAAGCAAGCGTGCCGGGACCGTGATCCGTAATGCCCAGAAGCTTCATGCCTTTGCGTCCGGCTTCTTTTGCCATATCGGAAATTGTGCAGGAAGTACCGTGTCCGCTTGCAATGGAATGTGTATGGATATCTGCAAGATACGTAAGGATCATCCCCTTTTAAATAAAATTAATGACTGTTTTGCAGAGATATTCTGAAAAAATATATATAACAATTATGACAGAAAGAAGAAAGATTGTCAATTGGGGTTCAAAATAAAAACAACTAAATTTCACAAACAATTCAAACAAAAAACAACATATAAACAGTTTGAAATATGTTGTTTTTTGTTGACCTTATGAGGCGAATGAGGTATAATGACTTTACATGAGTACATGAAAAAGAGAAAGAAATTTGTCTGAGCGTTGGGAATGGCAATGCGAAGATGAAAAACTCCTCTTTCATGAGAAAGGAGAAATATGGAAAAATTTCAAACATCAGATATTCCCAAATCTCCGAGAATCCAGAAGCTGGTAGATGCCCTTTATGAGCACATGCCGGTGATCGAATCTTCCAGAGCGAAGCTTCTGACGGAATCTTATAAGGAGACGGAAGGTGAACCGATCATTACCCGCAGGGCCAAAGCATTTGCGCATATTCTGCATCATATTCCGATTATCATCCGCGATAATGAATTGATTGTAGGAAGCAGTACTATTGCTCCCAGAGGATGTCAGACCTTCCCGGAATTTTCCTATGAATGGCTGGAGGCTGAATTGGACACAGTTGCTACCAGAACAGCTGACCCATTTGATATTGCAGAGCAGACTAAAGCTGATCTGCTGGAAGCAGATAAATACTGGAAGGGAAGAACAACCAGTGAACTTGCTACTTCCTATATGGCACCGGAAGCCATTAAGGCTATCGAACATAATATCTTTACACCTGGAAATTATTTCTATAATGGCGTAGGACATGTTACTGTAAAATACTGGGAGGTACTGGAAATCGGTTTCGAGGGTATTATGGAGAAAACCCGGGAAGAACTGAAAAAATGCAATGTAGGTGATGGTGATTATGCCCGCAAATCTCATTTTCTGGAAGCTGTACTGATTAGCTGCCAGGCAGTGATTGATTATGCACATCGCTATGCACAGCTTGCAGAGCAAATGGCGTCACAGTGTACAGATCCTGTCAGAAAACAGGAACTGCTTCAGATTGCTGCAAACTGCAGCAGAGTACCGGGAAAGGGTGCAGACAGCTTTTATGAAGCCTGCCAGTCATTCTGGTTTATACAGCAGCTGTTACAAATGGAATCCAGTGGCCACTCTATTTCTCCAGGACGTTTTGATCAGTATATGTATCCATATTATAAGAAGGATGTGGAGAGAGGTGCTCTTACCAGAGAGTACGCACAGGAACTGATGGACTGTATCTGGGTGAAACTGAATGACCTGAATAAATGCCGTGATGCGGCATCAGCAGAGGGATTTGCAGGTTACAGCCTTTTCCAGAACCTGATCGCAGGTGGTCAGAACAGTGAAGGGGAAGATGTGACAAATGATCTTTCTATTATGTGCATTCAGGCTTCCATGCATGTAAGACTGCCTCAGCCTTCCCTTTCTGTAAGAGTGTGGAACGGTTCCCCTCATGAATTCCTGATCAAGGCTGCAGAGCTTACCAGAACAGGAATCGGACTGCCGGCATATTACAATGATGAGGTGATCATTCCGGCATTGCAGAACAGAGGACTTTCCCTGGCAGATGCCCGTGACTATAACATTATCGGATGTGTGGAACCGCAGAAAGCAGGTAAGACAGAAGGCTGGCATGATGCTGCATTCTTCAATATGTGCCGTCCGCTGGAACTTGTTTTCTCCAATGGTATGGACAAGGGTGAGATGGTGGGTATTCCTACCGGCGATGTGACTCAGATGAACACCTTTGAGGAATTCTTTGATGCTTACAAGAAACAGATGGAATATTGTATTTCACTTCTTGTAAATGCGGATAATGCCATTGATGTGGCACATGCGGAGAGATGTCCGCTGCCATTCCTTTCCTGTATGGTGGATGACTGCCTGAAAAAAGGCAAATCCGTTCAGGAAGGCGGTGCAGTTTATAATTTCACAGGACCGCAGGGCTTTGGTATCGCAAATATGGCAGATGGTCTTTTTGCAGTACGCCAGCTGGTTTATGATGAAAAGAAGATTTCCATGAAAGAGCTGAAAGAAGCACTGATATGGAACTACGATAAAGGATTGGATGCCCAGTCTGCCGGAGATATTGGAACAGAGATCCTGAAGGCTATGAAGGCGGCAGGACGGAATGTGGATGCATCTACAGCGGCTGCAGTGCTTAACAGTCTGATCGGCATGAAGCCGGAACCGGATAAGCTTTCCAGATTCAAAGAAATCCACGACATGATCGATGAGGTTCCGAAATTCGGAAATGACATTCCGGAGGTTGACTATTTTGCCAGAGAGGTTGCCTATACATATACCAAGCCTCTTCAGAATTATAAGAATCCAAGGGGGGGACAGTTCCAGGCAGGACTTTATCCGGTATCTGCAAATGTTCCGCTGGGCGGACAGACAGGAGCTACTCCTGACGGCAGATATGCACATACTCCTGTGGCAGATGGAGTTTCTCCGTCAGCAGGCAAGGATGTAAAGGGACCGACAGCAGCAGCATCTTCTGTTGCAAGACTGGATCATTTTATTGTATCCAATGGAACCTTGTTTAATCAGAAATTCCATCCGTCTGCTCTTTCAGGACGGGAGGGACTTGAGAAATTTGTGGCACTGATCCGTTCCTACTTTGACCAGAAGGGCATGCACATGCAGTTTAATGTAGTTGACAGACAAACTCTGCTGGATGCACAGGAACATCCTGAGAAGTATAAACATCTGGTCGTACGTGTGGCTGGCTACAGTGCACTGTTTACAACGCTTTCCAGATCTCTGCAGGATGATATTATCCGCCGTACAGAGCAGGGATTTTAACAGAGAGGGGAAAACATGGACTATTTGGATACAAAGGGCAGGGTGTTTGATGTCCAGCGATATTCTATCCATGACGGACCTGGAATAAGAACTATTGTTTTTCTGAAGGGCTGTGTGCTCAGATGCAAATGGTGCTGTAACCCGGAATCCCAGGAATACAGAATTCAGAATATGAAGGTTCTGGGAGAAAATAAGGTGATCGGTTATGATACTACAGTCAGAGAGATGATCGAAGAGGTGGAAAGGGACAGGCCTTATTACTATCGTTCGGGGGGCGGTATGACGCTTTCCGGAGGCGAGTGCCTGTGCCAGCCTGATTTTGCCAGGGATCTGCTCCGTGCAGCAAAGGAACGGGGAATCACTACAGCCATTGAGAGTATGGCCTGCGCACCCTGGGAGACCATAGAAGCGATCCTTCCTTATCTGGATACCTATCTGATGGATATTAAGCACACAAACCATGAAAAACATAAAGCCTTTACCGGGAAATCCAATGAATTGATGATGGAGAATGCCAGAAAGGTTGCTGTTTCAGGTAAGACTCGCCTGGTGATCCGGGTGCCGGTAATTCCTACTTTTAATGATACGGTAGAGGAGATTCAAGGGATTGCCAGATTTGCGTCAACTCTTCCCGGAGTGGATAAGATACATCTTCTGCCTTACCACAGATTAGGACAGGATAAATATGAAGGCCTTGGAAGGCCCTATCTCATGGGAGATATCGAACCTCCGACAAAAGAGCATATGGAAACCCTTAAAAAAGCGGTACATGCTGTCTGCGCACTTGACTGCCAGATCGGAGGATGAAAATAAATATTATATGTGGAATCCCAAATCCACATAAATATAAAACAAACAAAAAACAACACAGAAAAGGCATAAAAAACAACACAAAACAACGCTGTTCTCTTGACTTTTTATGCGGATTATGTTATGATCAGTGAAGAAACGTCAAAGAACCAAATGCCTTAAGGAGGAAAATGAGCATGGTAAACGAATTTGAAATCAAAAAACAGATCTGTGACATCGGAAGAAGAATCTACAATCGTAACATGGTGGCAGCTAACGACGGAAATATCTCTGTAAAATTAAATGACAATGAATTTCTTTGCACACCAACAGGTGTTTCCAAAGGTTTCATGACACCAGAGTTTATCTGTAAAGTTGATGCCCAGGGTAATGTGATCCAGGCTAATCCGGGATTCAAACCATCATCCGAGATCAAGATGCATATGAGAGTATATGAGAAGAGACCGGATGTAGGATCTGTTGTACATGCACATCCTATGTATGCAACATCTTTTGCAATTGCAGGTATTCCGCTTACACAGCCGATCATGCCAGAGGCAGTTATCGCTCTTGGATGCGTTCCGATCGCTGAATATGGTACACCTTCTACAATGGAGATTCCGGACAATCTTGAAAAATATCTTCCATATTTTGATGCAGTTCTTCTTGAAAACCACGGAGCATTGACATGGAGCACAGACCTGAATGCAGCTTACATGAAAATGGAATCTGTAGAATTCTATGCACAGCTTCTGTATCAGAGTAAATTACTGGGTGGCCCGAAGGAATTCGATGAGAAGAATATTAAGAAACTGTATGAAATCCGTCGTAAATTCGGTATGGCTGGTAAACATCCGGCAAACCTTTGCCAGAACAAGAGTGGTATGAACTGCCATAACTGTGGCGGAGCATGTCATGATGGCGGTGAATTCAAGAAATTCCCTGGATATCAGTATGATTTCGTTGGCGGTGACTGTGGATGTGCAGAAGAAGCTCCTGCACAGAACGATGCACAGGTAGTTGCTGAGATCACAAAGAGAGTTATGGAACAGCTGGGAATGAAATAAATATTTGAATGATTAAGGAGGACAGTCTCATGCCAATTAATGAGAACATGGTACAGTCAATTGTACAGGAAGTAATGGCAAAGATGCAGATTGCAGACGCTCCGACCGGTAAACATGGAATCTTCAAAGATATGAATGATGCTATCGAGGCTGCAAAGAAATCTCAGCAGATCGTTAAGAAGATGTCCATGGATCAGAGAGAGAAAATTATTACCTGTATTCGTAAAAAAATCAAAGATAATGCAGAAGTACTGGCACGTATGGGTGTTGAGGAAACAGGAATGGGAAATGTAGGAGATAAGATCTTGAAACATATTCTTGTTGCTGATAAGACACCTGGAACAGAAGATATTACAACTACTGCATGGACAGGAGACAGAGGTCTGACTCTTGTTGAGATGGGACCCTTTGGTGTGATCGGAGCCATTACTCCGTGTACAAATCCAAGTGAGACAGTACTGTGCAACACTATGGGTATGCTGGCAGGTGGAAATACAGTTGTATTTAATCCTCATCCTGCAGCTGTCAAAACATCTATTTATGCAATCAATCTGCTGAACGAGGCTTCTCTGGAAAACGGTGGCCCGGACAATATCGCAGTTACAGTTGAAAAACCTACTCTGGAAACAAGCAACACTATGATGAAGCATAAGGATATTCATCTGATCGTAGCAACAGGTGGCCCTGGTGTAGTAACTGCAGTGCTTTCTTCAGGTAAACGTGGTATCGGAGCCGGAGCAGGTAACCCACCGGCACTGGTTGATGAGACCGCAGATATCCGTAAAGCAGCTCAGGACATTGTAAATGGATGTACATTTGACAATAACCTTCCATGTATTGCTGAGAAGGAAATTGTTGCAGTATCTTCTATTGTAGATGAACTGATGCATTACCTGGTAAGCGAAAATGACTGCTATCTTGCATCCAAGGAAGAGCAGGATAAGCTGACATCAGTTGTTCTTGCAGGCGGTAAACTGAACCGTAAATGCGTAGGCCGTGATGCAAAGACTCTTCTTTCTATGATCGGTGTACAGGCGCCGGCAAATATCAGATGTATTGTATTTGAAGGACCGAAGGAACATCCGCTGATCACAACTGAGCTCATGATGCCAATCCTGGGTGTTGTAAGAGCCAGAGACTTTGATGATGCCGTAGAACAGGCAGTATGGCTGGAGCATGGCAATCGCCATTCCGCACATATTCATTCAAAGAATATCGATAATATCACAAAATATGCAAAAGCAATTGATACAGCAATTCTTGTAAAGAATGCTCCGTCTTATTCAGCGCTTGGATTTGGCGGTGAAGGATATGCTACCTTTACAATTGCCAGCCGTACAGGCGAGGGTCTTACCAGTGCAAGCACATTTACAAAGAGAAGACGCTGCGTAATGGTAGACAATTTATGCATTCGTTAATCAGTGTATTAAAGGAGAGAAAAGAACATGGATATGAATAACGTGAATATTGAAGAAATCGTAAAACAGGTTCTCTCCGGCATGACAGGAACAGCACCGGCAGCAGCTGCATCCAGCAACAGTGGTGCAATTCCTAAAACAGCCAGAGTAGCAGTGTTAACAGAAAAAGAGCATTTTGAACTGAAAGAATACCCGATTCCTCCAATCGGAGATGATGACATCCTGGTTAAAGTAGAGGGATGCGGTGTCTGCGGTACAGATGCACATGAATTCAAGAGAGATCCGTTTAATCTGATCCCTGTAGCTCTCGGACATGAGGGAACAGGTGAGATCGTTGCAATGGGTAAAAATGTTAAAGTAGATACAGCCGGAAAACCGGTTAAGGTTGGTGACAAGGTTGTTACCTGTATGATCTTTAAAGATGATCCTGATATCACAATGTTTGACCTGAACAAGAAAAACGTAGGCGGTGCTGACGTATACGGACTTCTTCCGGATGATGATATACATCTTAACGGATGGTTCTCAGATTACATCTTCTTAAGAGGCGGAAGCTTTGGAACTACATTCTTTAATGTAAGTGATCTGGATTTGGATTCCCGAATCCTGATTGAGCCATGTGCTGTACTTGTACATGCGGTAGAGAGAGCAAAAACAACAGGAATCCTTCGTTTCAACAGCAGAGTTGTTGTACAGGGATGCGGACCGATCGGTCTGATCTGTATCGCAGTACTTCGTACTATGGGTATTGAAAATATCTGCGCTGTAGACGGAAATGAGAAACGTCTTGAGTTTGCCAAGAGAATGGGCGCAACAACAAGCGTTAACTTTATGAACTTCAAGGAAACAGAAGCACTGGCTGAGGCTGTTAAGGAAGCACAGGGTGGACATCTTGCAGATTTCGCTTTCCAGTGTACAGGTAACCCGAAGGCTCATGCAAATATTTATAAATTTATCCGCAATGGCGGCGGTCTTTGCGAACTTGGATTCTTCATCAATGGTGGAGATGCAGTGATCAATCCTCATTTTGATCTCTGCTCCAAAGAAATCAATCTGGTTGGATCCTGGGTATATACTCTGAGAGATTATGTTACAACCTTTGATTTCCTCAAGAGAGCAAATGCAATCGGTCTGCCAATGTCCGAACTGATCACTGACAAATTCCCGTTAGAGCAGATCAATGAGGCGCTTCAGACAAACCTGGCTATGACAGGATTGAAGATCGCGGTAGTAAATAAATAACAGGCCTGGCAATAGAGGAGAAACGAAATGGCAGAAGCTGTAGGAATTTTAGAGGTATTTGGACTTACAACAGCCTTTGTAGCAGGCGATGCCGGATGCAAGGCAGCAAATGTCCGTCTGGAAGTGTTCGATAAGAATAAACCAGCTAATGCTGACAGCCTGCCGGTGCCGCTCCTTGTCTGCATCAAGTTCAGAGGAAGTGTAACGGACGTTACAGCGGCTGTGGAAGCAGGCATGGAAGTTGCGAACAGAATGACTGGTGTGGTACAGCATTATATCATTCCGAATCCCGAAGAGGGAACGGAGAAAATGCTGAAGATCAGCGCCCTGGATAAGCAATAACAGTTGCATATCCTTGAATTATAAGATAAGATGTAACTGTTCAGTACTCAGCTGAATACGGAACAGTTATGATAAGACATCAATAGAAAACCGAAAACGTAGCTGCAGAACAAGAACAGTTATCGTTGATTCAGGAAATTCAGGAGGAATAGAAAATGGCACAGGAAGCATTAGGAATGGTTGAAACCAGAGGACTTACAGCAGCAATTGAAGCAGCTGATGCAATGACAAAGGCAGCTGAGGTTTCACTGGTAGGAACAGAGAAAATCGGATCCGGACTTGTAACAGTTATGGTTCGCGGAGATGTAGGAGCTGTTAAGGCAGCAGTAGAAAGCGGAAGCGCAGCAGCATCCAGACTTGGCGAATTAGTAGCTACACATGTAATTCCGAGACCTCACAATGATGTAGAGAAAATCCTTCCAAGCATCTGACCAGTCACGGTAGTATAAATTATAGAGTACTGTACATATCACATTGTGCAGTGAT
Organism: Blautia difficilis; assembly: GCF_014297245.1. NCBI lineage: Bacteria > Bacillati > Bacillota > Clostridia > Lachnospirales > Lachnospiraceae > Blautia > Blautia difficilis. Next base: position 74,742 of record NZ_JACOQG010000008.1, on the reverse strand, counting down.
CTAAAAGGAGTTCGCTCATGAGTAAATCATATGGTTTTATAGAAATCACTGGTGTTGTAGCAGCGATTGACGCTCTTGATATCATGTGTAAAACTGCAGACGTTGAGCTGGCGTCATGGGAACGTAAGCTGGGCGGACGACTGGTTACCATTATAATTGAAGGCGATGTGTCTGCCGTAACAGAAGCTGTAGAGGCTGCTGTGGCAGGCGCGATTAAGAAACCGGTAAGTTATGCAGTGATTGCCCGACCACATGAAGAGATTGTCAAGATTGTGGAATTAAGTGCAAGCCGCTGGAAGAACCAGGCGAAACAGGGGGATGAATGATGGCTGAAGAAAAGAAACCTGAAGCAGAGAATAAAGCTCCCGGAAAGGCTGCTGCTCCCAGAAGAACAAGGAGTACAGCTTCAAAAGCAAAAACTGCTGTGAAGAAAGAAACGTCAAATGAAACAAAAGCTGCAGCAGCTGGAACGGCGGCAAAAACTACAGAAACATCGAAGAAAACGGCAATAAAAAAAGAAACAGTAAAAGAAGAAATTCGTGGAACAGTATTTCATAAGGAGGAAAAAATCATGACACAGGAAGCATTAGGAATGGTTGAAACCAGAGGACTTACAGCAGCAATCGAGGCAGCTGACCAGATGTGTAAAGCAGCTAATGTTGCATTAGTAGGAACAGAGAAAATCGGATCCGGACTTGTAACAGTTATGGTTCGTGGAGACGTAGGAGCAGTTAAATCTGCAGTAGAGAGCGGAAGTGCAGCAGCATCCAGACTTGGCGAATTAGTAGCTACACATGTAATCCCAAGACCACACACAGATGTAGAGAAAATCCTGCCTGTATTAAAATAATTTAAAGTCAGTTCTGACGGAAAGCAGGTGTATTCTTGGAAACAAATAATATTGAAATGATTACCAGATTGGTACTTCAGGCAATTGACCAGAATAAAGAAACGGGAAATGGCTTTGTTGTTCCTATTGGAGTTTCCGCAAGACATATTCACTTGACACAGGAGCATGTAGAAGCATTATTCGGACCTGGATATCAGCTTACAAAGAAGAAAGCACTTATGGGTGGACAGTTTGCATCTAATGAGACTGTTACTATTGTAGGGTTGAAGCTTCGTGCTATTGAGAATGTGAGAATCCTTGGACCTGTACGTAAGGCTTCACAGGTTGAGGTATCTGCTACGGATGCAATCAAACTGGGAATGAATGTACCGGTTCGTGAATCAGGTGATATTGCCGGAAGTGCTCCGATTGCTATCGTAGGACCTAAGGGTGCTATTTATCTGAAGGAAGGCTGTATTGTGGCTATGCGTCACATTCATATGTCTCCGAAGGATGCTCAGGCTGCTGGTGTAAAGGATGGAGATATCGTATCCGTGAAAGCTGATAATGAAAGAGGAACTATCTTTAATCAGGTTAAGATCCGTGTGGATGACAGCTTTACTCTGGAAATGCATATTGACACAGATGAAGCAAATGCAGCAAAAATTGCCACAGGCAATACAGTAACGATCATTAAATAATATATTTATTCATTTGATAACCGTATATGCTGAGGAACAGCTATACGGTTATCGGTGAATGAGTTGACATAACAATAATAATTCGGAGGCTCATATGATAGTAGGCAAAGTGGTTGGGAGTGTTGTTTCCACCCGTAAATGTGAAAAATTAATAGGAAATAAGTTTATGATCATCGAGCCTGTGCATCATATGAAGGGTGACCTCAGCCAGCTTGTTGCGATCGATATGATCGGAGCAGGAGTGGGAGAATATGTATTGGTGGCACAGGGTAGCGCAGCAAGAATTGGCTGCGGCGTAGAAACAGCACCGGTAGATGCGGCTATAGTCGGAATCATTGATGACGGTGCGGGATTGGAGTAACGCCATGGAAATCAAAGAATTACAGGATATTATACAGCAGAATGGTGTAGTAGGTGCCGGTGGAGCGGGATTTCCTACCTATATGAAGCTCACAGATAAGGCAAATACCATTCTTATGAACTGTGCAGAGTGTGAACCATTACTGAAATTACACAGACAGTTATTGGAAAAACATGCATATGAAATTATGAAAACATTCCATATGATCCAGGAAACGGTAGGGGCTTCTGAAGCGATCATTGGAATTAAAAAATCTTATGTACAGACAATTAATGCGTTGAACCAGCACATTGAGGAGTTCCCGGGAATGAGACTTCATCTTCTGGACGAAGTATATCCTATGGGTGACGAAGTTGTACTTATTTATGAAGCTACAGGACGAGTGGTACGGCCGGGCGGACTGCCTATTGAGCAGGGAGTAGCCGTATTCAATGTAGAAACTGTTTATAACGTATATCGTGCGGTTGAGGAGAAGCAGCCGGTAACTGATAAATATGTATCTGTTGTTGCTGAGGTAAGTGATCCGGTCACAGTGAGAGTTCCTCTGGGATGTACACTGGAGGAAGTTGTTGCCCAGGCTGGAAACACAACAGTAAAAGATCCGGTCTATTTTGTCGGTGGTCCGATGATGGGACGTATCGGAAATGGTTCTGATCCGGTGACTAAGACAACAAATGCGATTTTGGTACTGCCAAAAGACCATCTTATCGTAGCGAAGAAGCAGCGGACTTCTTCCATAGATTTAAAACGTGCAGCATCTATCTGCTGTCAATGTAATACATGTACTGATTTATGTCCGAGACATAATCTGGGACATCCCATTGATCCTGCAAAATTTATGCGCGCAGCAGCAAATCAGGATTTCAGGGATTTGAATCCATATATTGATGCATCCTTCTGCAGTTCCTGCGGTGTATGTGAGATGTATTCCTGTCCTCAGAGTCTGGCACCGAGAAGCCTTCTGGCTGATATGAAGGGCGGACTTAGAAAAGCCGGCATCAGACCGCCTCAGGGCGTACAGCCAAAACCGGTTCAGGAATCAAGAGAATATCGTAAAGTTCCTGAAGAACGTCTTATGGCACGTCTTGGTCTTACAAAATATGACAAGGATGCACCTCTCCACGAAGAACTGATACAGGTTAAGAAAGTAAAAATTCTTCTGAGCCAGCATATCGGAGCACCTGCTCAGGCAATAGTAAAAGCAGGTGATACGGTAACCAGAGGACAGATGATCGCTCAGCCTGCACAGGGCTTAAGCGTAGGAATCCATGCTTCTGTCAATGGAAAAGTGACAGAAGTGACAGACCGTTATATCATAATTGCAGTAAATTAGAAAGGACGTGCACAAAATGAGTAAAGCAATCGGAATGATTGAATTTAAAACTACAGCTACCGGCGTTACCGCAGCAGATGCTATGGTAAAAACATCTGAGGTAGAGATCATCGAGGCTCAGACCGTATGTCCTGGTAAATATATTGCAATTATTACCGGTGACTTAAGTGCGGTAAAAGCAGCTGTTGATGCAGCAGTTACTACATATGAGGATAAGTGTATTGACAGTTTTGTACTGGGTAATCCTCATGAATCTATTTTCCCGGCTATTTATGGAACCACACAGGTGGATGAAATCAGTGCACTGGGAATTTTGGAAACCTATGATGCGGCTTCTATCATTGAGGCTGCAGATCAGGCAGCGAAAACAGCGATCGTTGATTTGATCGAACTTCGTATTGCAAAAGGTATGTGTGGAAAATCATATATGATGATTACAGGTGAGGTTTCAGCTGTAGAGGCTTCTATTGAGAGAGCAAAGCAACTGGTATCTTCCAAGGGAATGTATCTGGATTCTTCCGTGATCGCACATCCTGACAGACGAATGATTGACAGTATTTTGTAAGATCTTAGATTGAATGTTTGAGAATTTCCTCAGTAAAGGGGGCAACGAGTATGCTTGCATTGGAGAGACGGAAACTGATTCTCGATAAACTACAGGCAGAGAAGCGGGTTGTAGTCAGTGAACTCAGCCAGCTTTATAATGTCTCTGAAGAGACCATTCGCCGTGATCTGGACAAGCTTGAAAAAGAGGGTCTTGCCATAAAAAGTTACGGTGGAGCGGTGATAAATGAGGATATAAGCATTGATTTACCTTTTAATGTCCGTAAAAACCAGAATGTTTCGGGAAAGCAGAAAATGGCGGAAATTGCAGCTTCCCTTGTAAATGACGGAGATCATATTTTTCTGGATGCCAGTACCACAGCGGTTTTTGTGGCAAAGGCTTTGAAAGGAAAAGAAAGACTTACTGTGATCACCAATTCTCTGGAGATTCTGCTGGAGCTGGCAGATGTATCCGGATGGAATATTATTTCAACAGGCGGAGTTATGAAGGAAGGCTATCTGGCCTTCCTTGGCTCTAAAACCGATGAATCTATCCGGTCTTATTATGTAGATAAGGTTATCATTTCCTGTAAAGCATTGGATCAGGAATGGGGAATCATGGAATCGCAGGAGGCATTTGGCTCAACCAAAAGAGCTATGATGAAATCAGGACGCAAGAAAATTTTGGTTATAGACAGTACGAAATTTGACCAAAAAGCTTTTTCAGTTGCGGGAAGTATGAAAGAAGTAGATATGGTTGTAACTGATAAAAGACCTGAGGACAGGTGGAGGATATACTTTGAAAAACTGGGTATAGAGTGCAGATATCCTGTCTGAAACCAGAGAAAGGGTTACTGTGTACCAAGTGGACAGTAACAGAAAAGGAGCATTATAAATGAATAACTTCAGTACGTTCGAAATGAAAACAGCCATCCATTTTGGCGATAATGCCCTGGACAGACTGAAAGAAATCCCATACAAAAGGGTTTTGATCATTACCGATCCATTCGTAGTACAAAGCGGAATGGTGAATCTTATTACTGCACCGTTAAACAGTGCAGGAATTGAATATGATATTTTTTGTGATGTGGTGCCGGATGCACCGCTGAATAAGATTGCAGAAGGCGTAAAGAAGTTTCTTCAGTATCAGCCGGAGGCAGTTGTTGCAGTTGGAGGCGGTTCTGCCATTGATTCTTCCAAAGCAATCCGTGAGTTTGCCCTGAAGATCAATAATTACGGAAAAGTAGGCCTGATTGCCGTTCCTACTACCAGCGGTACCGGATCAGAGGTTACATCCTTTGCTGTTGTAAATGATACAGAGGCACATGTAAAATATCCGTTGATTGCTGACAGTCTGACTGCAGATGAGGCGATTCTGGATGCTGAGCTTGTAAAAAGTGTGCCGCCGGCTATTACGGCTGATACAGGTATGGATGTATTTACCCATGCGCTGGAATCCTATGTCAGCATAGCGCATAACGAGTTTTCTTCAGCCCTTGCAGAGAAAGCAATCGAGATTTGCGGAGTATTCCTGTTACGTGCCTATCTTGACGGCAGTGACATGCATGCCCGTAAAAAAATGCATGTAGCATCCTGCCTGGCTGGATTGTCTTTTAATACAGCAGGACTTGGAATTACTCACAGTATGGCACACCAGCTGGGAGCTATGTTCCATATTCCTCACGGAAGAGCAAATGCTATGCTTCTTCCCCATATTGTTGAATTTAACTCTGATATTAATAAACATAGTAAAAGCCAGAAAGAATATCTTCCGGCAGTGAAGAGATATGCAAATGTAGCCCATATCCTTGGACTCAGTAACTATAATAAGGTTATGACAGTGCGCTCTCTGGTAAACTGGATTCAGTTTATGCAGAAAGAGATGAACATTCCGCTGACCATTCAGGAACTGGGAACGATTACACCAGATGCATACTTTGGAGCAATTGATAAGATGGCAGATGCTGCACTGGCAGATGCCTGCACAGCAAATAACCCCAGAGTACCAGCCAAAGAAGATATTATCAGGATTTATAAAAAACTGTGGTCATTTTGACCAGTTTATAGGGCTTGCTGAAAGCCCTTTGGGCCCGGACATTGTGCCGGGCTCTTGAAAAAGGTAATTTATTGCCGCTGAAATCAGAAACTCAGTTAACCGGAAACATTCTGCACATTACAGGAGATGAAAAATATGAGCGTATATACAAAACGGGGAGATAAGGGAATTACAGATATGGCCCGTACCAAAAACGTCTCCAAGTCGGATGACCGTATCCAGCTTGTAGGAGCAATTGACGAGCTGAACAGTCATATCGGGCTGGTAAAGTGTATGCTGAAATGGGAAGAAACGGTAAAAATGCTGAGTAGTATACAGGATAATCTGGATCTGATCGCAGCGGGAGTAGAGGACCCATACAGCAGAGATTTTAAAGTCAATGAGGAGATTGTTGACAATCTTGAGAAAGAGACGGACAGACTGGAAGAATTATGCGGACAGCAGGCTGGAAAAAAAGTATCCGGGCAGAACAGGACTGCAGCAGAAATAAACGTAACCCGGGCGGTAGCCAGAAGAACGGAACGGTGTCTGGCACAGGTTGCTGTGAAATTTGGAGCAGATACGGAAAGCAAGAAATATCTGAACAGATTATCAGACTATTTATTCCTTCTTGCAAAATATGTGGAGTTATCTGATGCCTCAGGATGGACAGAGGATCAAAAGGTGGAAAAGCAAAATATAGAAAAACAAGATGTGGAAAGGCAGAAAGTGAAAACACAAAATACTGTTTCTGAGATAAGTAATGGGATTGATGAAAAAGTTGTCCGTGAAGTACTGGCACAGATGGGAATACAGTCCAGGATAACTCTCAAAAAAGCCAAGGCGCTGATTGAAAAAATTGAAGAGGAATCCATACGGCGGGGCATGAATTCTGTGATCGCAATCTGTGGACCTGAGGGAAATCCAATTGCAGTTCATGTAATGGATGGTGCTTATCTGGTAAGCTATGATGTAGCTGTAAAGAAAGCATATACCTCAGTAGCCGTAAAAATGTCTACCAGAGAACTGGGTGAGCTTGCCGGGCCGGGTGGTACATTTTATGGAGTGGATACACTTGAAAGCGGAAAGATTGCAATATTTGGAGGTGGAGTGCCGTTAAAATGTGGTAATACCATCATAGGCGGCCTGGGAATCAGCGGTGGTACCTCAGAAGAAGATCACAGTCTGGCAGAATATGGACTGACTGTTTTGCGGGACATAATGTAGAACTTGTGAGAAACTTGTGTGGCTGCAATGATCCTGCAGTTACTGCCTGGAAAGGATTTGAAAATTTTGACAAAAAATCAAATACTGAAAAAATATTTTGGATATGATACATTCAGAGAAGGACAGGAAGAGGTGATTAATACCATTCTTTCCGGAAGGGATGTTGTGGGTATTATGCCTACAGGGGCAGGGAAGTCGCTGTGTTATCAAATTCCGGCACTAATGATGGGAGGAATCACTTTGGTGATTTCTCCTTTGATTTCTCTTATGAAAGATCAGGTAAGTGCCTTAAATCAGGCTGGAATACTGGCTGCATTTCTTAACAGTTCATTGAGTGAAATGCAGTATTATACAGTGCTTAGGCTTGCGAAAGCAGGAAGATACCCTATTATCTATGTAGCTCCGGAGAGATTGCTTAATGAAGAATTTCTGGATTTTGCCCTTCATGTAAAGATTTCCATGATTGCAGTGGATGAAGCTCACTGTGTGTCTCAATGGGGGCAGGATTTCCGCCCCAGCTATCTGAAGATCATGGAATTTATAGAAAGGCTTCCCGACCGTCCGGTTGTAAGTGCCTTTACAGCTACTGCCACACAGGAGGTTAAAGAGGATATTATTGATATCCTTCAGCTTCAGGAGCCTTTTGTGACCACTACGGGATTTGACAGGCAGAACTTGTTTTTTTCTGTGCAAACACCCAGGGATAAATATGGATTTATAAGAGATTATGTGGCAGAACACAGGACAGAAAGTGGAATCATATACTGTATTTCCAGGAAGCTTGTGGAAGAAGTGTGCCAGAAGCTGATTCAGGAGGGATATTCTGCAACCAGATATCACGCAGGGCTTTCTGATGAAGAAAGACGGAATAATCAGGATGATTTTATTTATGACCGCTGCCAGATCATGGTTGCCACCAATGCATTTGGAATGGGAATTGATAAGTCTGATGTCCGGTATGTGCTTCATTATAATATGCCTAAAAATATGGAAAGCTATTATCAGGAGGCAGGACGTGCAGGGCGTGATGGAGAACCGGCTAGATGCATATTGCTTTACAGTGGGCAGGATGTGATCACCAATCGCTTTTTTATTGAAAATAATCAGGAAAATCAGGAACTGGATCCTGTAACCAGAGCTATTGTGCAGGAGCGGGATGAGGAACGTCTGAAAAAAATGACATTTTACTGTTTTACCCATGAATGTCTCAGAGAATATATTCTAAGATACTTTGGAGAGTATGGTCCTAATTACTGCGGAAATTGCCAGAACTGTCTTATGGAATTTGAAGAAGTAGATGTGTCTGCAGAAGCATGCAGTATTGTCAGATGCGTGGATGAGTGCAGACAGCGGTATGGTGTGAATGTGATCCTGGATACATTGCGCGGTGCTAATACAGCTAAAATCCGCCAGTACCATATGGAGGAGAATAGTTGTTATGGAAAATGCAGAGAAATCCCCATATACAGGCTGAGACAGATTTTTAATTTCCTTCTGGAAAAAGAATACATCAGGCTTTCCAATGATGAATATACATTGGTGAAGCTTACAGACCGTTCGGAATTGCTTTTGAATGAAACATATATTCTGACTATGAAAATGGCAAAGGAAGAGCCGAAAAAAATTAAGAAAAAGGAATCCAAAGAAAACAATAAGTCTAAAGCTTCAGGCATTTTGCGGGAGGAGGATGCACCTCTTTTTCAAAAACTGCGTCAGCTTCGTATGGAAATTGCAAGAAAAGAAAAAGTGCCTCCTTATATTGTTTTTTCAGATAAAACACTGGTACATATGTGCATGATCAAGCCTCAAAATAAAGAAGAAATGCTGAGTGTTTCCGGGGTAGGGGAACATAAATATGCGAAATATGGACAACAGTTTCTGGAGGCTGTCAATCAAAAATAGCAAAATACCAAAAAAGAGAAATAAAAAATCGGCAATACTGGCAATTGACTGAAAATAGAGAGAGACGTAAAATAGTCCTATGAAACAAAAAAAGGAGGACGTGAATTTATGTTAAGGTACATACCGCCAATTCTCTCGCCTGAGCTTTTGAAGGTTCTGGCTGAAATGGGACATGGAGACAAGCTGGTCATAGGAGATGCTAATTTTGCAGCAGCATCTATGGCCAAAAACAGTATACTGGTACGTTGCGATGGATTAAAAGCCACAGATCTTATGGATGCCATTCTTACGTTGATGCCATTGGATGATTTTGTGGACAAGCCGGTGTTGATTATGGATAAAGAGCCTCGTCATGCTGAGCTTGAATGTCCGGTTTGGGATGAATTTAAACAAATTGTGGCAAAATATGATCCAAGAGGTGAAGAAGCCTGTGGGATGATTTCAAGAAAAGATTTTTACAAAGAAGCAAAAGAGGCATATGCTGTGATCGCAACAACGGAAACTGCATTTTATGCCTGCACAATATTACAAAAAGGATGTCTTTGAATACAACAAAAACGGGCAAAAAACAACATTCATGCAAAACAGCAGTTATCTGTGCAGATAACTGCTGTTTTTTGTGGAAAAAAGATTGAAAAAAACTTAACAATTCAAAAGTTATTAGTCAAAATTACTAATTACTGTTAGTAATTATGCACAAGCTAAATAGGATTTTGTAATTCTTTTACATAAAAAGCAGAATTGAAACATGAAAATTGTTCAAAATATGGTTGACACAATTGTCAAAATGTACTGAAAAACAAAAAAACGAACAAAATGACACATTATCAGGTTTACAAAATTGTTTATATGTGTTAATATAAACTCACAAAAACAAAAACGCTTCGTCAAATTATCCAAAAAAGGAGGAATATCCATGAAGAAAAAAATAATCGCAGCGTTACTTGCAGCAACAATGGTGGCTGCAGCAGTTCCGGTATATGCAGCAGATGATGCAGCGGCTGACACAGCAACAGAAAGCACCACAGAGTCACCGTTAAAAGGTAAAAAGATTGCATACATTATGTATATGTCATCTGCAACAATCTTCCAGATGTGGTCGGATTCATTTACCGCAACAGCAGAGAAGCTTGGAATGGAAGCAAGCACTTTCTTCTGCAATGATAATGCGGATACATGGAAGAGTACAATTGAACAGTGCGCGCAGGGTGGTTATGATGGATTGATGGTTTCCCATGGTGGTCAGGAATACGCATATGATTTCCTGTCAGGAATCCTGGAACAGTATCCGGATCTGAAGATCGTTACATTCGATACACCATTTAAAGATGCAAATGGTGAGACAGCCAAGATTGATGGTGTTACACAGTTCTTCCAGCAGGATGCAGGATTTGCAGAATCTCTGGTTCAGGCTATCCTTGATATGTATCCTGACAAAACAGAGGCAGGCGAGCCTGTAAATATTCTTCAGGTTCAGCAGGGTGCCGGATATAACAGCCCATTTGACCGTCGTCAGGTAGGTTATGAACCATTTGAAAAAGATGGAAAGATTAAAACAGTTGAGAGAATCGCACCGATTGATGATCAGAATGCTACTTCATCTATGCGTGATGTAACTGCTGCTACTTTACAGAAATATGGCGAAGGCGATATTGATGGTATCTGGTGTTGCTATGATGCATATGCACAGGGTGTATACCAGGCTCTTCGTGAAGCTGATTCCGATATCCCAATGGTATCCGTAGATATCTGTAATGAAGATATTCAGTTCATGCAGGAAGGTAAAAACTGGAAAGCCTGCGCTACTACAAACTGGACATCCAATGGAGAATTTGCATGCCGTGTATTAGCACTTGAAATGGCAGATCAGTATGAGGATATTGAAGCGGCTTCCTGCTATTATGCAGATCCGGGAGCTTGGATGGAAATTCCTTCAGTTATTGTTACCCAGGAAATGGTTACTTCTAAGGACGGCATAAATATTGAAAACCTGGCAGAAGTTGCTGGAGAAGATTATTCCGATACTTCTTGGATGCCTACCTGCGATTGGATGGTAGAAGCGCTTGGACACTGATCCTTTTGCAAGGCGGTACTTATTAGTGAAAATATCTAAGTAAAGTGAGGCGTCGGGGTTCAAGGCTCCGGCGCCACTTTTTCCGTACTGGATTATCTGCGACGGAAAAGAATTACGGAAAAGAGGGAATATATGGATAAAATCACACTTGGAACACGAAATGTTTCCATAGAATTTCCTGGTGTAAAAGCGCTGTCAAATGTTGATTTTGAGATTCATACAGGTATGATCCACGCGGTTATGGGAGCAAATGGAGCTGGAAAATCAACATTGATGAAAGTTCTGGCAGGTTCAAATCCTGATTACACAGGAGATGTTTTATATAATGGAAATGTGGTGGAATTGAGAAATCCGGCTGCCGCGAAGAAACTTGGCATCCAGATTGTATATCAGGAAGTTGATATGGCGTTGGTTCCCACATTATCAGTTGCTGAGAATGTAATGTTTAATGATATGGTCATGAACATGGGACATAAACAATTTGTCAACTACGGAAAAATAAGAAAAGATGCAAAAGAGGCTTTGGCCCGCCTTAATATTGACATTGATGTGCGTAGATGGTGCGGCACATTAACGCTGGCGCAAAAGCAGATGGTCCTGATAGCACGTGCGGTTCAGAATTCATGTAATTTCCTGATCCTGGATGAGCCTACAGCACCATTATCAGATACGGAAACAGAGGAACTGTTCCGTGTTGTAAGACATTTGAGAGAAACAGAAAACATTGCGATTATCTTTATTACACATCGTATCCAGGAGGTCCTTCAGATTTGTGACTCCTACACGGTTATGAGAAACGGACAGATCGTGGATACCACTCCTATCACATCACAGACAACTTCAAAAGAAATTGTAGATAAAATGCTGGGACGTTCTTTTGAAGAAAACTTTCCAAAAGAAATCTGTGAGATTGGAGAAAAATCCTTTGTTGTGGAGCATCTGAATGAGCATGAAGGTCGTGTGAAGGATGTTTCCATGTATGTAAGAAAAGGAGAGATTGTTGGACTTGCAGGCCTGGTGGGGGCAGGTAAAACAGAATTGTGTAAAACAATCTTCGGTGTATATCGCAAATCAGGGGGTACCATTACTCTGAATGGTAAAGAACTAAAGATCAAAAATCCGTCTGATGCAGTAAAGAACCGAATTGCCCTGGTGCCGGAAGAAAGGCGTAAGGAGGGAGTGCTTGTTGCAGAAACTGTAACCTTTAACATTTCGGCAGCATGTCTTGGAGATTTCTGCACCCTGTCTTTTGTAAATGACCGCAAGACGGCTCAAAAGGCGAAAGAGTATGTGCAGAGTCTTAGCATTAAGACCCCTTCGGTAAAACAGAGGGTTGCATATCTTTCAGGAGGAAATCAGCAGAAGGTTGCAGTTGCCAAATGGCTGGCTGCAGACTGTGATGTATATATATTTGATGAACCGACAAAAGGTGTAGACGTTGGTGCCAAGCAGGAAATTTTCCATCTGATCAATCAGATCGCAAAGGAAGGCAACTGTGTCATCTATGCTACATGTGAAAATTCAGAGCTGCTGTCAATTACTGACCGTATGTATGTTATGTTTGACGGAAAGATTATGGCAGAGCTGGAAACTGCAAAAACTACCGAAGACGAGATTATGCATTATGCAACTGGTTCAGAGGAGAAATTTGCAGGCTGATATCAGAAATGATACCAGGCATCAATGTATTGGGAGGAAAATAATATGGTTCAGAATTCAAAGATGAAAACGATTGGAAAAGGATTGCTGAGCTGGGCAGCGGTAATTGTGCTTGTGGTTTCAGTTATTATCTTTACAACAATTAAGGGCACGGCATTTTTTTCAGTGAATAACCTGATGAATATTCTCCGTGCCATGTCAGTAGTTACAATTTTTGCTCTTGCAGCAACTGTATCTATGGCGCCGGATGGATTTGATATGTCAGCTGGTACACTGGGTACCTTCAGTGCCTATGTTTTTGCAGCACTGTTTTTGTGGTTTGGCGCACCTTTATGGCTGGCTATTGTTCTTACTATTGTGTTTACAATGGTAATGTATCTGTTGACAATGTTCTTAATACTGGTATGTAAGATTCCGGACATGCTGGCAACCTGTGCACTGCAGTTCGTACATGCAGGACTTGGTCTTGCGTTTACAGGCGGAAGTGCTGTATCTGCCGGCCTGAGTGCACCGAAATGGTTCGGAGCATTACATGGCGGAGATAATTCTCCACTCCGAAAAGGATGGACTACCGCTTCTATGAATATCGGAAAATCTCCATATATCATTATTATTATGATTCTTTGTGTAGTTGTATGCTGGGTACTTCTGGAGAGAACAAAACATGGCCGCTACTTATATGCTATGGGCGGAAATAAAACAGCGGCAAAGCTTTCCGGTATCAATGTTAAGAAATACAGATTTATGGCAGGTATGTTCGCGGCAGTATTTATTGCAGTTGCAGGTATCGTTGTTACTTCCCGTAACTCAGCAGCTCAGATCAACAGCTGTGACAGCTATCTGATGAGCTCACTGGCAGCAGTATTTATCGGACGTTCCGTAGGTGGAGCTGAAAGACCAAATGCTCTGGGAACAGTTGTAGGTGCTCTCCTTATTTCTACACTGGAAAACGGACTTACAATGTGCGGCGTTGTATACTACGTACTTCCGGCAGTTAAGGGTGCAGTTCTCTGCCTGGCACTGGTTGCAGCATATATCACTGTAAAAGAAGATTAATAGTTTATAACAGATAATGGGATAAATAATGGAGGAAAAGATCATGTCAAAATTTGATTCTTATTTTCTTATGAAAACGGACGATGCAATTGAATATGCAAAAGTTAAGGTTCCTCAGATAAGCTGGGATGTGGACAGCATGGAATGCAAGGAAATCGGAGATGGAAATCTTAACTATGTATTTAAAGTAACAGATGGAAAAGGACACAGCGTGATTATCAAACAGGCAGGGATGGAAGCCCGTATTTCCTCTGATATGAAGCTGGATACTGACAGAAACAGAATTGAATCAGAGATTCTTGTTCTTGAAGGAAAACTTGCACCTGGATATGTACCGGAGATTTATTTCTATGATACAGTTATGAGTGCCTGCGGTATGGAAGATCTCAGCGATCATGAGATTATGCGTACAGCAATGTTGGAACATAAGATTTTCCCGAAATTTGCAGACCAGATTTCTACTTTTATGGCACAGGTTCTGATGGGAACTACAGATGTTGTGATGGACCATCAGGAGAAAAAAGAACTACAGCGTAAATTTATTAATCCAGAATTATGCGATATTACAGAAGCACTGGTGTATACAGAACCATATAATGATGAGCTGAAACGTAATCATGTATTTCCTCCTATTGCTGAGTTTGTAAAAGAAACTCTTTATGATGACCAGGAGCTTCACTGTGAAGTGGCAAAACTGAAAATGGATTTTATGACAAGGGCACAGTCACTGATCCATGGAGATTTACATACAGGTTCTGTATTTATTAATGAAGAAAGCACAAAGGTATTTGACCCTGAGTTCTGCTTCTACGGACCTATGGGATATGATATTGGTAATGTGATCGCGAATATGATCTTTGCATGGGCCAATGGGGATGCTGCCGGTGCAGAAGAATTCTGCAATTGGGTAGAGAGTGTTCTGGTAGATGTTGTTAATATGACAAAAGAAAAAATGGAAAAATACTATGAAGAACATGTGACAGACACCATGTGCAAGAATGAACTGTACAGGAAGTATTATATGGCTACCATCATTGAAGATACTTCTGCTGTAACAGGACTGGAGCTGATCCGCCGTATTGTTGGTATGGCAAATGTAAAGGATATTACCAGTATTGAAGATGAAGCAAAACGGGCACGTGCAGAGAAAATCTGTATTACCGCAGCAGTTGACTTTATTAAAAACAGAGGCGATAAAAAGTGTGGCAAATGCTTCCTTGGTACTCTGAAGGATGCGATTGCAAAGGTTGATGCATAAAAAATATTTGATAAAGGAGACGGATGTTATGGAAAATGCACTTAATCTGGATACCGTGAAACTTGCGGAAAACAAAAAAGAAATTGTAATCCTGGATCAGACACTGCTTCCGAACGAGTGTAAATACCTCAGCATTTCCAAGGCAGGGGATATCTGGGAAGCTATTTATTCATTGAGAGTAAGAGGAGCACCTGCTATTGGTGTTACAGGAGCATATGCATATTATGTTCTGGCTGATCAGATCGAAACAGAGGATAAAGATAAATTTGTAAAAGAATGTACTGAGATGATGGAATACATCAATTCATCCAGACCTACAGCTGTAAATCTTTCCTGGGCTCTCAATCGTATGCATGATGTAATGCTTACAGAGAAAGATCATATGAATATTCCAGACCTGAAGGTACGCCTGATGAAGGAAGCAGATGCAATCAGAGAAGAGGATATCCAGATTAGCCGAAATATCGGTACTTATGGTTTTGAGCTTCTTGAGAAACTGGGAAAAGGCGTGGGCATTATGACTCACTGTAATGCAGGTACATTGGCTACAGCGAAATATGGAACAGCCTTGGCTCCAATGTATATTGCCCTGGAACATGGATGGGATCCGAAGAAAGATCTTCATGTTTACTGTGATGAAACCCGTCCGCTTTTACAGGGAGCCAGGTTAAGCGCTTATGAAATGCAGGCTGCAGGCATTGACACATATGTACAGTGCGATAATATGGCATCCTATACGATGAAGGGTGGAAAAGTAGGAATTATTTTTGTTGGTTGTGACCGTGTGGCCGCCAATGGAGATTTTGCAAATAAGATTGGTACCAGCGGTGTTGCCATCATTGCAAAACATTATGGAGTTCCGTTTTATGTATGTGCACCATCCTCTACCATTGATATGACTCTGGAGTCCGGAGACGAAATTCATATTGAACAGCGAAAGGCAGAGGAAGTTACAGAAATGTGGTATAAGGAACGTATGGCTCCTGAGGGGGTAGGTGTTGTAAACCCTGCCTTTGATGTAACAGACCACAGTTTGGTTACTGGTATTATCACAGAAAAAGGTATTGCATATGAACCGTTTAAAGAATCCTTTGAGAAGATGGGTATCAAACCGGTTGAGAAATATGTAGATAAAAAATAAACGTATTATGAAAGGGGGCGGAAAGTATTCCGCTCCTCTTTTTAACCAAATTAAGTAAGTCCCCCGCTTATTGCTCTTCGCAATTGAAGCAGGGGACTTACTTGTATCAGGTCAGTAATAACGGATATTGTGTTTGTCCAGATATTGTTTCCACTCAGGAGAAAATTCGGTATCCATAATAATACCGTTCAGATCTGCAAGAGGGGCAACGCTGGAGAAGGAAATATTATCCAGTTTGGAGTGATCGACCACAAGATATTTCTGTTTGGCGTGGGAAAGGGCCAGCTGATGAAGGACTGCAGAATTGTCACTGGTATCGGTGATCCCGGATTCCATGTTTACGCTTCGGCAGGAAATGAAAGCTTTATCGAAAAAATATTGCCTCAGACTGCGTTGGGCACTGCTGCCCTCGAAGCTTTTTGTTCTCTGGGAATATTCCCCGCCGATGAGAAACAGATGGATGGTCTGGGAGGTGGAAAGGATATTGGCTATTTCAAGTGAATTGGTAACAACCGTAAGTTTCCTGTTTGATATTTTGTTGGCAATAAACCAGGCTGTGGTAGAGTTGTCCAGATAAATAATTTCTCCTGTCTGGATCAGTGCATCACATTTTAAAGCAATGGCCTTCTTTTCCTCGATTTTTAAAACCTGTCTGGTGGAAATGTCCAGATCATTCTGGACACCGTCCAGAATATAGGCTCCTCCGTGGGTGCGGATCAGCTCATGCTCTTTTTCCATGGCACGCAGATCACGTCGGATGGTTTCGCGGGTTACGTTCATACGCACTGCCAGATCTGCGATAGTCACACTTTTGTTTTCCTGTAAAAGCTCTTTGATAAGGTTTTGACGTGAAATTGCAAGCAAAAAAATTCCTCCTTTCTTTTGGAAAAATAAGACAGCCTCAATCCTTGTTACGGGACTGCGGCTGTCTTTGAAAATTATTCACATATGTATTTACTTAATCCTAAGATTTTGTAATAACCAGCCACAGCTCCCTGATCTTCAACTCCTGCACATTGTGCGGCATGAACAGCAGCTTTTCCGAAGACCGGCACCATGTCTTTGGTGGCATCGACTCCCGCTTTGGCAGCAGCTAATGCCTGGGTGATAACATCCTGTAAAGAGCAGCCTTCTTTTGCAGCTTTTTCCGCAGCCTGTGCTGCGGGGAGAATGGAATCGTAGATCGTGCGCTGACCTGGCTCACATTTGCCTCGTTTCTGTACACCGGCTGCAAATCCTGTAAGATAAGCGGCAAGGCCAGAAGCATCTATTTCGGTTTTTCCCTTTAATGCTTTTCCACCTTCCATAATGCCGGTTGACATAAGAAATCCCATTGTGGAAGGAACCAAAGATGACATCTTCATACCGGATTTCATCAGAAGCTTACCAATATCTCCGGCAGCGCCTTCTGCTTCTGCGCGCATGATATCCGGAAGTGAACCATAGCCTTTACTCATGGTAAGTCCCAGATCCCCATCACCAAGACGAGCATCCATTTCACATAATTCTTCTTTTTTCTCTATAAACAGATTTCCTACACTGGTAAATAAGTCGGGAATCTGTTCGAAAAGGATTTTGTCCATTTTTGTTCCCCCTTATATTTATTATTTCTGACAGATAAATGGAGTTTTTACAGGGTGATCCATATATTTCTTCATTTCATCATTCATTTTACAGATGGAGATAGAAGCGCCTGCCATTTCCATGGAAGTAGCGTACTCACCTACGATTGTTTTGTAGATTTTAATTCCTTTGGAATGAAGAATCTCTGTAACATCATTAGATAAAATGTATAATTCTTCAATGGAAGTAGCTCCCAGCCCGTTTATTAATATGGAAACTTCATCGCCCTCTTTCAATGGCATATCGCCAAGAAGAGTGTTGAGGGATTCTTCTGCGATTTCACGGGAAGTTTTTAAAGGTCCGTTCCATACACCTGGTTCGCCGTGGATTCCCATACCCATAGCCATTTCGTTTTCTTTTAATTCAAAGTTGGCATGACCTACTTCTGGAATGATGCATGGTGTTAAAGCAAAACCTACAGTTCGGGTATTATCCTTGGCCAGCTGTGCGGCTGCAAGAACTTCATCCAGTGTGCCGCCCTCGTCAGCGCGTGCGCCTGCGGCTTTGAACATAAAATAGATTCCTGCTACGCCGCGTCGTGTGGCAGGATCTTTGTGAGAATTCACATCATCTGCACCAACGATGCTTTTACATTCAATATCGTCCATATCGCAGAGATCAGTGGCCATATCAAAGGTCATAATATCTCCTGTATAGTTTCCGTACAGATACAATACACCTGCACCGGCTTCTACTTCTTTGGCAATGTTATAGATCTGCTCTGGGGAAGGAGACTGAAAAACGCCGCCTACGCCACAGCCATCGATCAATCCATCGCCTACATAACCCAGGAACAGAGGAAGATGACCAGAACCTCCGCCTGTGATGATTGCTACCTTACCGTCTTTTTTTTCTGCTCTGCAGTAGCAGCGCAGATCATCAGCAGCATATTTGACTTCATCTGAGTGGGCTGCATAGATACCCTTGAGCATGTCATCTACATAATTCTCCGGTGCATTGATGATTTTTTTCATAAGATACCTCCTTGTTCTTTGAAATGTGATTGGATAAAAATTGATAATAAAATTGATTCTAAGCCCCAAAATATTGGATTTTGTAACTATAATTTTAATTCTTATCTGTTGTTTTGTCAATTAAAATGTACTGAAATGTGGTATTATTTTTGAAAAAAATATAAAAAATAACCAAAAAGCAACATAAAAGGAAATGCAGGGAGATTTTGTTGTCAGATTATCCAAGATAATCGTGGACGATTCTAATTGAAATATATATTTTTGTCTGCTAGAATAAATATGGTGGCAAAAGAGAAGATTCATATAAAAGTCTGTTTTCTAAAAATCCGATTTGAATCAGGGATTTCTTCTGTTACAAAAGAAAATGTCACTCAGACATTTGCCATAGCTTCTGTTGAATAAAATCAGAGGAAGTACATAAAAAGGGGGAAGCGAAAAAACTCAATCGAGCTTTTTTACATCCTCCCTTTTTTAGTGCAATGGGACAGATTCAGGTCTGGAGGGAAAATATCTGTCGTGATTTTATCTTCGTTTGTATTTTCCGGGGGTAGTTCCCTTATATTTCTTAAATGTCCGGATAAAATAACTGAGATCATTAAATCCATTTCTATAGGCAATCTCAGTGATGGAATCATCGGTGGCTGCCAGCTGGTAACAAGCTTCCTCGATCCGTTGCCGATTTAGATAATCCATTGGTGTCTGATGAGTCATTTCCGAAAAGAACCGGCAGAAGTATTTGGGAGACATGGATACAGAGGCAGAAAGTTGCTGCAGAGTCAGAGGGTTGGTATAATTCTTTTCAATGAATTCCAGCACCTGTTTTAGCTGCAGGATACGTTTGTAATCTTTGCGGTTTTGTGTGGGATTGTCCAGACAGTAATGATTACTAAAAATAAGACCAAAAAAGTGGTAAAATTGTCCAAATACAATCAGCTCATAACCGGTTCTTTTCTCACTGATCGCGCGAAAAAGAGAGGAGATGCAGGAAAGAATCTCCGGTTGTTCTTCTGTAAAATGAGGAAAAATCATCATTTCCTGGTGAAGGATCATCTGTATATATTCTGCACAGGCAGAATTGATTTTCAGAAAAGTATTCATATCAAAAACAATACACTGGTAAACACAGTCTTCCGGAATTCCGGAATGGAGAATTCCACTATGTATAAAAATAACATCATTTTCATTTGCAACAAAACTTTTTTCGTCTAAAGTGACAGTGAGTTTCCCTTTGAGGATCCGTATGATCTCATATTCTACATGCCAGTGATAAGACATGACATATCTGGGATGGGTATGGTCAATGTGATGAAACTCAAAAGGGAAGGAATAGGTTCCTCTTGGCCGGTCCTCATTACGTCCTAAATCATGCAAAAAAATCTCCTCCTTACAGAAATTTACAGAAATTTTATAATCATTACAGAAAAAGTGAATATTGTACTATTTTTTGCTATTATAACACAAGTAAATTATGGAATGCAAATGTATAATAGTAACAGAAACAGTCAGGAAAAACCATGATTTTTAAAAGTACTGTGTTTTCCTGATAAATAGGGGTAAAGACACAAAATAAATTCAGGAGGTAATTTTATTATGGCAAAGAGCAGATTAATTGGCAGCTATCC
The DNA here is from genome assembly GCF_014297245.1 of Blautia difficilis. Taxonomy (NCBI): domain Bacteria; kingdom Bacillati; phylum Bacillota; class Clostridia; order Lachnospirales; family Lachnospiraceae; genus Blautia; species Blautia difficilis. The sequence continues at coordinate 54,404 of NZ_JACOQG010000008.1, read as the reverse complement.
GGTAATCGGAATCAGACCTACTATCGATGGTCGTAGAGGAGCATTGGATGTTCGTGGATCTCTGGAAGATCAGACAATGAACATGGCAAAATCAGCTGCCAAATTATTCGAAGAGAATTTAAGATATTCCAATGGTGAACCTGTTAAGGTTGTAATCGCTGATACAACCATCGGACGTGTTGGTGAGAGTGCTGCATGTGCAGATAAATTCCGCAGAGAAGGCGTTGATATCACTCTTACAGTTACACCATGCTGGTGCTACGGTGCTGAGACAATGGATATGGATCCACAGACAATCAAAGCTGTATGGGGATTCAACGGAACAGAAAGACCTGGTGCTGTATACCTTGCATCTGTACTTGCAACACATGCACAGAAAGGACTTCCGGCATTCGGTATCTATGGACATGATGTTCAGGAAGCTGATGACACATCTATTCCGGAAGATGTTAAAGAAAAACTGTTAAGATTCGGACGCGCAGCAGTTGCAGCTGCATCCATGAGAGGAAAATCCTATCTGCAGATCGGTTCTGTAACAATGGGTATCGGCGGATCTATCATTGATTCCGATTTCATCGAATCTTATCTTGGAATGAGAGTTGAGTCTGTTGATGAGGTAGAAATCATCCGTCGTATGACAGAAGGCATCTATGATCACGCAGAATTTGAGAAAGCTCTGAAATGGGCAAAAGAAACCTGCAAGATCGGATGGGACAAGAACCCTGAAGAACTTCAGTTCTCAGCTGAGAAGAAAGAAGAGCAGTTCGAGTTTGTTGTTAAAATGGCAGTTATCATCAAAGAGCTGATGAACGGCTGTGACAACCTTGATCCTGCATTCTCTGAAGAAGCAATCGGACACAATGCTCTGGCAGCTGGTTTCCAGGGACAGAGACAGTGGACAGACTTCTATCCGAACGGTGACTTTGCAGAAGCTATGCTGAATACTTCCTTTGACTGGAACGGAGCACGTGAGCCATACATCCTGGCTACAGAGAACGATGTTCTGAACGGACTTGGAATGATGTTCATGAAACTTCTGACAAACAGAGCACAGATCTTCGCTGATGTTCGTACATACTGGAGCCCGGAGGCTGTTAAGAAAGCTACAGGATATGACCTTGAAGGCGTAGCGAAAGAAGCTGGCGGATTCCTTCACTTGATCAACTCTGGTGCTGCCTGCCTTGATGCTAACGGAGAAGCTAAAGATGAAAACGGCAATGCTGTTATGAAACAGTGGTGGGATATTACAGAAGAAGATCAGAAAGCAATCATGGATAACACAGAATGGTGTATGGCTGACAACGGATACTTCCGTGGAGGCGGATACTCCAGCCGTTATGAAACAAAAGCTCAGATGCCTGCAACTATGATCCGTCTGAACCTTGTGAAAGGACTTGGACCGGTTCTGCAGATTGCTGAAGGATGGACAGTAGCTCTTCCGGCAGAAGTATCTGACAAACTCTGGAAACGTACAGACTACACATGGCCATGTACATGGTTCGCTCCAAGATGCGATGGTAAAGAGGGACCGTTCAAGACAGCTTATGATGTAATGAACAACTGGGGAGCTAACCACGGTGCAATCTCCTACGGACACATCGGTGCAGATCTTATCACAATGTGCTCTATGCTGAGAATCCCGGTATCTATGCACAATGTTCCTGAGAAAGATATCTATCGCCCGGCAGCATGGAATGCATTCGGCATGGACAAAGAAGGCGCAGACTTCAGAGCATGCAAGAACTACGGACCACTTTATAAATAATAAGGTAAAACAATTATAATTAATAAGTAAATAACATGATAAAACCTCAATACCCGTCTCTCCTTTTTCGGAGAGGCGGGTATTTACGTTACTGTTTACATTTTCCTGATAAATAGATATAATAAAATTCAATACATAAAGATATCATAAAGTGTTTGAATGCAGATCGCGAAGCGACTGCGTTCATGAGCAAGTAGTGAAGCGGATTGCGAATGTCCGCTTTACTTTATATTACTTTATCAGAAAAGGAGGAACGGATTTGAAGAAAAGAAGAGCTGCCGGAAAGCGGACTTTTTCTCTGCTCCTTGCGCTTGCTGTGACAATATCTTCTGTGCCTGTTTCTGCAGGTGAGTTGTTTGTTTCCGGTGCAGAAGAGGTGCAGCTGCCCATAGAGAATGAAGAGGACGCGTTTGATGTCCCCATAGCAGAGGATGAATTTAATATCACAGAGGAAACCTTTACTGCAGATGACAGTGAAGATAAATTTCAGGATGCAGAAGAGGATGTAACTGGAGAGACTGATGAAATCCGGTATATCAAAGGGCGGCCTCTCACAGAGGAAGAGAGGGAGGAACAGCTTGATCCGATCAGAAGCCTGACAGAACTGGATCCCGGTCCTCAGGTAGACAGTGACTTAAGCTCTGTACCTGCAGCATATGGCATGAGATCATCAGCTTTTCCGTCGTTTTATGATTCCAGAAAGTATGGCTATATTACATCAGTAAAAAATCAGCACCCTTTTGGAACCTGTTGGGCTTTTGGCATGGCTTCTCTTCTGGAGTCTTCTCTGCTGGCCCAGGGAAAGGGAAACTATGATCTGTCAGAAGAACATTTATCCTATTTTTTTTCCAACAGACAGAATGATCCCTTGGGAAATACTCCCTATGACCAGAATGGGGTAGCCGGAGATTATCATAAAATTGGGGGAAATGATTATCTGGCAGCATTATTTCTTTCTACCTGGTCCGGAATGACCACAGAGGAGGATGTGCCGCTGCCTACAGATGATACCCATACCCAGGATCTGTCAGAGGTCATCCCGGATATGAAAGCATATAACAGTGTGGTACATCTGAAAAATGCCAGCTTTTCTGACTATTCTCAGGAGAGAATGAAGGAAATGATCACCCGGGACCAGGCAGTGTCTATTATGTTTGATATGTCTACCTCCTATTACAATCCGGATACAGGAGCTTATTGTTATCCTGTCAGAGATAATCCTGTCAGATACATTAATCATATTGTAACTGTAGTTGGCTGGGATGACAATTATTCCAAGGCGAATTTTAAGACTTCCTCCAAGGTTACACAGGATGGTGCCTGGATCGTCAAAAACAGCTGGGGCACGGATTGGGGAGAGGATGGTTATTTTTATCTCTCTTACCAGGATCAGAACATTAGTAATCTGGTTACTGCAGAGGCGGTTACTGTAAATGATGAAAAATATCCCAATAATTATTTCTACGATGGCTCTTCTGCAATTTCCAAGGCCGGTATTAAGACCGGGCAGTCTGTAGCAGCTGTTTTTGAAGCCAAAGCAGCTCCGGAGAAAGATGAGGCACTGGGGGAAGTTAATGTAGTGACCATGAGTGATGATGCGGTTTATCGGATTCAGGTGTATACTAATCTGGCAGATCCTTCAGATCCTTTCAGTGGAACTCCTGCATATTCTGCTCCGGTTACTTATACTCAGGATTTTGCAGGTGTGCAGACGGTGGAGGTTCCGGAAGTAGTTCTTATGCCAGGTTCTTCCTATGCAGTAGTATTGACAAATGCCGGTTCCAAAACAATTCAGTTTGGTGTGGAGAACAGTACCCGGTATAAGAATACCAATGGCTCTGTATGGTTTACCTCTACAGCCGGAGTGGCAGAGAACCAGACCTTTTTCAAGGGGGCATCTGCCAGCGCTGAGTGGAAGGATGTGGCATCTTCAGGCTATAGCTTTAGGATCAAGGCACATACCAGAACTCTGAATACCAAAAGTACGCTGGATACCCCGGCATTTACTGCAAAGGCAAACAATAATGGATATAATCAGATTACCTGGAAAAAGGTGACCGGTGCCCAGGGGTACAACATCTATCGTCAGGCAGCGTCCGGAGGAAAATGGACAAAGCTGGCAGCAGTAAAAGGAACAGTGCTGAAGTACCAGGATAAAAAGATAACAGCCACTGCTTCTTACCGCTATACAGTGCGGGCATGGTACAAATCCAGCACCAGAACCTATATGAGTGCGTATACTCCGGGAGAGGTTATAAAGGCAGCTCCTGCACTGCAGAAAGTATCTTCTGTAAAAAAAGAGAAAAATGGAATCCGTATTCGCTGGAAGGCGCAGAAAAACTGTGACGGATATCGGATATACAGAAAGAAGAAGGGCGAAAAATACAAATTACTTGCGACAATTTCTAAAGGAACTTCTGCTTCTTATCTGGACAAGAAAGCCCAAAAAGGTGTATTATATTCCTATGCAATAAAAGCATATGTAAAGGAACCCTATGGCAAGGTATACAGCAGGTATACGGGATCATCGTATATAAAGCGCTGAAGGATGAAAATTGAAGGAAATAATCATGAAGAAAAAGATAAGTAAGAAAACACGGAGAACACTTTTGGGGTTTTTGCTATGTATATTTACCATGACAGTATGTGTATGGGCAGATGAGGGTACCAGCCAGAATCCGGATTATGTGACTGATTATTACATGCTTGTGGAGAGCCCGGAGGGAGGAATTGATATCTATTCAGAGGCAGATCCTCAGAGCACAAAGCTGAATGGTGAACTAATCCCTAATGGGATAGCAATCCGAATCCAGGGAGAGAAAACCGGAACAGATAATAAAAAATGGGGATATATCCAGTATCATGGAATGAATGGCTATGTACCTATGGATAACCTGGATCCTGTGTCCCGGTCTGAGGCTGTAAAATCAGAATATAAGGTACTTGGCGGACAGGATGCAGATTTTGATGTAAAGATAAACAGTCAGGATAAAGCTGCTGTACTCTATAACGGACCTGGAGAAAAGTTTGGAGAGGTGTCAGGCACAGGAGAAATTGCAAATGGTACGTCTGTCCATATTTCCCAGTATGTAGAGAGCGAAGATGGCAGCAGTTGGGGAAAGACATCCATAGATGACAAAGAAGGAAGCAGTACAGAAGGATGGCTGAACCTGGATAAGGATACAGATTATAAGTCGGCAGCTTCTGTTGATATGACGACCATACCGGAAGCAGCTTCCGCTGAGAACGGGGCTGTCACACCGGAAGCAACCCCCACTGCAAAGGTAACTCCAACTGCAAAGGTGACTCCAACTGTAAAAGCAACTCCCACAGTAGAAGTAACCCCCACAGCGGAGGCAACTCCTACAGCGGAGGCAACGCCTACTGCAGAAGTAACCCCCACAGCGGAGGCAACTCCTACTGTGGAAGTAACCCCAACTACAGAAGCAACTCCTACTGTGGAAACAACTCCAACTACAGAGGCAACCCCCACAGAAAAGGCAGAGAAAGCATCTTCCGGGAATATAAGCACTTCCCAGGGTGGAAATGTTGCCGGAATCTGCATCAGTATTGCAGGGGCGGTTTTCCTTATCGGATTACTGTTTTACTTCCTGAAAAAGAAAAAATAATGTAACAAAAAAGAACAGTGCACATTGTGTGCAGCTGTTCTTTTTTGTTGGAAGAATGTGTGTATAAATGTGTGTATAATTGAGACAGTTCAGAGGAGAACTCTGATTGTCTGAATTATTGATCATTAAGTAAGAAGTGTTTGTTATTCAGAATTATTTATTGATAACAACACCCTTCTGAAGCATAACATTTGCATACAGAGCTTTCTCGCTGGTGGAGATGATGCAGTATGCTGTCTTAGCCTGCTCGTAGAATTCAAAACGTTCAATATTTCCGATTGCTTTTGCACCGCGGTCATCATGTTTTGTTACGATTTCTTTGTAAGTATCCCAGATTGGTGTTTCTACAGTATCTCCAGGCATAACTTCCATAAGATTTACAGGTTTTTCTACATAAGTATCCAGTGGGAAGAGCTGAAGGATCGCATCCAGGATTTCCGGAACGCCATGTCCGTCGCAGCGGATTGTAATTGCATTTTTGCCCATGGATTCTACAGGAAAGTTACCGTCTGCGATTACAAGACGATCACTGTGTCCCATCTCACATAATACTTTTAATAATTCTGGTGATAAAATTTCAGGAATACCTTTTAACATAATTTTTCCCCTTTCAACAATACATTCATGGTTGCGGTGTTGTTATATGCTGTCTGCATATAATAACACAGTACACGCTTATCACTACTCATCAGTTTACAGGCTTCGGGCAGATTATTCAAGGCAATATTTTCCATAAAATGTTTATTTTTTTATGCTGGTCAGGAGATATAAAGCTTGCCAAAAACCAGCGACATAAAATTGTAAAAATCGTTAAAATATGATATGATATTTTACATATAATAAACTAGTTGGTACACTAGGGAATAGTCATATGCATGACTTATGAATGGCATATGGTAAATGTTTGTAGGATAACGATATTATGGGGGAAGATATAATTTTATGTACAAAATTTTATTGGTGGATGATGAGATCCTTGTCAGGGATGCCATCAGGGAGAATATTGACTGGGGAAAGCTGGATTGTGAACTGATAGGAGACTGTGAGAACGGGAAGCAGGCTGTGGAGTTTGTAAAAACACATGAGGTAGATATTGTTCTCACAGATATTCTCATGCCCTATATGGATGGAATGGAGCTGAGCCATTTTCTCCATGATAATTATCCGGATATTCTGATCGTGATCTTCAGCGGTTTCGGAGAGTTCGAGTATGCAAAAAAAGCAATACAGTATAATGTAAGCGAATATATGCTGAAGCCGGTTACTGCCATGGAACTGACCAAGGTTATCGGAAATATGAAGGAAAAACTGGATTCTAGGAAAAAAGAACAAAGGAAGATGGAGTCTTTGACCCAGGTTTCCCAGGATTATCATAAGAATGCAAATGTGATCCGTTCTAAGGCATTGGATTGTCTGGTGAAATGCACCAGAGATGTGCAGGTCAGCCTGGATGAATTGGAGAGGATGGGAATTACTTTCCAGGCTGCCAGCTACAGAGTGGCAGTGTTTGATATAGACACGTATTCGGACATGTATCAGATGGACATGGATAAACAGCAGGAGAGTGCACTTATGGCTTTTGTGCTGTTTAATGTAGGCGATGAGATTGTGGTACGGGAGAAGGCAGGCGTGGTATACCAGGAGGGAAACAACCGTGTGTGTATCATTTTTGCCGGAAACAGGACAAAGGAATTTTCTGAGAGCATCCACAGGATCTGCCATGAAATCCAGGAGAAGGTAAAGGAGGTAATTGGGCTTGAAACCTCCATTGGAATCGGGAGCTGGGTACGATCACCACATGAGCTGATTTATTCCTACCGGCTGGCTGCCAAAGCCATTGATTATCGTTATCTTCTGGGTGGAAATCTGCTTTTTGATATGGAAGAGAAAAAAACAGACAATTCTATTTTTCTGATAAATGATCTGGAAATACTTACAGAGTCAATCAAGTCCGGAGACAGAAGGCTTATGGAGAAAACACTGGGACAGATTGAGACAGAAATTAAATCCGCATTGGTGGGAAAAAGTTATGCTTGCATCTATCTGCAGCAGGTGATCCGTGCAATTGGAAATACTTGCCAGTCTCTCGGCGAGGAGCCGGAAAAGATTATAGCTCAGAGAGAAGCTCTTCTGAAAGCAGTTACAGAGCAGAGAATGTTCTCTCAGGCAGCAGCCCTGGTAGAGAAGTATGCGCAGGAAGTGTTTGATGCATTGCAGGAGCTGAATAGCTCCAACGGACAGAGACAAGGGATGCTGGCAATGGACTATATACAGAAAAATTATATGGATCCATGTCTGAGTCTGAACAGTATCTGTTCCTATTTAAATATCAGCACCAGTTATTTCAGTACCATATTTAAGGAAATGACAGGAGAGACTTTTATAGAAGTGCTGACCAGGGTCAGGATGGAGAAGGCTAAAGAGCTTTTGGAGAATACCACCATGAAAAATTATGAGATTGCAGAAAAGGTAGGCTTCTCAGACCCTCATTATTTTGGGATTTCCTTTAAAAAGATAACAGGGAAAACACCTACTGAATATGCAAGGGAGAAACGCCGATGAAGAAAAAAGGAATAGCTGCAAGGCTTCCTGTGAAATTTAAAAGTATCCAGAGCGCGATCTTTTGTGCGGTTTCAATCCTGGTATTAAGTGCAGTGCTGGTAGTAACAGTTGTTTCTCTGCGATATACCAATTCTTCTATTTATGAGAACTCCGTTATGTATACACAGACAATTATCGGGCAGCTGAATCAGAACATAGATTCCTATATCAGTTACATGGATAATATTGCGTCCCTGGTAGCTGGAAGCGGAGATGCCTATAAATATCTGTACAGTGAAAGCGGAATAGATGCTCTCTCTCTGAAGGAATATAATCAGTGCAGACAGCGTCTGACAGAACAGTTTAAGACCATACTGAAGGGTAGGTCTGACATCCGCAATATCGGAATTGTGCGCAGAGAAAATGGAAGTTCATCCCTGTTTAATAACGGGATGTCTACCCGTAATCAGAACTTGAAGCTTGATACTCAGCGCTGGTATGCAGATGCTGTGGGAAAATATGATCATTACAACCTGACCTCCTCCCATGTGCAGAATGTGATCAGTGGGGAACGCCCCTGGGTGATCACTCTCAGCCGCGGAATCCGCAATTATACAGGAGAAGGAGACAGTGATGGAGTCGTTTTTATTGACCTGAACTACAGTGCCATCAGTGAACTGTGTACGCAGAACAGTGTGGGAGCGAAAGGCTATGTGTTTATTCTGGATCAAAATGGAAATATTGTGTATCATCCACAGCAGCAACAGCTTTATAATGAACTGCAGACGGAAAACATTTCCCTGATTATGAATGCGAAAACAGATGTGGTTACAGCAGGAAAGGGTGATGATGAGAAAATATATGCTCTGTCCCATTCTGAGACAACCGGATGGACCATTGTAGGCTGCATGAATATGTCTGAGCTTTTGAAAAACAGCAGAAAAGCCAGAAGTATTTATGTGCTGGTAGCCCTGGGACTGATCGCAATAGCTCTGGTGATTTCCAGCGAGATTGCCAGAAATATTACCTTCCCGATCCAGAAACTCCGTGATTCTATGAAAAGAGTACAGAAGGGAGATTTTTCTGCTGCAGAAATTGAAGTGTATTCGGACAATGAGATTGGAAGCCTGACCCGATCCTTTAATGTGATGACTCACAAGATCCAGGATCTGATGGCTCAGAACATTCAGGAGCAGGAGCAGAAACGAAAAATTGAACTGAAAGCACTTCAGTCCCAGATCAATCCTCATTTCTTATATAATACACTGGATTCTATTATCTGGATGGCAGAGGGAAAGAAGAATGAAGAGGTAGTACTTATGACTGCTTCTCTGGCGCGGCTTCTCAGGCAAAGTATCAGTATTGAAAATGAACTGGTGACCATTGGGCAGGAAATAGAGTATGTAAGAAGTTATCTTACGATTCAGAAGATGCGATACAAGGACAAGCTGGAATTTGAGATCAATGTGGATCCACGGATCACCCATGCACAGATCATCCGTCTGGTGCTGCAGCCCATTGTAGAGAATGCCATCTATCATGGACTGAAATATAAAGAGAGCAAGGGAATGCTCAAGGTTCATGGCTATGAACTGGGAGAACGGATCATTATTGATATTACAGATGACGGTGTAGGCATGGATGAAGAGACCCTGAAACATATCTATGATAAGCATAAGGTTAACTACCATTCAAATGGAGTGGGAGTGTATAATGTACAGCAGCGACTGGTTCTTTATTATGGAAAGGAATATGGAATTATCTATCATAGCGAAAAAGGAAAGGGAACTACAGCGACTGTTGTGATTCCTAAAAATCAGGAGGATGTCCATGAGAAAATATAGAAAAGTGATTATTATTATTATAATTCTTATGGCTGCCCTTTTGGTGGCTGTGACAGGATTGATGTCTCCGGGAGTGACGCAGACCAGAGAGTGTTCTCTGATCTATATTCCAAAGATTAAGGATGATACCAATGATTTCTGGTCATCATTGATTTCCGGATGCAAAATGGCTGCAGAGGAATATGGCTCAAAACTGGAGATCATGGCACCGGACAAAGAGGAAGATATTGAAGAACAGAATCATCTGCTTAAGGCAGCCATTGAAAAGGAACCGGATGCCATCCTGTTCTCTCCCTCCAGTATGAGTGCGTCAGATAAACTGCTGAAAGAGGCAAAGGAAAAGGGAATCCGCATTACCTATATTGACTCTTATACAGAGGAGGAGCTTCAGGATCTTACTGTTGCTACAGATAATGTGGAGGCAGGCAGACGTCTGGGGGAATATGCCAGAACCTTGCTGGACGAGGATTCCAGGCTTGCCATAGTCAGCCATGTAAAAGGGGTTTCGACTGCAGTGGAAAGAGAACAGGGCTTCAGAGAAGGTCTGGGGGATTATGCAAAAAATATTGTAGAGGTGGTTTACTGTAATTCCCTTTTTGAAAAATCCTATGAGTTGACCAATGAACTGATGGAGAAATATCCGGATCTGGAAATGATTGCAGGTATGAATGAATATTCTGCTGTAGGTGTAGGGCGTGCAGTCAGTGATGCAGGGGCAAAGGACAGGATCGCGGTAGTCGGTGTGGATTGCTCCCAGGAGGCCATTAATCTGATGGAAATGGGAGTTTACAAAGGGATTATTGTGCAGAAGGCTTTCCGTATGGGATATATGGGAGTAGAGGAGACAATCCATATGCTGAACGGAGACTCTGTGGCGAAAAATATTGATTCCGGCTGTGAACTGGTGACACCGGACAATATGTATGACAGTGATATTGAACGTCTGATCTTCCCTTTTTACTGAAAAACTTCTTATTATGATATCAGGGTCAAAAGGTCAAAAGTCGTTTATGCTTGCATGATAAGACTTTTGAACTTGGGACCCGCCAAACATGAGAAAGTAGCGATTTACGCAGTAAATCAGCGGATTTCGAATGTTTGAGAATTGTGGGAGCTGCTTTGCAACGGAACAATTCGTGGATATCAGGTTTACAAATGTAAAAGTAAATGGTTATTATGTTACAGAAAAGGTTAAATATTTCCTATGCACAGATAGGAAATATTTAACCTTTTTTTGGAAGATATTCCATTACAATTATCCGGGCATTAAGGTAAGATATATTCAACAACAAGAGAGATAAAATATAAGGAGGGTGAAAAACTTGGAAAAGTTGAAACAAAATCCAGTTGTTAAGAAGCTTGGGCTGAACAGAATCCTGCTTGTCTGTATTCTGATTCTCATGTTCGTTGTTTTCAAAGTAGTTCTGGGAAGTAAATTCCCTGTGGCTGACAGTATTAAATCTACTTTGAACTATGTATACTTCCTTGGCTTCCTGTCACTTGGAGTAACATTCGTAATTGCAACCGGAGGAATCGATTTCTCTATCGGACCGGTAATGTTCTGTTGTGCCCTGATTTCAGGATACTGCATGACAGCTTATCATGTACCATGTGCCCTGGCAATGGTGATCTGTGTGCTGATCGGATTTGCCTTTGGTATGTTTAATGGTTTTATGGTATCCTACATGTCAGTTCCGGCGTTCATTATTTCCATGGCGTCTATGAACATTGCAAAAGGTCTTGCATCTGTATTTACCAAAACTCAGTCCGTAAGCTGGCCTCAGTCTTCAGATCCTGTAAACGGATGGTTCAGAAATATCATTTCTTACAATGGTTTTCCTGTAGGACTTGTGATTTTCCTGATTGCAGCTGTGCTTTGCGGCATTATTCTTTACAACACAAAACCGGGACGTTATATCCTTTGTCTTGGTTCTAACAGCGAAGCGGTTCGCCTTTCCGGTGTTAATACCAGAAAATGGCAGATGCTTGCTTATGTAATCTGCGGTGTTTTGGTTGGAATCGCAGGACTGTTCTTCGTAGGAGCTTATACAACTGTTCAGCCTGGATACGGCGACCAGTACAACAACGAAGCAATTGCAGGTTGTGTAATGGGTGGTACTTCCATGGTTGGTGGACTTGCTTCTATCGGCGGTACAGTAATCGGTGTGTTTATCATCTCACTTCTTCAGCAGGGAATCATGGCATTTGGCCTTGGTAAAGGACAGCAGATGATCATCACAGGTCTCATTGTAATCGCAGCAGTTTACGTCGACGTATCTGCAAGACGCAGAAAGAACTGATCGGAAGGGAGGATGTAACAATGGGTGAAGTTATTTTAACTATGAAGGACATTGATAAGTCCTTTCCTGGAGTTCATGCCCTTGATCACGTTAATTTCGAGGTGAAACGCGGCGAAGTACATGCACTTATGGGAGAAAACGGTGCCGGTAAATCTACACTGATGAAGGTTCTTACCGGTATTTATCAGAAAGATTCAGGCAGTATTACATATAAGGGTAAGGAAACAGAGTTCCACAGTACCAGAGAAGCACAGGATGCAGGTGTTGTAATCGTGCATCAGGAGCTGAACATGGTAGGTGACCTGACAGTTGCCCAGAATATTTTCATCGGACGTGAGCCAAAGAAGGGATTACGTATTGATGACAAGAAAATGATCGAAGATTCCAAGAAGCTTTTCAAGGATCTGAATATTGAAATCAATCCAAGAGAAAAGATGAAAAACCTTACAGTAGGTAAGCAGCAGATGTGCGAGATTGCCAAGGCAATTTCCCATAAAGCGGAGGTTATTGTTTTCGATGAGCCTTCCGCTGCACTGACAGAGAAGGAAATCGCTGATTTATTTGAGATTATCCGTGACCTGCGTAAGAAAAATTTGGGAATTGTTTATATCTCACACCGTATGGATGAGATCAAGGTGATCACAGACCGTGTAACAGTCATGCGAGACGGTGGTTATGTGGGAACACTGGTTACAGCAGAAAGTACAAAAGAAGATATCATCAACATGATGGTTGGTCGTGTTATTTACGAAGATCCGAAGGAACACAGCATGGTTGCACCAGATGCACCGGTTGTTCTGAAAGTAGAACATCTGAATGCAGGTAAGATGGTTCAGGATGTAAGCTTTGAGCTTCGTAAAGGAGAAATCCTTGGTTTCTCAGGACTGATGGGTGCAGGACGTACAGAGACTGCCAGAGCATTATTCGGAGCAGACCCGAAACAGAGTGGAAAGATTTCCATTATGGGCAAAGACGGACAGCTTCATGAAGTTACCATCAACAGTCCTCAGGATGCAGTTAAATACGGTATCGGTTATTTGTCAGAGGACAGAAGAAGATATGGTTGTGTTGTACAGAAATCTGTAACAGAAAATACTACACTGGCAACTATGGAAGAATTTACCAGTGGTCTCCTGATCAATAAGGCGAAAGAAAAAGAAGTTGCAGAGAGATATGTGAAAGAACTGGCAACTAAGACTCCAAACTGCGAGCAGCTGGTAGTCAATCTTTCCGGTGGTAACCAGCAGAAGGTGGTTATCGCAAAATGGCTGACACGAGACAGTGACATCCTTATTTTCGATGAGCCAACCAGAGGTATCGACGTTGGTGCCAAGAATGAAATTTACAAGTTAATGAACAAACTGGCAGCAGAAGGTAAATCCATTATCATGATCTCTTCTGAAATGACAGAAGTTCTCCGAATGAGTGACCGAATCATCATCATGTGTGAAGGTAAAGTAACTGGAGATATTGATATTTCCGAAGCTACACAGGAACACATTATGAGTAAGGCTACACGAAATATTGATTAAGGAGGAAAGTCATGACTAAGAAGAAAAAAAGTATTTTAAGTGATCAGAGATTTGTTGTATTGCTGGTTATCATTGTACTGGCTGCATTCTTCTCTTTCAGAAGTGCTGAGTTCAGAAAATACACTACACTTCTGAGTATGCTGGATTTCTCATACTATGACCTTCTGATGGCAATCGGTGTTACATTCCCGCTTATTACCGGAGGTGTAGACCTGTCAATCGGTACTGGTATGGTATGTTACGCATTGATTTCAGGATCTTTGATAAGAAATAACAACCTTCCGGTTGCAGTGGCAATGTTACTTTGCATTGTACTTGGACTTATTGTAGGAGCAGCAAATGGTGTGCTGATCGGTGTTATGAACCTGCCTCCATTCCTTGCTACCCTTTGTACCTGTATGATTACCCGTGGTGCTGGTTCTCTTTGCAGTGCTACACCATGGCCGGCATTATCACAGGATGGTGGATGGTTCCACACAATCTTCAAGATTACAGTTGGTACAGGAAGAAGCGCTTCCCGTTATCCAATCGGTTTCCTGTGGATGGTTATCCTGGTTCTTGTAATGGAGTTCGTACTGAATAAGACAAAATTTGGACGTTACACCATTGCAATCGGTTCCAACAAAGAAGCAGCAGCTCTTTCAGGAATCAACGTTAAATTCTACCATGTAATGGTATATGTAGTCTGCGGTCTGTTTACAGGTCTTGCAGCTATCGCATATGCAGCAGTTACACCTACTGTACAGCCTGGTACAGGTGCCGGACTTGAGATGGATGCCATCGGCGGTGTATTCGTAGGTGGTGTTGCAGCAACAGGTGGTTACGGTTCCGTAATCGGTACATTTGTTGGTATCTTTGTCATCATGCTCTTAAAGACAGGTCTTCCATACATCGGCCTGCAGGCAAACTGGCAGCAGATCATCACAGGTATCGTTCTGATCGTAGCAGTCCTGATCGATATTATGAAAGAAAAGAAAGGCTCCCACTAATAGCCGGGTAGCCATACTGCGATAGGAATCGCAGAAATGTAAGGGATAATGAAACAACGGAGGAGCAAGGCTGCTTTTCATGAAAATAGGGATAAGAGTAGTGAAAGGCAGTAGTTCTTCTGGGGTATCATCATAAAAAACTATATAATTTTTTCTTAAAAGGAGGAAGTATTAAATGAAAGCAAAGAAAGTGATCGCATTAGTTATGTGTGCAACAATGGTAGCAGGAATGTCAGCTACATGTGTTATGGCAGCAGATGATATGCCAGAGCAGTTCAAAGATCTGAAAGCAGCTGAAGCTTATGAATTCCCGATGATGGTTAAATCTTTCCAGGCTACATACTGGGATGCAGCTCAGGAAGGTATGAAGAAAGCAGCTGAAGAACTTGGCGTTACATATACAGCACAGGGACCAAACAGTGAATCTGATATTGCTGACCAGGTTAACATGATCAACACAGCAATCGCTTCCAGCCCTAAAGGAATCGGTATTGCAGCATGCGATACATCTTCTGTACAGGATGCTCTGAAGACTTGCGTTGAAAAGGGAATCCCGGTTGTAACATTCGATACAGGTATTGCTGATGCTCCGGAAGGATCTGTTGTTTGTGAAGTTTGTACAGACAATGCACAGGCTGGTTCTGTAGCAGCTGAGCATATGTATGATGCGATCAAAGATGTTATTGCAAACGCTGAGGGACAGGTTATCATCGGTGAAGTTAACCAGGATGCTACAGCTCAGAACATCCAGCAGCGTGGTACAGGTTTCATCAACAAAATGATCGAACTTGTTAAAGCTGATGGCAAAACAGTAGCAGTTAAAGGTAATGATTTCTATGTAAACGCAGCAGAAGGCGCTGACGCTGAAGAAGCTGATGCAGATGTTGTTATCCAGGTAGGTGTTCCTGCACAGACAACTGTAGAGCTTTGCTCCACAGAGGCTCAGGCAATCCTTTCCCAGGAAAACTGTATCGCAGTTTTCGGTTCCAACCAGGTTTCTGCAGAAGGTGTTCTTGCAGCAAACAACAACCTGAACGTTCTTGGATCTGACGCAGCAAACGGTGATGTAATCGGTGTTGGTTTCGATGCTGGTACAACAATCAAAACAGCTGTACAGGATGGAACATTCCTTGGTGCAGTTACACAGTCTCCTCTGATGATGGGATACTATGCAATCTACGCTCTGACAGCAGCAGCTAACGGACAGGAGCTTGAAGATGTTCCTACAGCTGGTTACTGGTATGATTCCACTAACATGGAAGACGAAAGCATCGCTCCTAACCTTTATGACTAATTTTTAATTAGTGATAATTAAGAACGGTAAATAGTTAAAATAACGCCGCACTGCCCATGGCTGTGCGGCGTTACTGGTTACTGGGAGGCGATAAATGAAGGTGACAGAAGAACTACTGAAGGAAAAGAAAAAGACAGATCTTAATTTTTCTGACGGAATTATTCTTCCGGACGGAGACTATCGTCCTATCAGTAAAGGGGGGCATCTTCACAGACTGATGGAGCTTTTGCCACAGACCGAGGATGAGATCTGGAAGCTGATCCCGGAGGATGATTCCCCATTATTCTGGCTGATCGAGAAGACTGGCTGTGTCCTGACAGATTATAATAATTCCTTAGGAATGAAGATGACTGCTGAACAGCAGAGAGTATTTGATGCAATGCGCAGACATGGTTTTATTACAGATGATTACTATGATCTCACAAAGCAGCGTGAAAAAGTAAAAAAAGAACGAGAAGAAAAGGCTGAAAAATAGAAAAAGTTAAGCAATAAAGCACTTCATATAGGGGATAAGCCGGGAGTTTGCAAATAAGGACTCTTTTTTAAACAAACCAGGTTCTTAAACTAGGGTTGGAAATAGTTTAAAATGGCATTATCAAGTATGGAGAGAATGTTTTTGGTTATTGTTTTACGGATAAACAGTAACTGTTCCAATTACAATGATCTTACATATTGAGGAGGATTTAAAATGGCAACATATTATTTAGCAGTAGATATCGGAGCATCCAGCGGACGTCACATTCTTGGACATATGGAAAACGGAAAAATGGTTCTGGAAGAGATCGATCGTTTTGAAAATGGAATGGTAAAGAAAGACGGAGAACTCTGCTGGGAATTTGACCGCCTTTTTAAAGAGGTTGTAAATGGTCTGAAGAAATGTAAAGAGATCGGCAAACTTCCTGTAAGCATGGGTGTAGACACCTGGGGTGTTGATTTCGTACTGCTTGACAAAGATGACAAAGTTCTTGGAAATACAGTAGGATATCGTGATCACCGTACAGAGGGAATGGACGAAGAAGTTTATAAGGCTATTTCCCTGAAAGATCTCTATGCAAGAACAGGTATCCAGAAAGCTGATTATAATACCATCTATCAGCTGATGGCAGTGAAAAAGAAACATCCGGAATATCTGGAGCAGGCAGAGACACTTCTTCATGTGCCGGATTACTTCCATTTCCTTCTTACAGGACAGAAAACCTGTGAGTACACAGAAGCTACAACAGGACAGCTTGTAAGCCCGATCACCAAGGATTGGGATTATGAACTGATCGATATGCTCGGTTATCCGAGAAAAATGTTCCAGAAGCTGATCATGCCTGGCACAAGCATCGGACATCTGTCAGATAAGATCAGAGAAGAAGTGGGATTTGACCTGGAGGTAGTGGCACCTGCAACACATGATACAGGATCCGCTGTACTGGCAGTTCCTGCAAATGATGATGACTTTATCTATATCAGTTCCGGAACATGGTCACTGATGGGTATTGAGAGAAAAGAAGCAGACTGCTCTGAGAAGAGCTGTGAGATGAACTTCACAAATGAAGGCGGTTATGCAGGCCGTTTCCGTTATCTGAAGAATATCATGGGACTCTGGATGATCCAGTCTGTACGTCATGAAGTAAATGATGCATACAGCTTTGCAGAGATCTGTGCAATGGCAGAGGAAGCAAAGGATTTCCCGTCAAGAGTAGAGGCAAATGATGAGTGCTTCCTTTCTCCTGACAATATGACAGAAGAAGTTAAGGATTACTGCCGCAGAACAGGACAGAAGGTTCCGGAAACTCTGGGAGAGATTGCAACAGTTATCTACACAAGTCTTGCAGAATGCTATGCAAAGACAGCAAAAGAGCTGGAAGAGATGACAGGCAGAACCTACAGCCGTATCCATATCGTAGGCGGCGGTTCCAACGCAGGATATCTCAATGAGCTGACTGCAAAGGCAACAAAGAAAGAAATCCATGCAGGTCCGGGAGAGGCTACTGCAATCGGAAATATCACAGCACAGATGCTGAAAGCAGAAGAGTTTAAAACAATCGAAGAGGCTCGTACTATTATTCATGAGTCCTTTGGTGTAAAAGTTTATAAATAATAAAAGAGCAGGAATGCAGACTGCATAATGCATAATGAATCCCCGCTCTGAAAACAGGAGGAATCATATTATGTTAGTAAACACGAAGGCAAAAGTTGGTGTATTTTCTATCGCTTTAGGTGCATATCTGCCTCAGTTCCCGTCACTGGTACCGGAATTTGAGTCACAGTATGCAGCATTCAAGAAAACAATCCCGGACACTGTAGAGATTATTGACGGTGGAATGGTAACTACAAAGGAACAGGCAATGGAAGCAGGGGACAAGTTCCGTGCAGCTGATGTTGATCTGGTATTTCTTCAGATGCTTACCTATGCCACATCCTATAACATGCTTCCGGCAGTCCGTGACCTGGATGTACCGGTTGTTCTGGTGAATGTGCAGAAGCTGAAAGCCCTGGATTATGACCACACTGATATTGCCTCCTGGTTAGGAGAGGGGTATGCATGCGGTGCAGTAGGCGAAGCTGTGGCAGACCTGGAGAGAGCAGGCAAGAGACATGCGGTGATCACAGGTGTTGTAGAAGGTGGAGATCCTGGAGTTCAGGCAGAAATCGAAGACTGGTGTAAGGCTGCTCAGGTAAGAAGAAGGTTCCGTGATACCAATATCGCACAGATCGGAAGACCCTATCCGGGTATGATGGATCTCTATATTGATGAGACAAATCTGTACAACAGAATGTTCCTGTATACAAAACAGTTTGACTGGGAGAAAATGTGGGCCATTGCTGATGATATTACAGATGAAGATGTTATCCGTGCAAAAGCTCAGGAAATTCTGGATACCTTTGAGATCGAAGGCGGCGGAACCATTGAGAAAGTATGGGATATGGCGAAATATGTGGTAGCATTTGAGAAATGGGTAAAAGATGAGCATCTTGGAATGATCGCTTCCCATTATGATGGATTTGCACAGGGGAAAGCAGGAGTTCTGGACAGTATGCTGATCCCGGCATTCTCCATGCTGATCAAACAGGGTACAGCCTGCGCTGTAGAAGGGGATATGAAGGTTGCCATGGCAATGAGTATCTTAAAGACCATTTCAGGAACAGGACAGCTTTCTGAGATGTACTCCATTGATTTTAATGATGACATTTGCATTATCGGTCATTCCGGAAGTGGTGATGCTGATATCTCTGATAAGAAACCAACCATGAAGATCGTAAAAGTATTCCACGGTAAGACTGGCGGCGGATATCTGACACAGTTCTATCCATATACAGGTCCTGTTACTTATCTGGCAATCACACAGGATGCAGATGGACACTTTAAATTTGTTGTTGCTGAAGGTGTAAATGAAGAAGGTAAAATCCTTTCCTTTGGTGATACAAATATGAGAACACGTTTCACCTGCGGTGCAAGAGAATTTGTTAACCGTTGGAGTGAAGCTGGTCCAACACATCATATGGCAGCTGCTACAGGAAGACATATTGATACAATTCTGAAGGTTGCAAAGATTTTCAATGTACCGGTAGATATTGTTACAAGATAATAAAATAGTAAGATTTCTCCATGAAAGTGGAATCATATAAAACACATATTCAAAAAGAAAGAAACCTGGCAGATTGTCAGGTTTCTTTTTTTGCAGGAATGCGGATCTGTACTTCAGTGCCCTGTCCGGGCTTGCTTGTGTAGGTAAGTCCGTATTTTGGTCCATACAGGATCTGCAGTCTTCGGTGTGTGTTGTAAATGGCGATATTGGTACCGCCGGTGCTGCTGTGTCCGGTGCCGGAAAGAATGGTAGGCATTTTCTCCGGAGGAATTCCCACACCATCATCGGAGATCAGCAGAACCACATCCTGATCTTCCAGCCATCCGGTGAGTACGATGGTACCGGATTTACTTTCTTTTTCCAGAATACCGTGGAGAATTGAATTTTCTACTACAGGCTGAAGAGTCAGCTTGGGAATCTGATATTCCATCAGCTCATCGGGGATATCAGAAATCAGGTCAATGCTGTCATGATATCGCATATTCTGCAGATTTATATAAATGGAAACATGTTCTTCCTCATGGGCTATGGTGGAAATTCCCTTCTTGCGGCTCAGAGTGAGCTTATAGAACCGGGACAGATTCTGTACAGCTGTGCTGACCTCCCCCGTATGTCCCTGCAAGGCCTGCCAGTTGATCATATCCATAGTGTTATACAGAAAATGTGGGTTGATCTGGGCCTGTAGGGAATTGAATTCTGCGATGCGCAGGTCTTCAGAAGCTTTTGCCTGTTTCTGGATCAGTTCATTCATTTTTCGGGTCATATAGTTATAGGTGTCAATGAGATCACCTACTTCATCGTGATAAACAGGACTATCCATAGGTACCGGTGGTCCCTGCCGTACTTTTTTCATCTGCCGGATCACGGAGGAAAGGCGGCTGGTGATAGAACGGGACAACAGGTTAGCCAATATAATGGCAAAGACCAGGATTGCCAGGTAGATAAGCAGCAGCTGAAAGATCAGCTGATTACTCTGGGTGATCAATGGTCTGGAAGGAAGGATCGTTACCATGTACCAGTTAGGAACAGTAATGCTGTAGAAGCCTGCGTATACAGTTTCCCCCAGAATATTCTGCTCGATGAAATTGTTAGAGGACATAAAGGAGTCCTTGATGGTATCATAGTCCAGCCAGTAAATACCGGAGAGGGAGTCATCAGAGGAAGCCACAGCACTGTTACGGTCATTAATAATATAGGATACACTTCCCTCAAGAGCCAGATTTTCTGAAAGTATCTTTTCGAAAGTGGAACTGGAATAATAAACTGCAACATAGGCATCGTAGACTGCATTGTAATAATTAACGGAGATCTTACGGATATAGGCCAGATCCCCATAGCTCTCTTTTTCCTTTGCACCCAGATAAAAGGGAGGACAGTAAAGCTCTGTCATATGACTGCCCTGAAAAATGCCATACCAGTAGGTTCCCCTTGCCTGGGAAATCGGCAGAAATAGATTACAGGTATTCTCACTGACCAGAAGACTGTTCTGGTCTGCCGGGGCATCCACATAAATTCGGATTCCCTTGATCTGGTGACTGTCGCAGACTGCGTTGACTTTTTCTTTAAATTCTTCTGCCTGTTCCCCGTGGGTCAGATATCCCATGGGAGTGCTTACCGGATTGTGAAAGATGGTTTTAAAAAAAGGAATGGATGCCAGATCATCATAGGCAGCAGTTACATCATCCACAGTGTCTTCAATAAGAGGCGCAGTTTTGGCAGAACTGATCTGTTCTTTGCGGATTGTGTTGGAAACCACCATGTCATAAAGCTGGTGATAAAAAAATACAGCAACCAGAATTGCAGGCACTACAACGATCAGAGTGAGGGCAAGGGTGAATTTGCTCTGAAGCTTCAGATCTCCATACCATGCCCGGAATCCCCGGGGATTTTTCTGTGTCATTTTGATCCCCCTATCTGTTTAATTTTTCTCTGTATTCAGAAGGTGACAGTCCAGTATATTTGCGGAAACTTTTTCCGAAATAATTTCCGTCACTGTAACCGACTCTGGAAGAGATGTCTGCAATTTTATATCGGGGATCTGCCAAAAGAGCCTTAGCTTTTTCCATTCGGAATTCGGTCAGATACTGATTGAGAGTCTGCCCGGTTTCGTTTTTGAAAAAGGTACATACATAGGAGGCAGACAAAAACACATGATCGCTGATATCCTTGACGGATAAGGTTTCATTCCCGTAATTTTTGCTGATATAGTCCCGGATAAGGAAAATGGTGGAATTCTCAGGGACAGCATCCTGCAGATCAGAAAAATAGTTGTCCACCTGGCTGCACAAAGTATTATGAAGCTCCTGAAAGGTAAAACAGTTTTCCAAAAGGGACATCATGCTTCCGGAATTTGAGGAATGTAAGGGTAGCTTTTGCTGTCTGCGGGCATTTTCCAGAGAAAGAAAAAGCTTATAGTACAGATCCTTGGTCTGGTCAGGCAGAATCTGTGTATTCCGGAAATACTGTTCTTCAAGGTCTTTTAAAATCTGTCCGCATTTGTCAGAGTCCTGAGAAGAAAGAGCTTCTGACAGAAGCGATTCCGGAGCAAAGCCGGGGGCAGATTTTGCACTGGAAGAATTTTGGGAAATCTCTGGTGTAAGATAGGAGTTTGCCGGAAAGAAAAAGCTGCTTTCCAGCAGGATCACGGCAGAGGTATATGCCTGATATGCCTTGGAAAATCCATGGTAGCTTTCGCCCATAGCAATAAAATGATCTTCATAGGAGCAAAACTGTTCTTCCAGAAATTTCTGGATATCTGATGCCATAAGTGAAGAAAAAGAATCCGGGCTGAAGATAAAATATACCAGAAATTGAAGCTTTTTTGCCACATACACACAGTCACTGTGATAATGCTGAAGCAGATTATGGAAACCATGGTAAATCTCTTCCGGGGAAGGTTGTACAAATTCCGGGGCAGTGCGCAGACGGATGATCACGCATGTAACCTGGGTACCTGGTCCACAGGGGAGAGCGAGCTCTTCTGCCAGCTGCTCTGCAGCCTGAAGGGAATCTATTCCCGGAGTGGTGAGAAGCTGGGCCAGGCGGGAGGCGTTTTCCATAGACTGCAGAGTTTCTCCTCTGTGTGAGCGGATCTTCTTCGTATAAAGTTCTATGGCTTCCAGCACAGCCTCACGGATTTCAGTTGGATTCAGTGGCTTTTCCATATAGTTTACAGCCTTTAATTTGATGGCGGCTTTCAGATAGTCTTTATCGGAATATCCGCTCATAAAAATAGGGATGGTATCCGGCAGGATTTTTTCCAGCCGTTCCAGCATGGCAATACCGGTCATGCGGGGCATCCGCACATCACAGAGGATAATCTCCGGGCGGTGTTGCTTTGCCATTTCCAGACCATTTATTCCATCGTCAGCCTGGAGGACTTCCTCAATCCCCAATGCTTTCCAGTCAATAGAGGAGATCACACCGGTACGGGTTAGCTCCTCGTCATCTACGATCAGTAATTTCATATCATTTCTCCATTATATATGCTGTAGAAGTTTTTTGCTTCTTATGGTCACAGAGACGGAATGACCACATTTTTCGGTATTATTTTACCATAAAAAGGTATAAAATACGACCTGTAAAAAAACTTCTTTTGTATAATCTTACAATACTAACAGGAAAATATTTTACCCTGATTCTAAATATTTTCCCATTACCCAAAAAGAAACGTGATGCTATGATAAAGCTACATTAAGAAAGAGGGAGGAATCAATAACCGTGTCTGATTATGTT
Organism: Blautia difficilis; assembly: GCF_014297245.1. Taxonomy (NCBI): domain Bacteria; kingdom Bacillati; phylum Bacillota; class Clostridia; order Lachnospirales; family Lachnospiraceae; genus Blautia; species Blautia difficilis. The sequence continues at coordinate 31,197 of NZ_JACOQG010000008.1, read as the reverse complement.
CTTGAGTTAAAAGGCATTACTAAGATTTTCCCGGGCGTGAAGGCATTGAACAATGTTCAGTTTCAGTTAAAACCCGGTGAAGTTCATGCACTGATGGGCGAAAACGGTGCAGGTAAATCTACGTTTATCAAGGTTATTACCGGTGTACATAAAGCAGAAGAGGGAGAGATGTATCTCTTCGGTGAGAAGGTAGACTTCAAAGGACCGAAGGATGCGCAGGCAGCAGGAATTGCAGCCGTTTATCAGCACCCCACATCTTATCCACATCTGTCTGTAGCAGAAAATATTTTTATGGGTCATGAGATCATCAAACATAAGATGATTCAGTGGAAAGCCATGAATGAAGAAGCCAACAAGCTTCTGAAACAGCTGAATGCAGATTTTGATGCTACGGCTGAGATGGGTACCTTAAGTGTGGCACAGCAGCAGATGGTAGAGATTGCCAAGGCTCTTTCCACACATGCTAAGATCGTTATCCTGGATGAGCCCACTGCATCACTGACAAGAAGAGAGTCTGAGGAGCTTTACAGGATCGTAGATCAGCTGAAAGAAGAGGGCGTTTCTATTATCTTTATTTCTCACAGATTTGAAGATATGTACCGTCTGGCTTCCAGAGTTACCGTATTCCGTGATTCCCAGTATATCGGAACTTACGATGTAGATGGAATTACCAATGCAGATCTGATCAAAGCTATGGTTGGCCGTGAGATCAAGGATCTGTTCCCTAAACCAGAGGTAGAGATCGGAGAGGAAATGCTTCGTATAGAAGGACTTTCCAGAACCGGTTATTATAAAAATGTATCCTTTAACGTTCATGCAGGAGAAATCGTGGGACTTACCGGTCTGGTAGGTGCAGGACGTACAGAGGTAGTTGAAAGTGTCTGTGGAATTACCAGACCGGATGAAGGTAAGGTATACCTGGAAGGTCAGGAAGTCCACATCAAACAGCCATCAGATGCAATGGAAAAGGGAATTATCCTTCTTCCTGAGGACCGTCAGAAAGAGGGTCTGATCATGAGCTGGGGACTGGGAAGAAATGTTACTCTTCCAACAATCAGTAAATATGCAAAGAACGGCTTAAATGATGAAAAGACAGAGAGAGATCTGGCAAAGAAGCTTCTGGAGGAAGTGGATACCAAGGCTGTGGATATTTTCCAGCCTGCAAGCTCACTTTCCGGTGGTAATCAGCAGAAGGTAGTTGTTGCCAAGGCTCTGAGCCAGGAAATGAAGGTCGTAATCATGGATGAGCCTACCAAGGGTGTTGACGTTGGTGCAAAGGCTGAGATCTATGCGATTATGGGAGATCTGGCAAAGAAAGGCTATGCCATCATCCTGATCTCTTCAGAAATGCCTGAGATCCTGGGAATGGCAGACAGAATCATCGTTATGTGTAATGGACGTAAAACCGGTGAACTGGACAGAAACGAGGCAACACAGGAGAGAATTCTTGAACTGGCTATGGAGAAAAGCCAGAATGCAGGAGAGGGGGCAGCTAAATAATGGAAAAGAAATCCATCATGAAGAAAATTACAGGCTCTCGTGAAGCGTTGCTGGCAGTGATTCTGATCCTTCTGTGTCTGGTAGTCACAGCAATCAGTCCATCCTTCCTGACACCGAAATCAATCATAGAGCTTCTGAAAAATAACGCAGTCACACTGGTTATGTCACTTGGTATGTTATGTGTTATGCTGGTTGGCGGTATTGATATTTCTATCATGTCAACCCTGGCACTGTCCGGTATGTCCATTGGTATGCTATTGAAATACGGACATATTTCCAATACTTTCCTGGCATTTGTAATCGCCATTGCTATCGGTGCAGCCTGCGGAGCAGTTGTTGGTCTGGTAATCTCCAGGGCAGCGGTACCTCCTATCATTGCAACCATGGGCTTTATGTATGTATTCCGCGCTATGGGATATCTGGTATCCCACGGTGGTGAATGGGCAGGTGCAGCAGCACTTGGAAGCTTCAAAAATTTTGCAACATCTAAATTTCTGGGACTGAACTGTGTGATCTGGATCATCATCCTCTGCTATGTATTCTTCTTCTGGTTCATGAAATGGACAAGAACAGGACGTAAGATTTATGCAGTAGGAAGTAATCCCAGTGCAGCAGAGGTTTCCGGTATTAATGTAAAAAATATTAATTTACTGGTTTATACGATCATGGGTATTCTGGCAGGTCTGGGCGGAGCCCTTCAGGTTTCCATCTATGCATCAGCCATGCCGGATATGCAGTACGGTGGTGAGATGGATGTTATCGCAGCCTGCGTAATCGGTGGTGTAAGCATGAGCGGTGGTCGCGGTACCGTAGTGGGAGCTCTCTTAGGTTCCCTGATCCTGGCAACCATTGCCAAGGCACTTCCTCTGGTAGGAATCGGCGCTCTGTGGCAGAATACGATCAAGGGTGTACTGATCCTGGTGGTAGTTGTAGTGAACGTAGTATTACAGCGAGTTGCTGACAGAAATGCATTAAAAGGAAGGGAGATGTAATTCATGGCTGGAAAATCTGGAAGAAGTATTAACAACGTGCCGGAAAGTCCGATCAAACATATGATATTCAGCTGGGAAGGCATCCTGGTAGTCCTGTTTATCCTGGTTAACATTTTCTGTAAAGGCTTTTCAGAGTATTATAATTTAGAAAATCTGCTCCGTCAGATGCCTGTATATCTTGCTGAGGTATTCTTGATGATTCCTATGGCATATATCCTGGTACTGGGAGAGATTGATATTTCCGTAGGTGCAACCGTGTGTCTGTCTGCTACATTAAGCTGTATGATGTGTAATACAGGAGCACCATTTATCGTAGTAATTCTTACAGCACTGATCGTGGGAACTGTCTGCGGTGCAGTCAATGGTTTTATCCTTACACAGTTTGAGGAGCTGCCTCCGATGATCGTAACACTGGCAACACAGATTATTTTCCGTGGTATTGCCGAGATCGTACTGGGAAGCGGTGGAAGTATCTCAGCATCCAATACAGATGGCTTCCGTCTTATTGGTGGAAAAGTAGGAAAGGTGCCTTACATTCTGTTCCTGGTTCTGATCCTTGCAGTAATTTTTGCAGTGATTCTTGGAAAGTCCACCTTCGGACGAAGAGTATATGCTATTGGTACAAACCGTCTCACAGCATATTACTCAGGAATCCATGTAAAAAAGATCCGCTTTATTATCTACACAGTTATGGGAACTTTCTGTGGACTGTGTGCCCTGTTTCTGGTAGCATCATCTTATGGTGCCAACACCACCACAGGTAATGGATTTGAAATGGATGCCATCGCAATGGCAGTATTCGGAGGAATTTCTTCCACAGGTGGAAAAGGTAATCTGGCAGGTGGTCTGATCTCCGCATTCATTATTGTATGTCTGCGAGTTGGTCTTGGACAGAGAAACGTACATGCACAGGTAATCCTGCTGATCATCGGTGTACTTCTGATCTGTGCAGTAGCACTTCCGAATATTATTGAAAATGTAAAAAGAGCAGTAAAAAAATAAAGCAGTCAGGATCTGCAGAGCGGATCCTGACAGAACTACTCAGTCAGTAGCTGCCCTTTGGGGTAATGGATGAAGGGCAGTTGCAAATAAAAGCTATATAATATTTTATTCATCCAAGGGAGGAAAAAAACATGAACAAAAAATTAGTAAGCGCAATTCTTTGTGGAGCAATGGTTCTTGCAGCAGCTACACCTGTAATGGCAGACGGTGGAGCAGCAGACGGCAAAAAAATCGCACTGGTTGGTAAATCTGCTGGTAACGCATTCTTTGAAATCGCAGCAAACTCTTTCAAGGAAACTGTAGAGGCAGAAGGCGGCACAGTAGACGTTGTTTATCCGGAAGCTGCAACAGCTGATGCTCAGATCAAAGTTCTGGATAACCTGATTTCCCAGAAACCGGATGCAATCTGCATCTCTGCAAATGACGTTAATGCTCTTCAGGCTAAACTGGAAGAAGCTATGGATGCTGGAATCAAAGTATCCTCTTTCGACTCCGCACCAAATAAAGACAGCCGTCAGGTATTCGTAAACCAGGCTGGTACAAAACAGGTTGGACAGGCTCTTCTGGATGCAGTTCTTGATATCTCCGGTGGAGAAGGACAGTGGGCAGTTCTTTCTGCTACTTCCCAGGCTGCTAACCAGAATGCATGGATCGATGCAATGAAATCCATTATGGAAGGCGATGACAAATACAGCAAACTGGAACTGGTAGAGGTTGCTTATGGTGATGACGAACCTCAGAAATCTACAGACCAGACAGCAGCTCTTCTTGAGAAATATCCGGATCTGAAAGTTATCTGTGCACCTACAACAGTTGGTATCGCAGCAGCAGCTAAATATCTTCAGGATAATGGTTCTGCCTGCAAACTGACAGGACTTGGACTTCCTTCTGAAATGCAGGAGTACACAGGTGATGACGATGCTCATTCCTGCCCATACTTCTATCTGTGGGATATGCAGGGCCTTGGTAAACTCAGCGCATATGCAACAGCAGCTCTGATCAACGGCGACATCACAGGCGCACTGGATGAAACATTCACAGCTGGTGACCTTGGTGATTATACAATCACAGAAGCTGATGACGGCGGCACAGAAATCGTTCTTGGCGAGCCATTACAGTTCAACACAGAAAACATCGAAGAGATGGCTAAACTGTACTAATTAGATAACCTGATAAATTCCATAAAAATACAAAAGGGAACGGGGCATTAGCTCCGTTTCTTTTTGTGGTTGTCTGAAAAAAATGAATCGTATATAATGAGGTTAGAGTGTGTTTGAAAAAAATATGTTGTTCCTGAACTGATATCTGTGAATTGCAGTGAGGAACAGAATTTACAGATTATCGTGAAAGATACAGAAGGTGAAATCTATGCAACAGGAATTATTAGATCATTTAAAGAAAATCACAGAGGAAGAACAGAAAATCCTGGATGGCAGTGCAGAAGTGGATAAGGAGCTATACACCTCAGGCAGGGATTTCATTGTAGACAGCAGAAAGATGCTGGATGAGGGAAAGCTGATTACTGTACGGACCCATACCCGGTTTGTTCATTTTCCTGCTCACAGACATAATTTTATTGAGGTGCTTTATGTATGTGAAGGCTCTGTTACCAATATAATAGACGGCAAGAAAGTAGTGGTTGGAAAAGGTGAACTTTTGTTTCTCAACCAGTATACCAGACATGAGCTTTTGCCTGCAGGGGAGAATGATATTGCCATTAATTTTATGATTCTTCCGGAATTTTTTGATGTGGCCTATTCCATGACAGGGCGAAACAATGTACTGGCAGATTTTCTGGTAAATATTCTCCGGCAGGATGAGGAGAGAGGACAATACCTGTATTTTAAAGTTTCAGAGGTTCTGCAGATCCAGAATCTGCTGGAAAATATGATCTATTCTCTGGTGACAGGAAAAGGGGAAAATAACCGGATTAATCAGACAACTATGGGACTGATTTTTCTGTATCTGGTGGATTCTGTACAGTATGTGGAAATGCGTGTGCCAAATCAGTACGAAAACATGATTTCCATGACAACCTTGGATTACATAGAACAGAAATATAAAACTGCAACTCTCACTGAGCTGTGTGAACTGCTTCATTTGCCCATGCATGTGCTTAGCAAGATGATCAAGAAAACCACAGGCTTTAATTTCAAGGAACTGCTTCAAAGGAAACGTCTGAATAAATCCGTAGAGCTGATGTGTGACACAGATCTGGCCATCAGTGACATTATTGCAGCAGTGGGATACGAGAATAACAGTTATTTTCACCGGGTATTTAAGGAAAGATATCATATGACTCCCAGGGCTTTCAGGGAGGAAAACAGGCAGCAGGCACAGGTAAGACTGTAGCAGAAGAAAAAATATCTGAATACAAGAAAAAAGTGAACCATAAAAATCAGAAACGAGGTATTATGACATGGATATAAAAGAGAAAATCAGTAAGGTAATGAAACAGGCGGTGGATCATTGTGAAGTGATGGGAGTGAATCTTCTGGTAGAAAAAGGAGGAGAAGAGCTCCTCTATTGTGAGGAGGGGATGGCTGACAGAGAAAATCGCAGATTAATTTCCAGAGATACCATATTCCGTCTCTATTCTCAGACAAAGCCTGTGACAGCAGCATGTGCTATGATCTTGATGGAAAGAGGACTTTTGGATCCAGGGGAGTTTGTATCCGAGTATCTGCCTTCATATTCGGAATTGAAAACAGCAGATATTCATGGAACCAGCCCTGCAAAGCAGCCTCTCAGGATCATTGACCTGCTAAATATGACATCAGGGCTGGTTTATCCGGATGATTGTACGGAGCCGGGAAAAGCAGTGGATACGGTATTTGCAGAAGCCTGTGACCGTCTGGATACAGATAAGCCCATGACTACCCGGGAACTGGCAGACAGACTGGCCCGGTGTCCACTGGCCTTTGAACCGGGAAACGGATGGAGATATGGAACCTCCGCAGATGTTTTGGGAGCTGTGATCGAAGTGATCTCAGAGAAAAAACTGTCGGAATTTATGCAGGATGAGCTCTTTGCTCCTCTGGAAATGAAGGACACTGCATTCTGGGTGCCTGCTGAAAAACAAAGCCGTCTGGCAAAGGCTTATGAGACAGTCACAGCTGAGGATGGAAGTAAAAGCATGCAGCTTTATACAGGTAACAATCTGGCTGTGAGAAATGATATGGTAAAACCACCGGCATACGAGGCCGGCGGTGCAGGATTGGTGTCCACATTGGATGATTATATGAAATTTGCCAGAATGCTGAGAAATGGGGGAAGAGCAGGAAAACAGGAGATCCTTAAGCCTGAAACCCTGCGCTATATGTGCAGCGGACAGCTCTTGCCTGTGAGACAACAGGATTTTGACCAGTGGATCGGACTGGATGGTTTCAGCTATGGTAACCTGATGCGTGTCTGCAAAAATCCGTCACAGGCTGTTATGTTTGCCAGGGAAGGTGAATACGGCTGGGATGGGTGGCTTGGCATGTATTTTGCCAATTTCCCCAAGGAAGACATGACCATTCTCATGGGTATGCAAAAAAAAGATGCAGGAACCTTTCCTCTGACCAGAAAACTGCGAAATGTAGTTATCAGTGAATGTCTGGGGTGAATTTGCTGCAAAGCAGAAAATACAGACACCTGCTTCCGGGATTACTTTTTCCCGGAAGCAGGTGTTTTTTGGAATTGTGAATCATACATACTGCGGAATTCTGTGGGAGTACACAGATTTAATTGTTTGAACATCCGTAAAAAGGCAGACAGGCTGGAAAAGCCTGATTGCACTGCCACTTCGGTAACAGCAAGCTCCGGATCTAGCAAAAGAGATTTTGCGTATTCAATTCTTTTCTGGTTCAGAAATTTGTAGAAGGAGGAATTAGTATATTGTTTAAAAAGGCGGGCAAAGTGATATTTGCTGAACCCTGCCAGACTGGCAACATCCTCCAGAGTAAGGTTTTCAGAAAAATGGTTGCTGATATAGTCGGTGATAAACAGAAATTTTTCCATATATTCTTTCTGATGGTGAATATCACGGTCTCCGTCCTGCTGATGAAAAGCTTTGTGATTCCTGCCAATATCCACAAGGATTTCCAGGAATTTTGCAATGATGGAAATTTCGGAATAGGTGGTAAAATTCATATATTCATCCTTGATTTCTAACATAAGACTGTGGATGTGTTCATAGACCTGTGGATATTCTTCCCTGGTGATCAGAATGGCGGGACTGAGGAGTGGAGTGATCAGATCTAGTTCTTTTAGCTTGATGTGGCTCAGGCCGGGCTGAAAAATAATCCTTTCTCCTGTTGCCGGAGCAAAGAGCTCGTGGAGCATACAGGGACATATAACAAGAATTTCTCCTTCTTTGATATGATAATCGTTATAACCGCAGACTACCCGGTAGTCATTGATAACAGGCATGATCACTTCGAAAGAAGGGTGCCAGTGAGGAGGATAGTTTTCGGCTTCATCATTGTAATAAAGACATATCTGGGTATCTGCTTTGTAATCAACGGTTTCATGAATTCCCTGTAAATTATGGATCATATGGACTCCTTTACACCTAATTATTGCTTTTGATAGCAAATGTTGATTTTTAATGTTTGTGTATATAATGTATCAAAAACATGTGTAAATGGCAATATATAACATTGAAAAAATTGAAATAATAAAAACATATGTCAAAATATATAAAAAAGAATATAAAAATCTATTAAAATTGACATATTGAAGAAAATAGTAGTAGATAAATAGCAAGAATTGATAGCAACATGACAAGAATTATGGAGCCAATCACAGGACATTCTGCTATAGTAAAACCATCAAGAAACGAGGCAATGAATCAAAAGGAGGATTAAAAAATGAACAAGAAGAGATTACTTTCAGTATTGCTTTCAGCAGCTATGGTAGCGGGAACCATGGCAGTAGCAGTGCCTGCATATGCAGATGACACAGAGGAAATCACATGGATGTTCTGGGATGATCTGGAAGCTACAGAGGATCTGGTTTCCAAAGGATACAAAGATGTTATTGATCGCTTCAATACAGAATATGAAGGGAAATACCATGTAACACCGATCACAACAAATCTGGAAGAATATGACGGAAAATTAAATGCCCTGATCGCAGCAGGACAGACACCGGATGTATATATCTGCAACCCGGGACCGAACATGGATGTATATGTAAATGCAGGAGCAGCAGCAGACCTGACAGACATTCTTGAAAATCAGGAAAAAGACTGGTATGCAACATTTACAGATGGAATCTTTGACAGACTGACTTATGATGGAAAGATCATGGCAGTTCCAACAAACTTCGCAGCTGCCTGTGTATACTATAATACAGAGCTTTTTGAGAAGGCCGGAGTAGAAGTTCCGACTACCTATGATGAACTGATTGATGTATGTAAGAAACTGCAGGATGCTGGTATTACACCAATCTCCTGTTCCGCAGGAACTGCATGGTGCCTGTCAATGATCGCAGGTTATCTTTGTGACCGTTCAGGTGTAGATCTTCAGGCAATCGCAGATCATACAGCAAACTGGACAGACGATAACTGTATTGCAGCAGGTGAGAAATTAAAAGAGTTATCTCAGTATTTCCAGGAAACAGCAGCAGGTGACTCCAATGATCAGGCTACAGCAAACTTCTACAATGGAGATGCAGCAATGCTGGTACAGGGATCATGGGCTATTGCTCAGATCAATGGTAATAATCCTGATTTCCAGAGCAAATGCGGTGTATTCCAGTTCCCTGGAATCGACGGAGCAAATGATCCGAACCGTATGATCGTTAAAACAGACAACTTACTGATGAGCTCTACAACAGAGCATCAGGATGCAGCAATCGCACTGATGAAGATGTTTACAGATGAAGAAGCACAGAAATATACAGCAGAAATAGCAGGAAAATTCCCGATCATCAAAGATCTTGACATTGACTATGACAAAGCTCCTGCACAGCTGAAATATGTGCAGGATATCATGGACAAAGCAACTGGTACTTTTGGATTCTACAATGAATCTCTGGCATCTGTAGAAGCCGGTGACTGCTTCGACAATGCAATGGTTGATATATTCCTTGGAAACCAGACTCCGGAAGAAGCCTTCCAGACAGTACAGGATTTCTATGAAGAAAACGTCTGGGAATAATTGTGGATAGATAGTACAGAATTTACATGGCTGCTGCGGAAGAAAAAAGTTCCGCAGCAGTTTTTAAATGGAGGCAGTTATGGATAAAATTTTACGTAATAAGAAGGCTATTTTCATATTTATCGCACCGGCACTGATCATGTTTGTTCTGGTACTGGTTATCCCAATGGTGCAGATGGTCTACTATTCTTTATGTGATTACGCGGCACTGACACCGCCTAAATTTAGCGGATTGGCAAACTATAAAAAGTTATTTTTCAAAGATGCTACATTTAAAATTGCGTTAAAGAACTCTATTTTTTTCATGATCTTTTCTGCCATCACTCAGCAGGTGATCGGCCTTGGTCTTGCAGTTATGCTTACCAATATTAAAAAAGGCAGAAACCTTTTCAAAAATATTTATTATCTTCCATCTGTTCTTTCATCAGCAGCCTTAGGTCTTTTGTGGGCATTTATGTTTAACCCAAAGATCGGTATCAATAATCTGCTGGCACAGTTCGGAATCAAAGGCCCTCTTTGGCTGATGGATTCCAAAGGTTTTATTGTACTTCCCATGTGGGTGATCGCGTTTGTTGCCCTATGGCAGTATGTTGGACAGAATATGATGCTTTATATGGCTCAGATCACAGGAATTTCCAGAGATATATATGAAGCTTCCTATATAGACGGTGCATCAAAGACACAGTCATTCCGTTATATTACACTTCCACTGATCAAACCAATGATGGTAACTTCACTTTCGTTGAACTGTATTGGTTCACTTAAATTCTTTGACCTTGTATATAACATGACACAGGGTGGACCAAACCACAGAACCGAGGTACTTGCAACAGAACTTTATGCAGAAGGCTTTAATTATTTCAAATACGGATATGCCAGTGCGATTTCTGTAGTCTTACTGGTTATGTGCCTGATCGTAACATTGTTGGTCAAAAAAGTAATCAAAGTTGAAACTTACGAGGGCTAGGAGGTATCAGAGATGCAGACAAAAAAATCAAAAAAACCGGTAAAGCCTGTTACAGTAATTTTATATCTATTTCTTATTATACTTGCTGTGATTTATGTGGCTCCACTTTTGTGGATGTTAAGTGTTTCGTTAAAAGATAATGCAGGTGTAATGGCAGCGCCATTTGCTTTGCCTGAAGTATTCCACTGGGAAAATTATCAGCAGGCATGGACAATGGGTAAGCTTGGAACTGCGCTTGTAAACTCAGTACTGGTCTGTGGTGTTACACTTTTGGTTAGTTTGTTTTTCGGAGCTATGGCAGCATTTGCCATTGCGAGAATGCGTTGGAAATTATCAGAAGCAGCACACACATTTTTCCTGATCGGAATGATGGTTCCGGTACATTGTATCCTGATTCCGCTGTTCGTACGTTTTGCAGGGCTGGGATTGACTAACTCAAGAGTAGGTCTGATGATCCCGTATATTACGTTTTCCCTTCCGATGACTATTTTCCTTCTGACAGGATTTTTCAAATCTATGCCTGGAGAATTATTTGAGGCAGCAGCCATTGACGGATGTGGAATTTACGGATGTTTTTTCAGAATCGCACTTCCACTTTGCAGAACAGGATTCTTTGTTTCCGGTCTTATGACATTTGTTGGTAACTGGAATGAACTGTTGCTGGCTATGGTATTTATCTCAGACCCGGTAAAGAAAACACTGCCTGTAACACTTACATATTTCGTAGGACCATATGCTACCAACTATGTACAGATGTTCGCGGCGATCATTATCGCAATCGCACCTACCGTTATTGTATACTGCCTGTTCAGTAATCAGATCGTAGAAGGTCTGACTACAGGTGCTGTAAAAGGATGATGTATGAAAGGAATGTGTAAAAGGAGGCTTGTATGAACAGAGACGAGGCAAGAAAGAAAGCGCAGGAACTGGTATCCAAAATGACATTGGAAGAAAAAGCCAGTCAGTTAAAATATGATGCGCCGGCTATAAAGAGACTTGGTGTCCCGGCTTATAATTGGTGGAATGAAGGACTTCACGGGGTAGCCAGGGCAGGACAGGCAACTGTATTTCCGCAGGCAATTGGCATGGCTGCTACATTTGACAGAGATTGCGTAGCTGAGATGGCAGATATTGTAGCAACAGAAGGACGTGCAAAATACAATGCATATTCCAGTGAAGAGGACAGAGATATCTATAAAGGACTGACATTCTGGTCTCCCAACGTAAATATTTTCCGTGATCCGAGATGGGGCAGAGGCCATGAAACTTACGGGGAAGATCCGTATCTGACCAAAGAGCTTGGAGTAGCTTTTGTAAAAGCTCTTCAGGGTAATGGAGAAACTATGAAAGCTGCGGCATGTGCAAAGCATTTTGCAGTGCATTCCGGACCGGAAGCGATCAGACATGAGTTTGATGCAAAGGCATCTGCAAAAGATATGGAGGAAACTTATCTGCCTGCATTTGAAAGCCTGGTAGAGGAGGCTGATGTAGAGGCAGTTATGGGAGCATATAACCGCACAAATGGAGAACCCTGCTGTGGAAGCCCTGCTCTGCAGAAAAAACTGAGAGATGACTGGAAGTTCCAGGGACATTTTGTATCAGACTGCTGGGCGATCAGAGATTTCCATGAACATCATATGGTGACTAATACGGCTTATGAGTCAGCAGCACTTGCCATTAATAATGGCTGCGATCTGAACTGTGGAAATACATATCTTCATATTATGAAAGCATATGAAAAGGGGCTTGTCACAGAGGAAAGGATTACGGAATCAGCAGTAAGACTTTTTACTACCAGATATCTTCTTGGGTTATTTGATGGCAGTGAATATGATGATATTTCCTATATGGAAGTAGAATCAGCAGAACATCTGGCAGCAGCAGAGAAAGCAGCAGCGAAGAGCTTTGTACTTTTGAAGAATAATGGAATTCTTCCATTAAAAAAAGAGAATATCAAAACAATCGGAATTGTGGGACCTAATGCAGACAGCAGAAAGGCTTTGATTGGAAACTACCATGGAACTGCATCCAGATATATTACAATCCAGGAGGGAATCCAGGATTATGTAGGTGAGGATGTGAGAATTCTTAGTTCTGTAGGAAGCGAGTTGTTTAGAGACAGGACAGAACCTCTGGCATTCAGCAGAGATCGTCTTGCGGAAGCTAAGATCGTTGCAGAAAACAGTGATGTGGTGATTCTTTGTGTAGGTCTGGATGAGACACTGGAAGGTGAAGAAGGAGATACCGGAAACAGCTATGCATCCGGAGACAAAGAGAGCCTGAAGCTTCCTCAGTCTCAGATTGATTTAATGGAAGCAATGGCTGGTTCCGGAAAACCGGTGGTTCTCTGTCTGATGGCAGGAAGTGATATTGATATGAGCTATGCAGCAGAGAAATTTGATGCAGTTATGGTTCTGTGGTATCCGGGAAGCCAGGGCGGAAAAGCGGCAGCAAAAATTCTGTTTGGGGAAAACTCCCCATCCGGCAAACTTCCGGTTACCTTTTATGAGAGCCTTGAAGAACTTCCGGAATTTACAGATTATTCCATGAAAGGCAGAACCTATCGTTATATGGAAGGAAAAGCACAGTTCCCCTTTGGATATGGACTTACCTACAGTAATGTAAAAGTAGAAAATGCAGAGGTAAGACAGTGCGGACGGCAGATAACAGTAGAGGCAGAAGTATATAATAAGGGTAATGCAGATACGGAGGATGTTGTTCAGGTTTATGTAAAAAATCTTGACAGTAAAAATGCAATTCCAAATCCTGCACTGGGAGGATTCCAGAGAATTTTTGTAAAAGCAGGAGAACGCAGAAAAGTTATGGTTCCTGTCTGGGAAAAGGCATTTACAGTGGTAGATGAAAATGGAAAACGTGTAGAGGATGGCAGGAAATATGAGATTTTTGCAGGCTGCAGCCAGCCGGATGAAAGAAGTATAGAGCTTACCGGAACAGCACCTGTAAAGATAATCTGGGAGAAAGAAGACTGAGTCTATGAAATTTGAATTGTTTTATCCGCAGTGGAAAGACCGGGCAGTTACATTCAGTTATGATGATGGCCAGATTTTTGATAGAAGACTGGTTGATATTTTTAATAAATATAATTTGAAAGCAACATTTCATCTGAACTCAGGGACTTTGGATACAGAGGGATTTATAAAAACACAAGAACTGAAAAGTTTATATCAGGGACATGAAATTGCCTGCCATGGTGTTGCACATGAGTATCCCACACATCTTTCGCAGGAAAGGCTGGTTCAGGAATTTTATCAGGACAGATGCAGTCTGGAGAGAGAAACGGGAAGGATTATCAGGGGATGTTCTTATGCATTTGGAGAATATGACGAAAGGGTCATTCATACTCTGAAGAATCTTGGGTTTGCATACAGCAGGACCGTGGAGTCTACAGGAAATTTCCGCATTCCGGAGGATTTTATGAGGTGGACTCCGTCCTGTCATCACAATGATGCATTCAGGGGAATTGCAGAAAAGTTTTTGCATAAACCGGATTATCAGAAGCTTCCTCTTCTCTATGTATGGGGACACAGCTTTGAGTTTGACCGGGAACAGACATGGGAGCAAATGGAAAGCTTCTGCAGAGAGATTTCAGGCCATGAGAATGTGTGGTATACCACTAATATAGATTATGTGAATTATATGAATGCAGCCAGAAACCTGATATTCAATGCAGAATGTTCTCATGCAGAAAATTTATCAAAAATAAAAATATATTGTAAAATAAATGGAGAGTGCCAGATTTTGTGATCTGGCATTCACTGATATAGGGTTTGCTGAAAAGCATATAAGAGAGTCTACAGACATCATATTTGATTTACGGGAGGAAATAATCTATGATAACTTGTAAAAATCCGATTTTAAGTGGCTTTTATCCGGATCCGTCTATATGCAGGGTGGGAGAGTGGTTTTATCTGGTTACATCTACTTTTGCATATTTTCCGGGAATTCCTGTATTTCGCAGCAGAAATCTGGCACAATGGGAGCAGATTGGCAATATATTGACACGGGAGAGCCAGCTGCCCTTACAGGGCTGTGAACATAATGAGGGGATTTATGCTCCTACACTTCGGTGGCATGAGGGAACTTTTTATCTGATCACTACTAATGTATCTGGCGGTGGAAATTTTATAGTAACTGCAAAAAATCCCCAGGGTCCATGGTCAGAACCTCATTTTTTGGAAAATGCCAGGGGAATCGATCCTAGCTTATTCTTTGATGAGGATGGAACCTGTTATTATATCGGACAGAGAGAAAATTCCCGTGGCGGCAGGTACAATGGTGATTGCGAAATATGGATACAGAAGCTGGATTTGCAGACTTTCAGGCTAGAAGGGGAGGCGCATCCTGTTTTATATGGATTCCAGAGAAATGCAATCTGGCCGGAGGGTCCTCATCTTTATAAAAGAAATGGTTATTACTATATTTTTCATGCAGAAGGTGGAACAGCGGAGCATCACAGTGAAATGGTGGCCAGGAGTAAAAATATTTTTGGTCCCTATGAATATGCAGGGACAAATCCGATCCTGACGCACAGACATTTGGGAAAAAATGCGGAGATTACCTGTGTAGGACATTGCGATTTGACTGAGGATGAACAGGGAAACTGGTTTATGGTTGTTCTGGGCTGCAGACCTGTGGACGGAAAGACATTTCTGGGAAGAGAGACTTTTCTGGCAAAGGTAGAGTGGGAGGATGACTGGCCGGTGGTAAACCCGGGAGTAGGAATGCTGGAAAAGGAAATCTGTCTGCCTGGTGAGAAGGATAACTCTATGCCCGGAGAACTGAATGAAGTCAGAAATTACAGTTTCAAAAATATGACAGATAAAAAGCTTCCACTGGATTTTATGATGCTCAGAAATCCCCAGCCGAATGCTTATACAATAGATGAACAGGAAGAATGTTTAAAACTTCCTGCAAAAGCTGTGGCAATTGGGGATAATGGAAGTCCTTCGTATGTTGCGGTGAGACAAAAGCACCATAGATTTCAGGCAGAGACGGAGTTTTTGTTAAAAGCAGGAGAAAAAGGTGACAGAGCCGGAATTGCCTATCTTCAGAATTCTCAGAATTATCTTCTGGCAGAATATGGAGAAGTGGGGGCAGACGGCTATATCTATGTCACAGTATGTATCAATGGAACAGAGAAAATACTTGCAGAAAAGAAAACAGAGAAAAGAGGTATGCAGACCCTGAGATTGAGCGTAGACCAAAGCCTGGCGCAGGTATGGCTGATTTGGCCTGAGACGGAAGAAAAATCACAATGTATAATCAGGGAGGTGGATATCAGCCATATGTGTACAGAAGCGGCAGGCGGTTTTACCGGCTGTACAGTGGGAATGTATGTACACTCTGAACAGAAACAGAGTACAGGCTGTGCACAGTTTTGCAGATTTACGGTAAAGTAACAATCATTCTGATGATTCCGGCAATTGGTTGTTCTGCCTTTGCGTTTGTGTTAAGATAAAAGTAAGTAGCGAAGCGGATTGCAAATATCCGCTTGACTTATGATTAAGCGGCAGGAGCAGAGGAGGCAGAACAGTGAAAAGTACGGAACGGCTAATTTTTCATATTGATGTAAACAGTGCATTTCTTTCCTGGGAATCAGCCAGAAGGGTGAGCCAGGGACTGCCGGATCTCAGGGAAATTCCCTCCTGCGTAGGAGGAAATCCAAAGAAACGGACAGGTATCGTGGTTGCCAAATCTATCCCTGCAAAAAAATACGGGATCCAGACCGGCGAGCCCGTAGCCATGGCTCTTCGGAAATGTCCCAATCTGGTGATCGTTCCCAGTGATTTTGAATTATACGATAAATGTTCCCGGGCATTTAAGTCCATCTGTGCTTCTTTTGCACCTGTGATGGAATCCTTTTCCATTGATGAAGTGTTTCTGGATATGACGGGTACTTCTCTGATCTATCCTGATCCTGTGGCTGCAGCTTATGAGCTGAAAGATAAAATTCACAGAGAGCTGGGATTTACAGTAAATGTGGGAATTTCTACCAATAAGCTGCTGGCAAAGATGGCATCGGATTTTCAGAAGCCGGACAGAGTACACACTTTGTTCCCAGATGAAATTCCGGAGAAAATGTGGCCCCTTCCTATTCGTAACCTGCTGTTTCTGGGAAAAGCTTCCGAGCAGAAGCTTCTGAATCAGGGAATCCGTACTATCGGTGATTTGGCGAGAGAACGGGAAGCCAATGTGCAGTGCTGGCTGGGGGAAAAGCCGGGACACCAGCTCTGGCAATATGCCAGAGGCATCGATCATTCAACTGTAAAGGCAGTACCGGATGAGGCAAAGGGCTTCAGTGTAGAAACTACTTTTAACGATGATATTACTTCCACAGAACAGGTGTTGCCCATTTTGTTGGAACAGTGTGATGTTCTGGCCACCAGAATGCGCAGAAAAGGAAAGAAGTGTAGATGTATTTCTGTTACTTTCCGGACATTAGATTTCCGAAACCGTTCTCATCAGACAAAGCTGGAAAATGCTACAGATCTTACAGATGAAATTTATGCAAATGCGACCAGGCTTTTTACAGAATTCTGGAAAGGACAGCCTCTGCGCCTGATCGGTGTGGCACTGACCGGTCTTACGGACGGTTCCTTTGAACAGATGTCACTGTTTGAAAATACAGAAACAAAAGAACGCCGCAGAAAGCTGGATGCAGCCATGGATGAGATACGTATGAAATTTGGAAATGATAAGATTACCCGAGCCAGTATTATGAACAGCAGTGCACGGATCGGGCGAAAGGCAAAAGCACAAATGAAAAATGAAGACAGGAAAGAATAATAATAGAAGCGCAGAGAAAAAAGTATAATCTCTGCGCTTTTATAGTGGATTGCTATACATATTTCAGAAATTCTTCATCCGGAATCTGAGAGGTATGGATGGCATTCTGGATAGCCTGTGCCATGACTTCTGCAGCAAGGGTTCCGGCCATGTTAATATCCACAGAAACATCACCAATGCTTGCTGCATAGATGGAATCGCCATCTGCCATAGTTGCTACAGGATTGATGCATCTGGCATAGGCACAGCGGGTCATAGAGGCAATTTTGTTCAGCTCAGCTTTTGAAAATGCCCCATTGGTGATCACTGCCCCGATGGTGGTGTTGCCGGTAAACTGATCGTGAGGTGTCATAAAACGGTATAATTCCTGGACACTGTCTAGAAAGTCTTTTCTGTCAGGTGTTTTTAGTCCGGCAATTTTCTGGCCATTTTTCGGATTAAAAATATCCCCTATTGCATTGACAATTACCACTGCAGCCATCTGGAAATCACCGGCAGATACAGCGGCAATCCCAAGCCCGGATTTCATGGATTGTTTCATGCCGTAGAGTTTTCCCACAGTTGCACCGGTACCTGCACCGATATTTCCGGTTCTGGTATCTGTTCCGGAAAATGCCTGACGGCAGGCTTCCTCGCCCATTTTTGCAGTTGGGCGTACTTTAGGGTTTCCGTAGGAAAGGTCATAGATACAGGATTGACACACAAGGGGAACCAGCGCTGCACCGGTGTTATAACCTATATTCTGTGATTCCAGATAGTTCATCACACCGTCAGCGGCAGCCAGTCCATAGGCAGATCCGCCGGATAATACAATAGCGTTGATGGGATTGTCGGCGGTGACAGGAGAGGTGAGAGGTGTTTCCCTGGAGGCAGGACCACCGCCGCTGATATCACATCCCACCTTTGCTCCCTGTGGAAAGTAAAGAACAGTTACACCGGTCTGCCCGTCATGATTCGAGGCATGACCGATGCGTAAATTTGTAAACTCTGTAATAGAAATCTCTTTTAGTAATGACATAAAAATCTCCTTCTGATAAAAAATCCCTGACTACAGTGACAATGTAATCAGGGACTTTTTATTAAATATTATGCACGTTTCAGTGCTACAGAAAGTGCCTTGGAAACAATACTTCCCACTACAAAGCAGAAACCTGCCTCAATCAGTCCCTGAACTCCTACAAAGGCTGCCACAAAGACAATCGGATTACTTACACCAAGGGTGGAAACAATACCCTGAATATAATCAGTGTTGTAGAAGAAGAGACATAAAAAGCCCATGAAGAAGAAGGTATTCAGTAACGGACATGCCAGTGAAGCAATGTAATAGGAAAATTTCTTCGCCGGTGATTTATGTAATGCTGCAAAAATAAGTCCAGTGATCCATCCTTCCAGTACACGTGCCACGATACATACAATAAAGGTTGCTGCCGGGCTGATATTAAAAAGTGCAGCTGCGAAAGCAGAACTTCCTGTAACAGCCATATAGAAGCTGGTTGCACCGAAAGTAAATCCACATACAGCTCCGCCCTTCGGTCCAAGAATAATGGCACCTACAGCTACCGGGATGGTGAGAAGAGTGATGGATAAGCCGGGAGTACGAAGGTAACCCAGCGGGGTAAAGGACATGAGCAGAATAATGGCAATCATCATAGCCAGTTCTACCATGTAAAGAGTGTTACTCTTTTTTGCTACGTTTGTTGTTGTAGTTGTTGCGTTCATATAAATTCTCCTTTTGGTCTGATAAAACGGCGCAATGCGTCCCCTGCTTTTCAGACAGTTTAGAGTATGGGGATTAAGCGTTTTGAAAAATCTGCATCAGAATAAAAAGATATGAAATAAGAAATATCTTCCGGTAAAAATTTCCAGTGTGTAGACGCCTTACAGGTCGCCTCACAAATTTAACCAGACTGCAAAGTGGATGATTTGCTCCACCAGACTGCCAGATGTGGAAAACAGATGCATTTTCTTCCGAATAACGCTCCCGTAAACAATAACACATTTGATAAAAAACTGCAATGTTTTATAGCATGTTTGAAAATAAATACAGGATATAGAGTTACTGTGAACGGAGTGAACAGTAACTCTATATCCTGTAAGAAATGATTGATAGTGAGATTTAACGTTCCATCATACTGATAGACTCAATTCCTACACTTCCTCCACGCACCACTTCAATTCTGTGGAATTCTTCCTTGATTAGTTTCACTACTGCATCATTCTTGGTTGCTGTCTGGACAAATTCCAGAAGCAGGCTGTCTTTGCCGTAGTCAATGACCTTTGCTTTGAAGGTTTCGGCAATCTGAAATAGCTCAACCTTATCTTCTTTGGAGCAGTTGAAAACCTTAATATACAGAATCTCCTTCATGCGGACAAATACGTCGGTGAAGTCAATAACCTTAATCACCTCAATCATACGGTTTAACTGCTTTTTAATCTGTTCAAAAGTTTCGTCATCACTGACAGTTGCGATCGTCATTCGGGATACGGTAGGGTCTTCTGTTGTTCCTACTGTAAGACTGTCCAGGTTATAACATTTTCCGGAAAAAAGACCGGAAATTTTGGACAGAACACCTACCTGGTTCTCAACATAGAGAGAAATCCATCTTTTTTTCATTCCTTTATCCATAATAATATTCCTCCTGATCAACAGTCCATAATCATATCTTCCAGAGTTCCGCCTGGTTTGATCATAGGATAAACCATTTCCTCAGGGTCAATGATGAATTCGATTACTGTAGGTGCCTTTGTATTCTTTTTGGCTTCCTCAAAGGCTGCCGCAATTTCCTCTTTCTTTGTGACACGGATTCCCTTTGCTCTGTAGCTCTCTGCAAGTTTAATGAAATCCGGGGTGTACTGTGGATATTCCATACCTTCAGTGCGGCGGGAAAGTGCTCCTGCACGCAGGTTGGTCATGGCATAGCGCTTGCCGTAGAAAAGCTTCTGCCACTGGCGTACCATTCCAAGATATTCATTGTTAAAGATACACAGTATAACAGGAAGCTCTTCCAGAACTGCAGTTGCAAGCTCCTGAATGTTCATCTGTACACCGCCGTCACCTGAGATAACGATGACCGGTCTGTCAGGATTTCCGATTTTGGCTCCGATACCGCCCGGAAGGCCATAGCCCATGGTTCCCAGACCACCGGACATGATCATCTGCTTACCCTCTGTGATTTCAGCATACTGGGAAACAAGCATCTGATGCTGTCCTACATCTGTTACGATAATGCTGTTTTCAAACTGTTCATTGATCTCTTTCAGAATATCCATGGGACTTAACATATCGTTTGGACGCATTTTCAACGGATGTTCTTCTTTCCATGCCTGGATTTGCTCAAGCCATTTGCCGGTAGGACATTCCTGTACATATTCACTCATCTTTGTGATAGCTTCTTTTGCATCAGCAACAATGGGGATATCCACCTGAATATTTCTGGAAATGGATGCAGTATCAATGTCAATGTGGATAATCTGGGCATGTGGTGCAAATTCATGAAGCTTTCCGGTGATTCGGTCATTGAATCGGGTTCCGATGGAGAAAAGCACATCGCAGTTGCTGACTGCCATGTTTGCTGCATAGGCACCATGCATACCAAGATTTCCGATATAGAGCGGGTGGTCTGTAGGGAGGGAGCCTTTTCCCATTACAGTTGTGACAACTGGTACCTTTGTTTTTTCTACTACTTCACGGAAGATTTCGTGGGCGCGGGAGATTACTACACCGCCGCCGGCCAGGAATAAGGGACGTTTTGCTTTATTTAAAAGTTTGATGGCACGTTTGAGCTGGCCGATGTGGACATCTGTGTTTGGTTTGTAACCGCGGATGTTTACATTTTTAGGATATTCTGCGCTGCCAAGTTCTGCCATGACGTCCTTTGGAAGGTCGATGAGGACAGGTCCCGGACGGCCAGTGCGGGCAATATAGAAGGCTTCTTTGATAATTCTTCCAAGGTCTTCACGTTTGCGGACAGTAACGCCGTATTTGGTGATGCTTCTGGTGATTCCTACGATGTCTACTTCCTGGAATGCATCGTTGCCGATCAGGTGGCGGGCTACCTGTCCGGTGAAGCATACAAGAGGTACGCTGTCATAGTTGGCGGTTGCAAGTCCTGTTACAAGGTTGGTTGCGCCGGGGCCGCTGGTTACCAGACATACACCGACTTTTCCGGTGGTTCTGGCGTAGGCGTCTGCTTCGTGGACAAGGGCCTGTTCGTGACGGGGGAGGATAATTTTGACGTCGTCCTGTTTGTAGAGTTCATCACTGATGTCGATGGTACAGGCTCCGGGGTAGCCGAAGAGGTATTCTACGCCTTCTTCTTTTAAGGCTTTGACTAAGAGTTTGTTGCCGGATATTTGTTTCATATGGGGGACCTCCTTTTTGTATGGTATAGGTACGCTCGGAAATTTATTTGTTTTCGGGTGCGGTTTCGGAGCCTAGGAACTCTAAGTGTCTGAAAATCTACTAAAAGCGTTCAGAAAAATCTCAAACTCGCTGCGCTCAGACAGTGAGATTTTTCTGAACAACGCAGATTTTCAGGCACTAAGATCTACACGACTCCTGCAAATGCACACCAAACAAATAAATTTCTGAGCTGTGCATTGGCAAATACAGGGGAGCAGAATGGCGCTGTGCTGATTCTGCTGGGGGAAGGTAGGTTTGCCGGGATAATTCTCAAACATTCGAAATCCGCTGATTTACTATGTAAATCGCTACTTTCTTATGTTTGGCGGGTCCCAAGTTCAAAAGTTTTATCGTGCAAGCACGAACGTCTTTTTGACCTTTTGCCCTTGATATCTAAATATAGTAAAAAACGCCCCGGGCTTATTGCCCAGGGCGAAAAATAATCTTCCGCGGTACCACCTGTATTCAGAGTCTGGCTCTGCACTTTGTCAGTACTGATATACTGTGTTCCTGTAACGTGGAACTGACGTTGAAGCCTACTTGGCATGTCTGTTCAGATCTGTGGATCAGACGGGAGATGCGGTTGGGTTCACTGCTCGAGGGCTACTTCTACAATTCGTTCACGAAAGCTCGCACCGACCGCTTCCTCTCTGTGCTTCCCGGGGTTGTGTACTCCTCCCTGTCATGGCATTTGGCTGATAGATAGAGATATTCATTGTCCGGATAGGGTGGACAAATGTTTTCTTGGGTTACATTATACATTTGGAGAGAGGGAATTGTCAACTGGGTTTTGTAGTAATTATGTAAAGCTTTATAAATAATAAAAGGGAAACTATATATTCAATCGTATTTTCTCAGTCTTCCGATCATCTTAATTCCTGCTATCATCAATGCAGGGAAGACCAGTGCTGCGAAGATGCCAAGTTTTAGGTTATCGTTTAGAACTCCTGAAATCATCCCCACGTAAGTTGGTCCGGAAGAACATCCTACATCCCCTGCAAGGGCAAGAAGCGCAAATAGAGCTGTTCCGCCTCGCTTTACAGAGGCGGCTGCCATACTGAAGGTTCCCGGCCACATGATACCAACAGATAGACCGCAGACTGCACAGCCAAGAATCCCAAGCGTAGGTACAGGGATAAATGCAATCATCAGATAGGAAATCATGCACAGAATGGCACTGTACTGCATAAAGCGTTCCAGATTGATCTTATCTCCGAATTTTCCGTAAAATGCCCTGGAGCTTCCCATGAGAATTGCAAATGCCATAGGACCTGCCAGATCTCCAATGGTCTTGTTAATTCCAAAACTCTTCTCAGCCAGAGTAGAGGCCCACTGGCTTACAGCCTGTTCGCTGGCTCCGGCGCAGAGCATCATCAGCATCAGGATCCAGAAGATTTTTTTCTTAAAAAGCTCTGCCACCGTCATCCCTTTTTCTCCGTCATCCAGTAACGGAGCAAATGGGACCCTGGTAAAAAGAATTCCATTTATAACAGGAATCAAGGCCCATACAAGTGCCATATATTTCCAGTTTGAAATACCGAAAATACGGAAAAATAACGTAGAAAGAAGTACCACCCCCACATGTCCCCAGCAGTAAAAGGAATGAAGAAGGCTCATTGCTTTCTCCTTATTGTCTGTAGGGCAGGCTTCCACAACAGGGCTTACCAGTACCTCCAATAAACCACCGCCAATGGCATAGACCATAACTGCTATGAGAAGTCCGGCAAATGGATCACTCAGATATTCTGGCAATACAGTGAGAAGAATCAGCCCTGCTGCTGCCATCCCATGTGCCAGGATCATTGAGGCGCGATAGCCAATTCTGTCTACAAAGCCGATGGATGCCAGATCTACCAGAAGCTGGATTCCGAAATTAAAAGTAACCAGAAGTGTAATCTTCTGCAGAGAAATTCCGTAACTGCTCTGGAATGTAAGAAACAGTAGCGGAACAAAGTTGTTGACAATAGCCTGCACTACATATCCAATAAAACAGGCCTGTAGTGTTCTGTTATAATTTGTTTTCATCCGATGTGATATCCCCCTATCTGAAATATATGATGCCGATAGAATTCATATATAAATTTGTTTTTATCGGTCAGCAAAGACAGTTTATCATATATCTTTTTATTTTTCTTTCGTTATCTTTTGATTTTTTTGTAAATTCCTATACTATTATGATTTTTTGAGGAATTTTCATTATATAACTTGCCTGATAGAAAGAAAGACTATATAGTATTAATCAAAACAGTAAAGTAATGCGAGTTAACAATAGGGAGTATTCAGGAGGGTTTATGGCAAAAAAGAAAATATATGCAGTACGCAAGGGACATAAAACAGGACTTTTTGCTACATGGGCGGAGTGCCAGAAGGCAGTGAGCGGATATTCAGGAGCTGAGTTTCGGGGATTTACAGAGAAAGAGGAAGCATTGGCTTTTCTGAACATGGAGACAGCAGGAAATGTATCCGGTGATAAAGCAAAAGAGGCGGCAGGAATCGTGGAAGTACCTGAAAATATGGTCATTGCCTATGTGGACGGAAGTTTTGAAAAAAGTATTGGCAGATATGCTTTTGGCTGTGTGATTCTTACACCGGACGGACAGGAAGTCCGCAAATCAGGCAGCGGAAGCGATCCTGCAGGAGTTGCCATCCGGAATGTGGCAGGGGAGATGCTTGGTTCTATGACTGCAGTAAACTGGGCTATAGAAAACAAATATCCGGCTGTGGAAATCCGCTATGATTATGAAGGGGTAGAGAAATGGGTAACAGGTGTATGGAGAGCCAAAACACCACTGACCAGCAAATACGCAGCCCAAATGCAGGAAGCAGGAAAGAAAATAAAGATTTCTTTTTGTAAAATCGCAGCCCATACAGGCAATCACTACAATGAAGAAGCGGATCAGGTGGCTAAGAGTGCATTGCTTAAAATGGATGAAGAAGTACGGATATAAAAATCTTAGTGGAAAAATAAAAAACAGCGGCTTTTTTTACAATATTTCTGGTTGCTATTTCCGGAAAGATTGTTGTAAAGTACTTTACTTCTTGATATAATTAATCGATTTTACGGAGAAAAAGGAAATGAGAGAACGAATAAAAAAAATAAACTGGAAGTTTGTATTTGTGATGTTTGTTGGAAATGTTATTCTGGGACTGGGAGTTGCGATCTTTAAGCTTTCAGGGCTTGGAAATGATCCCTTTACAGGAATGGCTATGGGACTGGCAGAATGTATAGGGATTGAATATCCCCGATTTGTGATTTTGCTCAATGTGGGATTTTTTGTCATAGAAATCATATGGGGAAGAAAACTGATCGGTGTGGGGACAATTGTAAATGCGTTGCTGCTGGGATACTTTGTTACATTTTTCTATAATCTTGTGACATCTGTGATCAATGCACCTGAACAGATGGTTCTGAGAGTGGTGACAGTATGTATAGGAGTGATTGTTGCAAGTCTTGGGATTTCTATGTATCAGCTGCCTAATCAGGGAGTGGCACCATATGACAGCATTTCACTGATCATGGCAGACAGATGGTCAAAGTTTCCGTATTTCTGGTGCCGAGTCTTTACGGATGGAATCAGTGCACTTGTATGCTGGCTGTCAGGTGGTATAGTAGGTCTTGGAACCCTGGTCGGTGCATTTGGATTTGGACCATTTGTACAGTTTTTTGACACACACTTTACATCTAAAATACTGGAAAAATGCAATAAATAATAAAAGACTGTCTTGTATATACGCAGAAGAAAATGGGTATATACAGGGACAGTCTTTTTGTATCTGCAGTGTGTTTGGAAAATGCTTTGTGGCTTTACACCGAATAACTGCTTTGCAGTTTATCAGAAGGTTAACTGCACATATGACATGCTTCACATGCAGATGGTGTGACAGCACATCCGCCCATTGCAGTTTCACGCAGTTCAGCAGGAAGCTTTCTGCCTACTGTAAACATAGTCTGTATCATTTCATCCAGAGGAATCAGCTGATGAATTCCGGCAAGAGCCATCTCAGCAGCGATAACTGCGTTGGCCACACCTGCTGCATTTCTGTTCTGGCATGGATATTCTACCAGACCGCCCACAGGGTCACAGACCAGACCCAGCATATTCATAAGAACAGTAGATGCGGCATAAGTACATTCTTTCGGTGTACCGCCCATCAGTTCCACAGCAGCAGAAGCTGCCATGGCAGAAGCAACACCAACCTCAGCCTGGCATCCGCCTACAGCACCTGCGACTGTGGCATTTCGCATTGCCAGATATCCAATGGCGCTTGCATTAAATAATGCCCGGATGATTTCGTCATCAGAGAAATGATAATGTTCCTGCATTGCAAGCATCAGTCCGGGAACGATTCCGGCAGAACCGGCGGTGGGGGAGGCAACGATCAGTCCCATGGAAGCGTTGGTTTCCAGTGTTGCCATGGCATAAGTGATGGCTTTTTGAAGAAGATCTCCGCAAAGTCCCTTTTTTCCCTGAGAGTGAATATTGAGTTTTCGGGCTTCTCCGCCAATCAGACCACCCATGGATTTTACCGGCTTTTCAATGGGAGAACGTGCAGCTTCCCGCATAATTTCAAGCACTCTGGTCATTTTTTCTTTCACAGTTTCTGCTGTTGTTTCCCCAAGTTCAATTTCACGGATCCGCATGATCTCTGAGATGGGAAGATTTCTTTCTTCACAGAGTGCGATCAGTTCCTGTGCATTTTTAAAGTCCATAATAAAAATTTTCGTTACTGTTTAACCTGTACACAGTAACACTCCTTTCTCTACATCTGTACGATCATAACTTCGTGAATATTCGGGTTTTCACGGATCACGGGGACAATGTCCTCCGGAAGTCTGCCGTCAGATTCTACGATGGTGTAGGCAATATCACCTTTTCCCTCGCGGAAGAGGCGCATAAATGCAATGTTGATCCTGCGGTCACTGAGACATTTTGTGATATAAGCCGCAACCCCCGGGGTATCCTGATGAATCACGATCACAGCACTGTATTCGCCTGTAAAATCTACCTGTACATGGTTGATCTCCACGATGCGGACCTTGCCGCCGCCCAGAGATTCTCCACGGACAGTCATTTTCTGGCCCTTTTCATTTTCCATACAGATATCTACAGTATTTGGATGGATATCTGTTTCTGTTTCATTTGGAGTAAAAGAAAATTCCAGACCATTTTCGTGCGCAAGCTCATAAGAATTCCGGATGCGCATATCATCTGTGGAAAAACCCATGATGCCCCCAAGCAGAGCACGGTCTGTACCGTGTCCGTGGTAGGTTCTGGCAAAGGAACCGTATAAAATAAAATCAGCCCTTTTTAACGGTCCTTCAATCATTTTCTGGGCAAGATAGGAAATACGTGCCGCACCTGCGGTATGTGAGCTGGAAGGGCCGATCATGTTTGGCCCCATTACATCAAAAGCACTGATAAATGACATAAAAAATATTCTCCTGTGAATATGTGAAATATAGTATTGATAAAGTGATTTTATTGTAACATTTGTCTGCAAAAGAAGCAAACCTGTCATTACGTTAATATTAACAAAATTTAATGTAAAAATAGTAAAACAGGGTTGCTTTTTCAGTGTGGTGCGGTTACAATAACAGTGCATTTCAGTTTTTAACCGAATCAAGCAAGTAGCGAAGCGGATTGCGAATATCCGCTTGACTAAATTGATAATTAAGAAAATTTAAAGAAAAGGCAGGTGGAACAGAATGGATAATTGCGATTCTCATGGGCGAAGTAGTAGCACAGGATCTGAAATAAAAAGAGTATATGAGTATAGCAGCCCTTCTGTTCTGCTGTAGTCATATATTACCACGTCTTTTTATATCTTATCCTGTATTATGAAATCCCCCGAATCATGCAATTACATATTTGACAGAGAACAAGAGTAAGTGATGACAGAAATAACTTACTCATTTGTTGTGCTGGAAAATGTATAGAGAAGGTAGCAGTAAACATAACAAGTGTAACAGACTGCTTTCTTTTTGTGTACTTTTATGTAAATAACGGAGGAAAAAGTGATGGAAAAAAGAGTACAGGATTATTCAAAAGAAATTCTGAAGATTATCCGCAGCAACACATCTCCGGCTGTTATGGCAGCCAGACTGCAGGATTATCATGAGAATGACCTGGCTGATGTATTACCGGTTCTGACTGTACAGGAGCGATACAAACTGTACCGTATTCTGGACACAGATATGCTTTCTGATATTTTTGAATATACAGGTGAGGAGAATGCAGCAGAGTATCTGAATGAAATGGACGTAAAAAAAGCAGCAGCCATTTTATCCAGAATGGAGACAGATGCTCTGGCCGATGTATTAAATAAAGTTGAAAAAACAAAGAAAAAAATACTGATCGATCTGCTGGAACCTGAGGTTCGCCGTGATGTGGAAATGATCGCGTCCTTTGATGAGGATGAGATCGGAAGCCGCATGACCACAAATTATATTGTGATCACAGATAAGCTGACCGTCAAGCAGGCAATGAGCAGTCTGATTGAACAGGCTGCAAAGAATGACAATATTTCTACTATTTTTGTAGTGACAGAACAGCAGAAATTTTACGGAGCGATCAATCTGAAAGAGCTGATCATTGCCAGACGGGATGATCTGCTTGAAAATCTGGTGGTGACCTCTTATCCGTATGTGTATGCGGAGGAGAGCATTGATGACTGTATTGAGGAACTGAAGGACTACTCTGAGGATTCCATTCCGGTTCTTGACAATGATAATCAGCTTCTGGGTGTTATCACATCTGCCAGTATCATTGACCTGGTTGATGATGAAATGGGTGATGATTATGCGAAGCTGGCCGGTCTGACTGCAGAAGAGGATTTGAAAGAGCCATTGAAGGAGAGCATGAAGAAACGTATGCCATGGCTGATTATTCTTCTGGGACTTGGGATGGTTGTTTCTTCTGTAGTAGGAATTTTTGAAAAAGTAGTAACTGTACTTCCGATTATTATGTGCTTCCAGTCACTGATCCTGGATATGGCAGGTAATGTGGGTACACAGTCGCTGGCTGTAACAATCCGTGTCCTCATGGATGAATCCCTGACAGGAAAACAAAAGCTGGAACTGGTGTGGAAGGAAATGAGAATTGGTCTGTGTAACGGCAGTCTTCTTGGTTTTCTGTCCTTTATCCTGATAGGATTGTACATTTACCTGTTTAAGGGAAAAACACTTCTGTTTTCCTATGCAGTATCCGGATGTATCGGTGTGGCACTGTTGCTGGCTATGTTGATCTCCAGTGCAGTAGGTACCTGTATCCCACTGTTCTTTAAGAAAATCAATATTGACCCTGCAGTTGCATCCGGTCCGCTGATCACTACGATCAACGACCTTGTAGCAGTAATTACTTACTATGGACTGAGCTGGCTGTTTTTATTGGAAATATTGCAGTTTGCGGGATGAATTTCAGATAATAAAAACAGGTCCTTTATCTTTGATTATAAGATATTGGACCTGTTTTAAAGCGTGTTTGAAAAATACAATGTCTGATATTTGCAATCTGGAATAAATTTTGTGAAATAAGGGAAATAGCAGTTGACATTATTCAGGGGATATACAAATAATATATTGCAATTAGTGTTTACAAAGCGTATAAACGTTACTGAGAACGGAGGAAACAGTAACAAATAAACAGCGGTGCAGGAAATATTAGCGGTAAACAGTAATAAGAAATTGAAAATATAATATATATATATAATGTATCTGTGAATAAAACCAGTGTGCCGACAACTGTATAATTTAACAGATACTATCGGCAAAACAGTCGAAAGGCTGCGGCGCAAAACTAAAGGGCCTGTAAAATGGCAGCCAGTTACATTTATACAGAGAGTAATGTCTTGTTGTATTGTAGCGGGCATTATTCTCTTTTTTTAACCGAATCAAGTAAGTCCCCTGCTTCAATTGAGAAAAGCAATAAGCAGTTATTCGGTTATGAGCAAGTAGCGAAGCGGATTGGGAATATCCGCTTGAATGACCGCGCGTCGCATTCTCGTTACTTCAGCCTGCAAATAAAAAGTCAATACTAAAATTGAAGAAAGTTAAAAAACTTTACAGGTTAAAAATTAGGCATTAAAATAAGGCCACCACAACCAGTGCTGGTCTGAAAGTAAAAGTTTTGAATTAGCTTGGATCAGGAAGAACAGAAAGATATTCTTTCACTCGTCCATAGTATATTCTGAGAAATTTATTAGCACCTGCAGTCATATAAACATAGTAAGGCTTACCCTGGGTGCGTTTTCTGTCCATGAATTGATATACAGGATCATCCTGAGGCATGGTTTTGATAAGAACATCCATTACTTGAAAAAGAGTCTTTCTTAAATTTGAAGATCCACGTTTGGATGTTGGGACGCTTTTTTGTGCATAGGAACCAGATTCGTTTACCCCAGGATCAACTCCGGCGAATGCAGTAAGGGCTCCTTTATGCGTGAATCTGGTTACATCACCGATCTCAGCCATAAGCTGTGGACCGAGAGATGGACCAATCCCTTTAAACTGCATGACAATTGAGTATTCAGGAAGCTTTGAGGCAGTCTCGTTCATGAGAGTGCGTATTGTTTCGACAGTAACGGAAGTACTGTTGAGCTGATCGATAGCTTGTCTGATGATATGTTTGGTTATTTCATTCTTAGGAAATACTGGAACAAGTTCCTTTGTTTTGGTGTAAATTTCTTCCGCTTTTGATTTATTGAAGGCATATTTTTTGCGCTTGCACCAGTTCTGATAATGTTCAACAAAAGCGTTTAGAGACATTTTACGAATGCAATCTACATGCCAGTATGTAGAGACAAAATCAACCCATTTCTGGGAACCATCACTGCGGGTGGGACTATTGAAATAAGTATTTGCATTTGGATAGGTCTGGTCAATGAGGCCAATAAGATTATTTTTCATAGCCGTTTTTTGTTTCACATAGAAATGGAACTGACGATTCATGACCTTTAGCTGAGCGCGTAATTCATCTGTAATACTATACGGTTCAAGACTTTGCCATTTGTCAAGAGCGTAGCGGGCAATCTTGACAGAATCAGCTTTGTCGGACTTGATTTTGCGAAGAGAATCGTTATTAAAATCTTTGACCAACTTGGGATTAACAGCACTGACAAAGAGATCTGCTGCTGAAAGCTGGTGAGCAAGTGCTTCGTAGTAGCGGCCGGTATGTTCCATTACAACCCGGGATTCACCTTCGATAGAATGAATAAGTTTAATAAGTGAATGGATATCACTGGATGTGTGCTTAATCTCAAAAGGAGAGGATACAATCTCCCCAAATGGTCTCAGAATTGTAACCATACTTTTACCTTTTGAAACATCGATACCTACTGCGTTCATAAATTTATCACTCCTTAAAAAATATTACAATGGATAAA